>JANPBQ010000022.1:0-16806 GCA_031430555.1 Betaproteobacteria bacterium
ACTAGTGTCGTGACACAGAAATAGCGATGCAAATAAAACGGATGGATTTTTTCGCAGGGCAAGGCGCGAGGAGGCGACATAGCTATGGCTATGGCAACGACGAGGGCGCACCGCTGGTGCGCCGAAACCGCCATGCGGAAAAAGACGCCGTTTTATGTATCGATATTTCTGCGTCACGACACTAGGTGCCGCTGTTGTTTTTGCGTAGTTCCCTTGAGATTAATGCCCCCGCCATGAAACGCGGGGGCTTTTTTTCGCGCCATGACTAAGCCATTGGCAATTTCCGGTTCGATGGCGGCACGCGCCGGTATCGGGCTGCGGACACCGCACTATCACGCTATCCTCGCCGAAGTGCCATCGGTTTCGTTCCTCGAAGTTCACAGCGAAAATTTCTTCGGCGACGGCGGGCAGCCGCTGAAATTTCTCGCACGGTTCCGCGAAGACTATCCGATCAGCACGCATGGCGTCGGCTTGTCGCTGGGGTCACGCGATCGACTTGATCCGGAACACCTGCGAAAACTAAAGCGCTTGGTGGATGCGATCGAGCCAGCACTGGTCTCGGAACATTTGTGTTGGACTGCCATCGCGGGCCGCCACCTGAACGATTTGCTGCCGCTGCCGTACACGCCTGAGGCGCTCGATAGCGTCGTCGCCAACGTGCTTGAAACGCAGGACACGCTGAAGCGGAAAATCCTCGTCGAAAACGTATCGAGCTACCTTCAATTCCATGACTCGACAATGCCCGAATGGGAATTCGTGGGTGAAGTCGCGCGCCGCGCTGGATGCGGGATCTTGCTCGACGTGAATAATATTTACGTCAACGCGGTGAATCATGATTTTGACCCGCTGATATACCTCGACGCGATCCCCGTCGGCAGCGTCGGCGAGATTCATCTGGCCGGCTTTCAGGATACGGGCGAGTTATTGATCGACACCCATGGCGCGCCGGTGTGCGACGAAGTCTGGGCGCTCTACGAATACGCCATCGCCCGCTTCGGGCCGGTGCCGACGTTGATCGAATGGGACACCGATATTCCGGTGCTCGGCGTGCTGCTTGCGGAGGCCGGTAAAGCGAACCGCATTCTTGCGGGTGCGCCGATGTCGTCGGCGTCTCTTGCGACGGGAAACAACCATGCTGCGTGAACTGCAACGCAGATTTGCCGACTCGATCATCCTCGGCGCCGATGTCGCAGAACCGTCGATTATCGGCGGCAAACTTTCCGCCGCCCACCGACTTGAAATTTATCGGCACAATGTTTTCGCCAACTTGCGGGGAGCGCTGCGCGATGTATTTCCGGTGGTCCAGCGCATTGTGGGCGAGGCGTTCTTTCAGCATGCGGCGGATTCGTTCATTCGTAGAACGCCGTCAACGTCGGGTGATCTGAACCAATTCGGTCGCGAATGGCCCGTGTTTCTCGCCGATTACCCGCATGCACAAGAGTTGCCTTACCTCGCCGATGTGGCGCGTCTGGAATGGGCCTGGCACGAATGCTTTCACGCGGCCGATGCGGCGTTGATCGATATAAATCACCTCGCCACGATCGATCCGGCCGATCACGGCGCACTCGTTTTCGTGCTGCATCCGGCGCTGCGATTGCTCTCATCGCCGTATCCGCTGCTGCAAATTTGGCGCATCAATCAGCCGGAATATTGGGGTGAGATGGATGTCGATTGGGATCAAGCGGACGAATATTTGCTGGTGCGCCGCGATGTCAACGAGGGCGGCACAATGGGCGTCGCCATTCAAGCGGTCTCGACCAGTGCCTCACGATTCCTGCGCGCACTGCAAGAGCGGTACACGCTGGAAACCGCCGCGACTTTGGCGCTCGAGACGGATGCCGCATTTAATTTGCAAGACTTCCTGCTTGAGAGCGTGCAATCGGGAATCATCACCAGTTTCGAATCGGCGTGATCCGGCGTTTTCCTCAATGCTTTTGGGGTACTTCCCCTTACTTTCAATTCTCGTCATCCTCGCGAACGTGGGGCTCCATTTTTCGTTGCGTCTCTTATGGTGACGAAAGTTGGATTCCCGCGTTGACCAAAGGGAATCCCTTTTCGCGACGCGGAGAATGACCGTGGAAAAACCAGTTGGCTTAGACCAAGATCGCCATTTGGCGGGCATTCCCGGGCATAAATACTCCGAAACCCGCGCCGATATTGGAGTCTCGCAGGCCGCATTTGCTGCAATGTCGAAACTTCAAAGACCCGTGAAATGTGCTGCGAGCGGCAACCCGCACGAACGCTATTTCTTCGCCGGCGGCTGCGGCGTGACGACTTCTCCGGCGAGCGACCAACGTGCCTTGCCGGGTTCGGCATCGCTCTCGCGCACCCACACGCGCACGTACTGGCCATTTTTCAGCGCGCCCTCGCGCGTTCGCCAGGCGACATTACCGACGGCATAAACGAAATCGCCGGCTTGAGAAGCACCCTGCAATTTCACGGTCCACGCCCACTGTGTTTCGTTGGCCTTCAGGTATTCGCCAATCGCCTTCACGCCGTCGATGGGCAATTGATCGGCGCGCAACAGGCGCGTGCGCGGCGTGACGGTGGCAGCATAGGCGTCGCCTGCGTTCACGGTGCGCGCGATGAACTGTTGCTCCGGATCCTCAACCGTGCCGCCCGCGGCCGCCTTCGGCGGCGGCAAATCGAGCGCGATCAACGGCGCGTCGGATAATTTGTCGGGCGTTGCCGTCGGCCCGTGCGCAATGCCGTGATCCACCAGCACCTTCCATTCGCCGCCTTTTTGTTTTTGCCAGACGGAGAAAAACTGTCCGTGAGAGGCGGGCGCAGCGGGATTTTTTTTGTCGCGGATGATCGAGGGGCCCGTGGAATAACCGAGCTCGCCCGAAGCGGAAAGAATGGTGCGTTGCGATTTCCAGTCGAGGATGATGGCTGGATCGCTGCGGGTGGCGAGCCATGCCTGCGCATCGACCAATTCGGGCCGCAGCAGCCAGGATTTTTCCGCGAAGAATTCGATAAACGCCGCGCGCATGCCGTTCTTCACGGAATAGGCGGCGAACTTGCCTTCTTCGGCGGCAACGTCTTTGGCGGTGAAAACGGCACCCATCGCGGCAGGAGAGACAAGCATGGCAAGTGTCAGCAAGATCGATGTGAATGTGGCGAAAGGCAGTGAACCGCGAAAAAAATGGGGCATGGTGTTTGCGCTGTCGAAGAGTTTGGTGACAGGCAATTTAACGCATTCCTCGCGCGATATTGCGACGCTTGGAAACAGACTGCGACAGAACCTCAAAGCACGTACCGTGCGAGGTCTTCGCTTTCCGCCAACGCGCCCAATTTTTCGTTCACATATTCCGCCGTCACCGCGAATTGCTCGCCCTGCGAGGTGGTATCGAACGAAATATCTTCGAGCAATTTTTCCATCACGGTGTACAAACGCCGCGCGCCGATATTTTCGGTTTTTTCGTTGACGGCGAAGGCGATCTCGGCGAGTCGTCGCACGCTTTCCGGCGGAAATTCGATCGTCACGTTTTCGGTTTGCAGCAAGGCCTGATATTGGCGCGTAAGGCAGGCGTCGGTCTTGGTGAGGATCGCCTCGAAATCCTCAATCGACAGCGAGGACAATTCGACCCGGATCGGCAGGCGGCCCTGCAATTCGGGGATCAGGTCGGAAGGTTTCGCGAGATGAAACGCGCCCGATGCGATGAACAAAATGTGATCGGTTTTCACCATGCCGTATTTGGTGGAAATGGTGGTGCCTTCGACCAGCGGCAAAAGATCGCGCTGCACGCCCTGACGCGAGACATCCGCGCCGTGCGATTCGCTGCCGCTGCGGTTGGCGATTTTGTCGATCTCATCGATGAAGACGATGCCGTTTTGCTCGACATTTTGGATCGCAGCGATCTTGGTTTCCTCGTCGTTGATCAGCTTCTCGGCCTCTTCGTCGGTGAGCAATTTTAGCGCTTCCTTGACGGTAACTTTGCGGGTTTTCTTGCGCGCCTGTCCCATATTGTGGAACATGCCCTGAATCTGCTGCGTCAATTCTTCCATGCCGGGCGGACCGAAAATTTCCATCGACGCCGGCATGGCCGCGACTTCAATTTCAATTTCGCGGTCGTCGAGTTTGTTTTCGCGCAGCATCTTGCGGAATTTCTGGCGGGT
This sequence comes from Betaproteobacteria bacterium, assembly GCA_031430555.1. Classification (GTDB taxonomy): domain Bacteria; phylum Pseudomonadota; class Gammaproteobacteria; order Burkholderiales; family Usitatibacteraceae; genus UKL13-2. The sequence continues at coordinate 4,120 of JANPBQ010000022.1, forward strand.
GCTGTTGTCGTCGCCTTCGATGGCGTCGGCCTTCGCGTAGAAATCGAAGTTGCGCGCCTGTGGCAGCAGCACATCGAGTACGCGTTCCTCGGCGCTATCTTGTGCGAGATGCCGGACTTTTTGCGCCTCGACTTCGCGCGCCTGCTTCACCGCGATTTCGGCGAGGTCGCGGATGATCGAATCGACATCTCGGCCGACATAGCCAACCTCGGTGAACTTGGTCGCCTCCACCTTGAGAAACGGCGCATTGGCCAGGCGCGCAAGCCGGCGCGCGATCTCGGTTTTTCCGACACCCGTCGGCCCGATCATCAGAATATTTTTCGGCGTGATTTCGTTGCGCAGCGGCTCGGCCACCTGCGAGCGCCGCCAGCGGTTGCGCAACGCGATGGCGACCGCACGTTTAGCGCTCGCCTGACCGACGATGTGCTTGTCGAGTTCCGAGACAATTTCTTTTGGCGTCATCATTCGAGTGCTTCAACCGTGTGGTGCTGATTGGTGTAAATGCAAATATCGCCAGCGATGGTGAGCGCTTTCTTGACGATATCAACCGGCGCGAGTTCAGTGTTCTGCAACAATGCCTGCGCCGCCGCTTGCGCGTAGGCTCCGCCGGAGCCGATGGCGAGCAGGCCGTGTTCCGGTTCGAGCACATCACCCGTGCCGGTAATGATGAGTGAACTGGTGCGGTCGGCGACGCAGAGCATCGCTTCCAACCGCCGCAGAATTCGGTCGGTGCGCCAATCCTTGGCGAGCTCAATCGCCGAGCGCATCAAGTGGCCCTGATGCTTGTCGAGTTTGGCTTCAAAGCGCTCGAACAACGTAAATGCGTCCGCCGTGGCGCCGGCGAATCCGGCCAGCACTTGATCCTTGTGCAAGCGGCGAATTTTCCGCGCGGTCGCCTTGACGATGATGTTGCCGAGCGTGACCTGGCCATCGCCGCCCATCGCGACCTTGCCGCCGCGCCGTACGGAAAGAATGGTGGTGCCGTGGAACTGTTGGGGTTCGGTGCTCACCGGTTCAGGCCGCTTTCTTGCGCATCAGGATCGCGTGCTTGGTCATGCCGAACACTTCCAGCAGCGCCGCCGTGAGTTCATTGAGATTGGAAAGTATCACGCGCTTTTGCGCGAGGTGAATGGCGCGGATCGCCTCAAAAAACATCCCGGCGGCAGCGAAGTCGATGCGCATCAAATTGCTCATATCGACCAGCACCTCTTGTTTTGAAGACGCATAGACGGACAGTTGTTGGAGCACTTCCTTGCTGCCGGAATTGATGACACCGCGCAATGGAAACCCGACCAGCGAGGCGGCGGGTGTGCCGGCTGGTGCCGCATTGGTGCCGTCGGGGCCGGTTGGACGCATTACCACTTCCCACGGTGGCGGCGACATTTCGTAGGCCACCGCATACTCGAGCCCCAGCTCCTCGTATTCTTCGTGCTTGCCATCGAGAATGTAGAGTTCAAACAACAGCGACCAATAGCCCAGGCTATCCGGCAGTGGTTTGCCGGCGGCGTCATTGATGCTTTTTTTCAGCATCGCCGCGAAACCATCGAAGCCGTTGAACCAGATCGGAAACTTCGAGCGGCGCAAACGCTGAAACACGATCGACATCAGCTCGGCCTCTTCGGACAACATACCGGATACTTTTTCGAGGCCGATGCGGCAACTGCCCATCTCGGTCGCAAACGCTTCGAGCTTGTCGATTTCGCCTAGCAACGCACCATCCAACGCCGGCGTCAGGGGAAAGAAATCCTTGCGTTCACGTTTTTCCCGGCGGCGCGGATCACCGGCATCGTCCACGGCGGCCCACACCGGCGGCGAGCGCTCGAATTTGACCGTGAAGAGCATCGACAGCGAGTCGAACTCCTTGCGGTTATGCGTGAGCTGGTAAAAATCAAACAGCATCAACCAGGTGCGAATGCTGTCCTTACCATCCTTGCCCTTCAGATGTTCCTTGAGGGTTTCCTGCGCGGCGTCGTAACAGTCGGCCGCATAAAGCACGGCCGCCTCGTAGAGCGGAGGAAAACTGGTTGCATCACCCGACAATTGCTCGCTGCTGAATCCGCCCGACGACAGCATGGCCGCCTTCACCGGCGCTGCGGTCGCCGCCGTAGCGACCGGTCGTTGTCCCGCCGGCTTGCCTGGAATCGCGGTGGCCATCGTTAATTCTTCACGGCTTCGGCGTCGATCAGCCGATAGTAGAGCGACGAATCGTTCACTAGTTCAAGCCGCCCAGAAATGATGATCGGATCCCAATTGGAATATTCAACGGGCACCTTTGCCAATACTTCGATCATCGAATCCGGCCCTTGCGAGACGCAAAACGGGCAGTGCGTCGGCAGTGGCGAAATGAGAAAGTGCTTTTGCTTCAGGGTCGTCGAGAGCGGCAGCACGAATCCATAGACTTTTACCTGCTTGCGGTCGAGTTCCTTGAGCTGTGCGCTGAATTCCGGGCGACTGGTGGTCTTGCCGTTTTTCTTCTCTTCGATCAATTTCACTTGACGCAGCAATTGCCAGGGAATCGTGCCGTTGGGCAGCGGATCTTTGCCGAGGTAGCTGAACAATTGCTCGTCCGGAATTTTGCCGGCGTCCGGGCTCACGGCGATTGCCGCGCTGCCCGTCAAACAAGCCGCCACGAGTGCGCCCGCCGACATGACGCCGCGTAGTCGTAACGTCGATCCCGCCATTGAAGAACATCTGCCACGAATCATTTGCATCACTTCCCGAAAAAACGCTGACGACTCATCGACTCACGCCCGGTTAAGGAGTTCCGGCACTGCGTCGCGATAGGCGCGCCAAGCGGGAAACAATCCCGCCAGCACGGCCAATGCGAGTGCCGCAATGATTACCCACCACTCCGCCGCAAGCCATGTCAATCCGGTGAGGTTCACGCGGTGCGCGTCGCCGATCGACCTGCCGATCCATTCGGCACCCGCATGTCCCAGCAGAATGCCCAGTATAACGCCCGCCACCCCCAGCGCCACGCCTTGCAGAAGGATGGTGAGGAACACGATGCCGCGATGAGCACCCAGCACACGCAACAACGCGAGATCGGCGCGCCGCTCGTCGAACGCGTTCATCAATCCGATGAAGATGCCCAATCCGGCCGAGATCATCATGATCGCCGCGAACATTTTCAATGCCGTCACACCGAAACCCAGCAAGGCAAACAATCGCGTCGTTTCCATCGCCGGTGAGGCCGCCTGCAAGCCGCTCACACTATTTACATGGCGAGGAAATGTGGCCGCCGCGAGCGGCCCTGAATACTGAATCAATAGCGCGGTGATTTCCTTTTCATCCTCGTCCGTTTTGCCGTGTGCATTCGACGGCGATTTCGCTTCCTCGTGCGCGTGCACGCGCCAAACGCTCTCAAGCCCCGTAAGTATCAGCCGATCAATCACCGCGCCAGTCGGCTTCAAAATGCCGACGACTTCAAACGGCGCGTCGGCATGCGCGCCGCCACCCTCGGCGAGCCCGTGGGTACCGGCGAATCGTGTGCCGATCGAGAGACCGGTGCGCGCCGCGACTTCCGTGCCGATGACCGCTTGCATCGGTTTTTCCCACGCGCGCCCGTGCACGATGGAGGCACCGTACAAATCGAGATAGGCCGGCGTGGTGCCGACAATCCGAAACCCGCGAAAACTATCGCCCAGCGCCAGCGGTACCGCGCGTTTGACGGCGCGCATCGCAGCGATCTTGTCGGCTTCATGCATCGCAATGTTGCCGGTCGGGCTATCGACATGGAATACCGACGACAGTATCAATTGCAGCGGACTGCCTTTCGCGCCCACCACCAGATCGATGCCCGCCGCGTCGCGCTCCATGCGATCTTCGGCCTGCGACAACGTGAGCAGCAGTGCGATCACCGTTGCGATGCCGAGCGCGAGCAAGAGAATATTCAGCAGGGTGGCGAGCAGGCGATCGCGCAAATAGGCATACGCGAGTGGCAGCGCGGTGCCGAATGCCTGTGTCATGCCGCGCATCATATTGCTCATGCGAGCTCGCATACTTGCTCGAAGCGCGATGTGATGCGCGCATCGTGCGTCGCCACCAGCAATGTTGCGCCATGCTCATCGGCCTGATCGAACAGGAGTTTGATCGCGGATTCGCAATTTGTGTCGTCCAGCGCCGCCGTCGGCTCGTCGGCCAGAATCAACGCCGGGCGATTCACCACCGCGCGCGCGATGGCAACGCGCTGGGCCTCGCCTTGCGAAAGTTGGCGCGGATAGGCGCGGCGTTTGTCGGCGATGCCGAGCGTGTCGAGAATGCCGTTAGTGCGGTGGTCATCGACGGCACCGCCCGCAAGGCGTTGTGCGAGCCGCAGATTGGCCTCGACCGTCAACGCCGAAATCAAATGCAAGCGCTGCATCACGAAGCCGATGTGCCGACCGCGAAATTGATCGCGCGCGGCCGAATCGAGTGCGTCAATCCTCACACCATCGACACGCACTTCTCCCGCCATCGGCAGGGCAATGCCGGCGATGATATTCAGCAACGTGGTTTTGCCGCAACCGGAAGGGCCGAGCACCAAGGTGTGCTGACCCGAAGCCACCGCGAATCGTTCCAGCGAAAACACCAATTTCCCGCCGTAACCCGCCCGCAGACCGCTGATGTCGACCATGCGTCTGTTGGACTATTTGACGTCGATGGTCGCTTTGCTGCCGTCGGCCTTGTCGGTCATATCGGCAACACAGTAGGCGAGCCCCTCGACAAAAATCCGCTTCGGCAAATTACGCCCGATGAACACCATCTTCGATTCGCGTTTCTCGCCGGTCGCCCAAGGCTTGCCGGGGCTGCCGCCCATCGTCATATGTACACCCTGAAATATCATCCGATTGATTTGGCCTTCAATGCTCAGTACGCCCTTGTAGCGCAGCATGTCGTTGCCGTAAGTCTGAATCAGCAGCGAAAGAAAGGCCTCGATTTTTTCCATATCCAGCGCGCGTTCGGACGTGAACACGAAGGATTGAATATCGTCGTCGTGATGATGATGATCTTCTTTCAGAAAGTCAGGATCGATTTCCAGCACCGAATTCAGATTAAAGCCGCGCACATCGAGAATTTCCTTGATGTCGGTTTCGCCGAAATGCACGTTCTTGTACGTCGCGCGCGGGTTCATGCGCTTCATGCGGGCGATCAGCGCGTCGGTTTCTTCCTTGGCGACGAGATCGGTTTTGGATATCAACACGCGGTCCGCAAAACCGATCTGCTCGCGCGCCTGCTCGTTGCTGTCGAGTTGTTGCTGGGCGTGTTTGGCATCGACCACCGTGATGACGGCGTCAAGCACATACGCTTCGTGAATGTCGTCGTCCATGAAAAATGTCTGCGCGACCGGGCCGGGATCGGCCATGCCGGTGGTCTCGATAATGACGCGGTCGAACTTGAGCGTGCCCTTGCGGCGCTTGTCGGCGAGATCGCCAAGAATTTTCACCAGATCACCGCGCACCGTGCAGCAGATGCAGCCATTGTTCATCTCGATAATCTGCTCTTCCTTGTTCTGCACGAGGATTTCGTTGTCGATGCCGGCTTCGCCGAATTCGTTTTCGATCACCGCGATTTTTTCGCCGTGGCGCTCGGTCAAGATGCGGTTCAGCAAGGTGGTCTTGCCCGCGCCCAGAAAGCCGGTGAGGATAGTGGTCGGGATCGGGGAATGTTTTGCGGTGACGGATGAATTCATGGCGGATTCTGAGAAGGGAAGTTGACCATTGTAATTGGGGGCGGAGCGAAAGGCTTCAAGGTTTTGCTGCTACGGTTTTGCCTGCGTCAATCGAGACGCCTCAACACCACTCCGTTCGCCCTGAGCTTGTCGAAGGGGCGGCTGTACGAGGCCCTTCGTCAAGCTCAGGGCGAACGGGGGAAGAAAGTGTCCGAAAACCTCGCACGGAATCTGAGCGATACGGTTTCCGCTACTCAACAATAAGCGATGCCAGCGTATCCCGCACAAACGCCTCATCCAGATCGCGCGTGATAAACACCAGCCGCGTCGAGCGATCGGCATCCGGCCACGCCGCCAGCTGTGCCGGCGGGTAGATCGTGTGCTGCACCGCGTGAATCACTCTCGGCCGATCCTCGCCAGCGACATTGACGATGCCCTTGATGCGCAGCAATTGATCGCCGCGCAGCGAGGTCAGCAATTCAAGCGCCTCGATCAATTTCGACCATGCGACGGGATGATCGAAAGCCATCGTGAAAGCATGGATGCGATCATCGTGGCGCGGAGCCGTTGCCGCGCGAACAAAGGGTGACGCGGATTTGGGCAGCGCGCGGTACGCTTCCGCCTTCAGCCATGCGCGCACGTCTGGTGTGCGTTGCCCCGGTTGATACAAGCCGGTATTGAACAGTGCCGCGCAGTCGACTTCGCCGCTGACCGCATCGAGAATCACAGCACCCGGGTTCAAATTGCGGAGCCGCGCGCGCAAAGATTCAGATTGCTCGACCGATGCGCGATCGCTTTTGGTCAGCACAATGCGATCCGCCACCGCCACTTGTTTAACGCACTCCATATGTTCGTCGAGCTGCCGCGAACCGTGTTCGGCATCCACCGTCGTCACCACACCCGAGAGAGAATAGCGCGCGGCGACCAGCGGCATTTCGATCAGCGTATGCATGATCGGCGCGGGGTCGGCCAAGCCGGTCGTCTCGATTACCACGCGCTTGAAATCCGGCACTTCACCGTTCGCGCGCTTGAAATAAAGATCGCGCATCGCCTGCACCATATCGCCCGCCACCGAGCAACAAATGCAGCCGTTGGCGAGCACCGTTAAATTCTCGCTCGATTCGCGCACCAGCAAATGATCGATCGCGACCGCGCCAAATTCATTGATCAGTACTGCGGTCTCACCGATCCCGGGATCGCGCAGCAGGCGATTCAATAACGTCGTTTTGCCGCTGCCGAGAAAGCCGGTGAGGAGCGTGACCGGCGTGATGTTCGATGCGGTCATGCCGCCGGATTGCGAAGCATGGCGTTCGCGTCTATGGATGGGGCGCACGGTTGTTGCGCGAGTGAGGGGAGAATTTCATGGCGGATAAATTGGCAAAGCGATGCAGTGTAGGCCGATCGAGTTGCATGCGCAATTTTCGTGCGCCGGAGTGGTTGTGCTGCCAGGCCAATTGCCGAAACTCTAGTACTGGCCGGGCTCTACAAGCTAAAATGGCCGAAACGCCGCGCCAGTGCTAGAGTTTTCTTTTTGGATACTTCTATCAACCTCAAATCTCTGTCGCCCCGGCGTAGGCCGGGGTCCAATTTCGTAAATGTGTCAATGGGGTACGAAAATTGGGTACCGGCCTTCGCCGGTACGACAGGGTAAATAAAAGTACCCTTTCAGTATGGGTGGCGACCACCCAAAATGGTCCACTCAAAAAGCATACAATTCGGAACTGAGGCAAACTACAACGATGATTACCCAAATCAACAAATTGCGCGATCAACCCGCCTACGGCCTCGCCGAGGCTGCCCGTTACCTGAAGCTCCCATCCGCAACGCTTCGCTCTTGGGTGGTTGGGCGCGCATATCCACTCGGCGAGAAGGTGGGCACGTTTCAACCGCTCATCAAACCGGCGCAGAAGAAACCGCCCGTTCTCTCCTTCTACAATCTGGTGGAAGCGCATGTTTTGCGTTCGTTCCGGACCGAGCACGGCGTCGCCATTGCCGAATTGCGCAAGGCGATTCGATATGCCGAGCATGCGCTCGATATAGACCGGCTTCTCCTTAGCAAGGACTTGCGAACGCATGCGGGAAAAGTGTTCCTCGATAAATACGGCGAGCTCATCAACCTGAGCGCGTCCGGGCAACTCGCGATGCGCAAGCTGTTGGAAGAACATTTGAAGCGGGTCGAATGGGATCACTGGCAATTCCCGGTGCGCCTGTACCCCTATGTTTCGGCGGATCCGACAACGGAAAGGGCCATCGTCATCGATCCCGCCATTGCGTTTGGTCGTCCCATTGTGTCAAAGGCCGGCATTTCGACAATTGCAATCGTCAACCGGATTGACGCCGGAGAACACGTCAAGGATGTTGCCGAAGATTACGACTTGTCGGTGGACGACATTGAAAATACCGTGCTGTACGAGCGCCGCGTCGCTTGAGTCTGGTCTATTTCACTGACCGCGATCTCGGGAAACAATTTCCCGCCATCCTCGCAAGTGCCGGCATCACGATTGAACGACACCACGATCTATTTCAACAGGATGGCACCGACGAGGAATGGCTTGAATACTGCGGCACCAACAATCGCATCGCAATCACCCACAACGAGCGGATTCGCTACACGCCGAATGAACTTGCCGCCGTGGTGTCGCACAAAGTGCGCTTACTCATCGTGGTTGGGCATGCGCCCGTAGCGGAGTTGGCTCACAATTTTGTGAACACGCAACCGAAAATTGAAGCGTTTCTTGCGGCAAACAAAGCACCGGTCATCGCCAAGATTTATCGACCCTCGCCAAACGATTTGACTCAAAACGAAAATGCGGTCGGTCATATTGCTCGTTGGTTTCCCCACTAGCACTTTGCGCAAACGAGTCATGTGAAAAAAAGAGACCAAGTTGGTATTCATTCGAAGATATCGAACTTGGCTACTTTTGCCTTCAAGTGAGTGCGAAGAGGCGCTAACCTTCAATGGCGGTACTACTTTTCTTTTTTGAGAGTCGGCCTACTCAACTCTTTATCGCCCTGGGCCAAACACCTAAACTGGATCTCCACCGCAGGAGGACTTACAGCAGGCACGCCAGGCGTCTCATTTACGATTACAGGTTGAATGAATTTGCCTTGGGATATGCAAAAACTTGAAGCCTCTTGGAAAGCATCCGCTTTAATTTGCGTCGCCGCTTGCAGCGAGGTCCAGCCGCGCTTGCCCACCATGTAGGTGTCTTGTCCAATAGGGATTACACCCGTAGCAGCGCAACCCATTAGAGACGATACCGCTAGGATAAGTGCCTTTGAATTCATGTGTTTGCTCCTCTGCCGTGCGAACGATTGCGTACGCGGATTTTTTGGGAAAGTACAACTGGATAGACTATGGAAAATTTTGAGCATACAAAATCGTCGCAAAAATTCGCAAGTTTTCCCTGAATTACAGCGCACTCTCAGGTAAGTTTTTTCTTCTTGAGTACGCGCCCACCCTTTGTCAATTTTCCATCTTCTTCCACCACTTCTTCGATGGCCGTTGGCATGGCATGACATAAAAAACGAACCATTGCCTCGATGTCAGTCCAGTCACCGTCGCCTATCTCAATAGGCTGTAGCCGGTTTGGGTAACGCAATTGTTCAAATTGATCAAGCATTGTGAGTATGCGCGCATGGTTTTTTGTCAGTTTTGGCAACTCTTGCCTTTTTTCTAACTGGAGATAGAGTGATTCTAGATTGTGCGTACCTTCGAACGCGCCCACCACTTTGAGAAGCCAAGCCTTGAGTAGAAGTTCTATTCCAAGGTGCGCGAGATAACCTGCCGAATCGAAGCGCCTTGGATCATTTGCGAAAAGTACTTGCGCTGCCGAGACATGATCCAGACCGGCTTGCATTAGGTCGCATGGAACGAGACCATCAATTGCACTGAAGGTGCGAGCCATGTTCCTTCCTAGCTAAGTCGTAGCAAAGAAAATATTATCGACATATCGTGCGAACCCTCAGTTCACAGGCAAGTTGCAATGAAAGACAAGCATCATATCGCCTTGATGGAAACGAGTTGAAATGCCGAGTGATTTCGCATTTCCCCTACGGCGATAATCGAATTACATGCTGCGTTTCCCCCGCCAGCAGCGGCGTTGCCCGGCCTTCCAGCCAACCTTGATGCCCCGCGCCATAAAACGGCGATAGCGGATGCCCGCTTTGTCCGCCGGCGACGGTGAGGATGCCTTGTTCTTCGCGTCCTGGTGACACCACGAGTCGTTGCGAGGCACCGAAAGTATTGCCGGCGACGCGTGGCATATGACTGTCTCCGGATTGCGCTGCGGTCGGCATATCGAGGAAGCGCGACAGGAACGGCATCGCGCGCGAGAACGGGTGGCGGATCGTGGCCATGTTGCGTTTGCCCCAGGTGGCGTCGCTGAGGCTGCCATGGGATGCGACCAACTCGTCGTGAACGCCGGCGATCTGTACCGCGAGGAATTCATCCCAATTTGCATGGGGTGCGGGCAACAAGTGTGTCGGCCGCACCGCAATCGCCTGCCAAACGGGATATTCAAAGCGCGCGTCGAAGCGGTACGCACTGTAGCGCGCCTTCAGGTCTGCCACTCGCGCGGGCTGGCGGTCGCTGGCGTTGAGCCATGCCAACCAAAGCTGGCTTTGCACCCGCTCGCGAAACGCGCGCACGATGCGGTGTCCGGTTTGATCCGCATCGGCGCGACCGTTCCAACGTTTTAATTCGGCGGCGATGGCGGCGGTCTTTTCATTCGTGCCCGCCACCGATTGCGCGAGCACGCCCCAGCGTTTGAGAAAACGCGATTCGCTATCCAACTGAATCGCGTAGAGATCGGCCTCGGTCATTTTTGGTCGTTCTCGCAGGCTCTCTCGCAGACGATCGCGAATCTGCCCCGCGCGGGCGCCCAAATCAAATCCGCCTTCGCCGATCATGTCACCCGCCGCACCGGACATCTGTCGGCTGTTCGCTGTCCACAGTTGTCCGTCCGGCGGATTTTTCACCAGCGGATATTGCGCCGACGGTAGCCATCCGGTGGGCAATGATTCGATTGGCGTCAATTGACCGCGCGTCATGCGCGGCGCGCTGCGGGCGGGCATGCGGCCGAGAATCGTCCAGGCGATGTTGCCGGCTTTGTCGGCGATCAGAATATTTTGGTGCGGCGTAGGCGTGAGATGCGCGATGCCGATCGCCTCGTCGAGATTTGTCGCCTGCATCATTGGCGCGACGCGATTGATCGCTCCGCCTTCCTGATACAAGGCCCACGAGAGCGCATAGCGATGGTCGATGTCGTCGCGCAGAATCGGACCGAATGTTGTTTCACGCACGTCGATCTCAACGCTGTCGCCGCGCTTAACCGCAATGGTTTCGCGGTGCATCGCGATGGGCGGGTTGTCATTGCCGGTCTTCGGCAGCGCCACCCAATCGAACCATTGACCGTAGCTGTTGGTGAATCCCCAGGCGATATCGCCGTTGCTGCCCGCCACGATTTGCGGCACACCGGGCAACGTGACACCTGCGATGCGCCGCGCCTTGTCGCCCGTACCGATGGTCATCTGCGCGCGAAACCAGATGCCGGGAACGCCGAGGCCGAGATGCATGTCGCCCGCGAACATCGCGCCGCCGTGCGCGGTGCGCGCGCCACCGATCGCCCAATTGTTGCTGCCGATGAATTGTTCAGGCGCGTCGTTATTTTGCAGTGCGCCGGTTTTGATGTTTTGCGGCGGAAATTTGCGCACATCGATCTCTTCCGCCGAGGGCAATGCCACCGGCGAAATGATGCTGCCGTCGAGCGCGGCATCCCATTCGCCGCCGAGTGGCTGCAACCAATCGAAGGCGCGGTCGCCGAGCATTTTCCGCAACTGGATTTCCGAAAAACGCTTGTCGATCGGGTTGCCTTGCAACATGAAATACATTTCGGCAAGCACCAGCAACGAATCGACTTCACGCCACGGCTCAGGTGCCTGCCACAGCAGAAGGTATTGCCATGGGCGGATTGGATACGCGCTCAAGCCGTTGTTGATGCCGTCGGTGTATACCTTGATCCATTCGCGATCCTCGGCGGATGCGGCCCGGAATTGAGCCTCCATGCGGGCGCGCATGCGATGCTGGCGCTTGTCTTTGTCCATCGATAACGTCGCCGGGCCGAGCAACGCGGACAATTCGCCGGCGGCCGCGCGGCGCGCCAAATCCATCTCGAAAAATCGTTCCTGCGCATGCACGTAGCCGAGTGCGCGCATTGCGTCGAGCGAATTTTGCGCATTGATCCCGACAGTGCCGTCGGCGTCGCGGGTGAGCGAGACCGGCGCGGCAAGGCCGCCCAATTTGATGTCGCCATCGAGCGTGGGCAGGCTCGCGCGTACCGCGCACCAGGTGGCAAGGATAGCCACCGCGATCAGGATTGCCGCGACCGCAATTACTTTCACGCCGATGCGAAATAGTTTTTTCATTTCTGTCCCTTGTTCCGCTTCGCCCGAGGATGCGCGGCGTCGTAGACCTTCGCCAGATGTTGAAAATCCAGATGCGTATAAACCTGCGTCGAGGCAATGCTTGCATGCCCCAACATTTCCTGCACCGCGCGCAAGTCGCCCGACGATTGCAACACATGCGAGGCGAAAGAGTGCCGCAGCATATGCGGATGCGGATCCTGCGTGAGCCCTTGCTTCGCCGCCCAGCCCTTGATGCGCGCTTGCAGTGTGCGCGGCGAGATGCGCGCGCCGTGTGCGCCGAGAAACAGCGCCGGCCCGGACGCCCCCTTTTGCGCGCCGCGCGCCGCGAGCCATCGCTTGACCGCTTCCATCGCGTGCCGCCCTACCGGCACGATGCGCGTCTTGCCGCCTTTACCTTCGACGCGCACTTCGCCGCTGCCCAGATCGATACCGCCAATGTCGAGCCCCGTCACTTCGGAAATGCGCAGTCCCGACGAATACAACAGCTCGAAAATGGCGCGATCGCGGATGCCGGCGGGCGTTTCATCGCTGAAGCTCACCAGCCTCACCGCTTCGTCGGGCGACAAGGTTTGCGGCAGGCGTTTGCCGGGCTTGGGTGCTTTCACCGCGTC
>JANPBQ010000023.1:0-15078 GCA_031430555.1 Betaproteobacteria bacterium
CCGCTGCATTTCCAATGCGGAGTGCAACGCATGCTCCGCGTGTTTTTCGTCCCGCAAAGGAGCACCCCAGAACGCCATGATCGCGTCGCCAATGTACTTGTCGATGGTGCCGCGGTCGGCCTGAATCGTCTTGGTCATCTCCGTCAGATACGCATTCATCATCGCGGTTAATTCGGTCGGTGCCAGGCCTTCGGAAATCGTCGTGAAATTGCGAACGTCCGAAAACAGTACCGTCATGTCGCGGCTCTCGCCTTTGGTGGTGTAGGTGCCGGGATCCTTGGCCATCTCTTCGACCAACTCTTTCGGGACATAAGTGCCGAAGATGCCGGTAATTTGTCGCTTCGATCGCGCTTCGATGAAGAAGCCGTAGGTCATGTTCAGCAGGTACAGGAGGCTGATCATCAATAGCGGCATCGCGAGCGGCAGGACGTAGCCGGCGTACCACCAGTACATGTTGAAAGTGGTATACGCGACCGCCACCAACGCGGATATTCCTGTTGCAAAGGCGGGATTCAATTTCACCAACGCCAGCGCGAGGGGGATGCCGAGCAACAGGATCGTCCACGAATGAATGGCGAGTTCGAACTGCGGACGTTGCTTCAAGTTGTTGTCCAGATAGCCCGAGACGAGATTGGCGTGGGTCTCTACCCCCGGGTAAACCTCGTTCACCGGCGTATTGCGCAAATCGAATAGCCCTTGAACGGTGGTGCCGACGAAGGCGATCTTGCCCTCCAACTCGCCGGGTGTGAGCTTTCCGCGCATGATGTCGGTGGCGGAAATATAACGAAACATCGGGTTGCGTCCACGGTACGGGATGAACGTGGCACCATCGCTGTCAAGCGGGATGACCGTGTCGCGCAACTTGATGTGCTTCAGTTTCGGACGACGATCGCCTTCGTCATCGCGAAGCGTGATCTTGATGGGTTCGTTGTCCAGGAAAGTCCGGTAGGTCGCAAGCGACAGTGACTCGTAGTAGCCATCCTTGTATCGGATAAACATCGGGATGCGACGTAATACGCCGTCAAAATCCACTCTTGGCAGGATGTGCCCGGTGGCCGAGGCGGCATCTTGCAGAATCTTCAAGTTGCCACTGAAGCCATCAATTATTTGCGACTCGACCGGGCTCTTGAATGCGCCCGCGAGAAATGTGGGCTGCGGCAGTACGCCAAATTCGACGTTGCCCGTCACCGCCTGTGTGCTGTTGCCGGCGAACGCCAGCACGACGGGATACTTCTTCATCGTTGCCGCAAACTGCGCGTCGTAATCAAGCGACGTGCGAAGTTCGTTCAATTTCTCCTGATATTCCGCGTTCGACTTGAAGACGGTTTTTCCGAGCGACTCGAGGGTGTTGAGGCCGGAGCTGCTGTCGGGTTCGGTAAAAAACACGTCGAAGCCGACGACTTTCAATTTGTAATTGTCAAACAATTGGGTCAGCAACAGAACCCAACGGTCGCGCGAAAGTGGCCAGCGCCCTTCAGCTGCCAAGGTTCGCTCATCAATATCAATGATAACGATGCGCGGATCGATTTTTTCAGGCATGGTTGCCCGAAGCCGGATGTCGTAGGCTTGTTCCTCGATTCGTTGTAGAAACGTGATGGAGCCGCGCGCTCGATCCTCGTTCACCGAGAAATCAATGACGTAATAAACGACAAACAGCGCGACAATCCCCAGCCCCAAACTCGCGCGGATGATCGCGTTGATCGATGAAAAATACTTGGTCCAGAGCGCAGCGAGCTTATTCATTTTCCGGTGCCGTGATGGTTGTGCGAAGACGGAATTTCGGTTCTACCTAGCATCGATGGTGCCTCCCAGCGGGTATGCGGCTTGTCGCGCAACGCTTCATTGTTGTCTCGAAGTTTACCCCAAAGCTATCGCACGTCATCCGTTGTCCGAGTGTTTTCCTTGGGGCGGAATACCTATAGATGATGAAGGTAACGTCAAGCAAGGGTGCGGCGTTTGGAGGCATTCTGTCTGGAGACACTCGCCAATGCTGGTGTTTATCGGTTTTTCAATGAGAGGATCGGCGATTCGGTGGTTCATTTTGCGGAGTTCCGCACAAATGCCGCCGTGATAACATCACGAACAGTTGAACCGATCGCGCGATTCGCACTACTCAGTCGTGAACTCAATTCACCTTTAAGGAGCTTGCATGAAATATTCTGAAGAAGCCGATGATCCGCGCCGCCGCGTATTGATTCAGGCCTTGTCCGCCGGATTATTTTCACTCGGCATTCCCGAGGCCGGCGCGCAGGTCGCCAATATCTTCGGCAGCAAGCCCGCGCGTCTACCGCCGGATCGCTCGATCTACCGCATTTCCGGCAGCGCAACCGTGAATGACAAGCCCGCCACTCTTGAGACGAAGGTGGTGCCGGGCGATACCGTCAAGACCTCGAAAGACAGTGAACTGGTGCTGGTCGTGAACACCAATGCGATGATTCTTCGAGGTGGCAGCAACGTCATCATTGAGTCCGAAAAGAAACAGGATTCGCTGATTATTTCCGGCTTGCGCATGTTGTCCGGCGCGCTGCTCTCAGTTTCGCGCAATACGCCGATGCGCGTACGCAGCCCAACCGCAACCATTGGTATCCGCGGCACCGGTTTTTATATTGAAGCCGAAGAAGATCAAACCTATTTTTGCACCTGTTATGGCTCGACCGAGGTGGCATCGACTTCCGATCCGCAGAGCAAGGAAACCATCACTGCCAAGCAACATGATCGGCCTGTGTACATTCTGAAAGACGGTGCCGCGGGCAAGAACATCCGCAACGCGTCGTTCATCAATCACACCGATCTTGAATTGGCGCTGATCGAAACGCTGGTCGGCAGGACACCACCGTTTATTTTCCCGAACGAAGCGTATACGGCGCCAAGGCGGAACTATTAATTGAAGTGAAACAAAACCCGCTGTCATCCTGAGTGAAGCGAAGGATCTCGTCATTGCGAGATCCTTCGTTTCACTCAGGATGACAAATATTTGTAGCGCCTGAAAAGAAAAAAACGGCGGACAGAAATGTCCGCCGTTTTCAATTCGCCGGCGTGTTACTGCGGCGCGCCGTTCATGATCCAGTTGAGGAATAAGTCGTAGCTCGCGCGCGCGCTGTCGCCGGGTGCTGTGGTGGCATTGAATCCGGGCCGCAGCAATCCGTTGTGATGATTGTTGGAGGGCTTGCGCAACAAGGGGCTTGAGGCAATATCGGTGAAGTTGATCCGGCTGCGCACTTCGGCGTAAAGCCATTGATCGTCGGTCGCATCGATCGAGCCATCGCCGTTGCGATCGATGTTGGCATACAACACCGGCGCCGTGGCCTCAACTCCGCCGCCACCGCTGTGGCAATTTGAATTGGTGCAGCCCGCGACCGTCGATTGCAGCACGGTCTTGATATCGGCAAAGCGAACTGCCGATGGCGCGGGCGATAACGCATTGTTGACGACGACCGTGAATTGCGCGGGGGCGCTTGGCGTTGAGCCATTGCTGGCGATCAATTGCAAAACGTAGGTGCCGTTTTGTGTGGCATTGAACGTCGCTTGCGAGGCGGCCGCATTACTCAACGTCGCACCACCGGTCGGACCGGAAACGATCGACCATTGGTATGCGTTGGCATACAGGCTACCCGCTGCTGTAAGCGGGGTGGCACCCTGGCGCACCACGCGGGACGGCCCCGGATCAGCGACCGGCCGGCCCGGGCGGAGTGCCGCGCCGCTGCTGGATTTGGCGGTTTGGCCCTGATCCTGCAGGAATGTCGCCATCAACTCGGGGCGATTGCTTGAATAGAACGCGTCGTAGACGATCTTGGCGAGCGGCATGTTGCCGCGATCGGTGATGTGCGCTTTGATGCGATCCGAATAGGCCTTGAATTTATCGTAGCTGGTGAAATCAAGATCCGATTGCAAGCCGGTGCCACGCATGATGTGGCACGTGCGGCACGAGGTCGCGACGACTTCTTTGTAGAGCGTGGTTTGGCCCGCTGCCACCCACGATTCGGGCACATAGGTGTCCGTATATTTTGCGTTGGGCAGTCCATTGCCGCCGTAGGCAGACTTGATCAGGTCTGCCGCCGTGCCTTGCCATTCGCTGGGCTTGGCGGGCCGCCGACAGGCATCCTCAGGGGCAGTGGAGGGCGTTGCGAGCGGATAGGTGCAGAGTATCCAGGTATTGACGGTCTTCATGCCGGCTTCAAGTTCGGCGCGGGTAAATCCCGGCGCACTTGAGAAGTCGAAATCATCGAGCTCGAACGGATGCAAGTGTGCCTGCACATCGCCGCGTGCCTGCGAAACACCATTTGCCACCAGATTGAATCGCGGCTTGCCGGTGGAATCATTGGGGGTCAGCGCATCACCGCGTCCGCCGTGGCAACTGATGCAGGGGCCTGGCATTGCTTTGTCGCCGCGCCCATCCAGATCGACAAATACCGCGCGCTGCCCGGTGACGGCATTGAAATTGTAGAACTTCGGAAACGCGGCACCGCCATTCGGGCCGGGGCTGAATTCGATCGCGTTCACGCCGACCATCCACTGTGTATCGCGCACCACGGCCGCATCGAGATTGAGTGTCGAATACGCGTACGCGCCGTTATTTTTGATCAAATAATTTTCGACAAAAAATGCCAGCGTGCCGTCGGGATTTTTCCGCGCATTCATGCGCCGGCCGTAGCCCAGATCTTTCTTGTCGCCGAAGACAAAAGTGATTTGCGTCCCGGTGCCGGTATCGAATCCGTTCGCCGCTTTCCATTTGGCCAGCGTGTCGCGCGCGTTGGTCGGATCGATCGCCGCGTAGTAGGCCTGTTGATAGGTCGGCGTGTTCATTTGCAACGTGCCGTCCGCCTGCAATTGCGGGTTGGGGAACAGCAGGAAGCTATCCGGCCCCGCGACGGCGACCGGATCGGGATCGGCCTTGGGGTTGATGTCGGCGCTGGTGCCGCCGCCACCGCCGCCGCCGCACGCGGACAGCAGCAATGACGTTGCGATTAATGTTGCCGAGGCAAGGTGGGTTCGGAATCTCACGATGACATCCTCTAGAAACGAATCAGGTAAATGACGGAATATTGATCCGCGACGTAACTCGAATTGCCGCCCGGGAGGGTGGATTTCAAACGCGGCGTCGACTGCGCGCGCCGCCATGACACATCGAGCGAATGGCGCGGACTGAAGCCCAGGTTGTAGCCGAAGGATGAGATCACCGTGCTGGCGTCGAACCGGTAGCTGAAGTACTGCGCACCGGCGAAGGCGTCATCGAGCACGAACACATCCGCAATATCGAGGTTGTCGAGTGACGGTCGACCGGTCGAGAAGGTCTTGCCGCGCCGGTATTCGCCGGTCGCGTAAATGACCTCTTTGTCGCTCAACGAATAATCGAGATTGAGGCGTACTGAATTGTCGCGGTTGGTGAACACGGCGCTCTTGGCGATGCGTTCGTTATGCGAGATGGCACCGAATATGTCGATCCGGTCGGTCAACGATTGGCGGGCCGATACGCCGATCGATGAACGATAGCCATTGCGCAATTGGCTGCGGAATCGTTCGCCGGAGGAGCGCGCGAACACGGCAAAAGTGACGGCATCGAAGGCGGAGGAGGTGCGGTATTGAATCTCGCCCTCGACGCCCGCCATCGCGCGGCTCAGGCCATCATAGACCTGGAATTTTTCCGCACCCAAGGTAACGGTGACGGTGGCGCGCAGATTTTCGCGCGGGTCGTCGTCGGTCTCGAATTTGAACTTGAATCCCTTGCCGAGGTTCACGCTGTTGATGCGGTCGTAGCGCTTGTCGGCTTCCGCTTTCGAGCGCGACACGTTGCGGTCGAATACAAACCCGGCGTCGAACTGAATGTCTTCAGGCTTTTTCGGTATCGTGAAAAAGCCGCGCAATGCGAATGGCTTGCCCAATTCGTCGAGATCCTGCGTGAAATTCAAGCGAACACCCTGCGCGGAATCCTTCGAAAAATTGTGCTGCACCTGATAATCGAAACCAATCTTCAAGCCGCCGCGGCGGATGAAATCGGCACCGATGCCGGCGACGAGCGAATTGCGTGCGATCGCACCGGTGTTGATCACAAATCGCGGCCCGCCGGCAATATCGGCGTAGGCAATCGACGTATCGCGCTCGCCCTGGAATTCTCGGCGGTACTCGATGCGCGCGCGCGGCGCGGCCCAGCCATAGCTGGTCGGGTTCAACATCTCGGCGCGCAATCCCAGCACGCCTTGCAATGACGGCGTCGTCTGGCTCGCGTAATTCAACGCATATTGTCCGGCACCGGTTTCGGTGCTTTGATTCAAGCGATCCGACGTGTAATCGAGGCGCGCATAGGGTGAGAGCAAGTAGCCTTTGTCGCGGTATTCATAGCCGGTCGAGAGCGAAGCAAACAGTTGCCGGCCGCTGCGGTCGTTGCTTGCGAATGCCTCGATCGGTGCGACAAAACGCTCGGTTTTGAAATTCAGTGTTCCCGCGCCCAGCAGGCCATCGACGAAGGTATTCGCAGAGGGATGGTAGCTACCGTAAACCGCGAGTGTTGCGCCTTTGCCTTTGCTCTTCGATCCATCGGTGCCGATATCGGTACGGTCTTTCGCGAATCCGGCACCGATGCCGGCCGCGAATTTGTTGCTGAAGCGGCGATCGACGCCGACGCTGATGCCATCGGTGGTGAAATCGAGTTGGTTGCGATCAGCCGTTGCCACACGCCGGCCGAAATTCGCCACGCCGGAAATCCAGAAACTTGGCGGACCCATGCCGGCATTGATTGCGGAACCCGCTGAACCCACGCCGCTGCTATTGCCGGTAGCTGCCGTTGCCAGGCTCGCAACATTCAATGAACGCGTCGACAGCAAACCCGCCAATTCATTCGCGAACGGGAAAGCGCCGGTGGGTACCGGGCCTGCCACGCTCGCCGCCTGATACGCGTTGCCGCGAGCGGCATTGGCCTCGGCCAATTTTGCCTCGGGCGCCGCCGCAGTGGCCTGTCGTGCAGCGGGCGTGGGTGTAGGTGGCTTGGTGCTGGGTTCCGGTGCGATGCCGTTGTCGCCGCTGCGATGCAGGGTTTCCATCCGCGCCTGGAAGTTGCTGATCTGCGCGCGCGCAAAACGTTGCGCGGTTTCTGCCTGCGCCGCCACGAGGCCGGTCACTTGCGTGTCTTTGCTCGGATCCGGTCGACCTACCACCGTCACTCGTACCGTGGCGGGCGGCGAGATGCCCGCATTGCCGTAGGCTGAATAGGTGAAGGTATCGGCACCGAAGAAATCTGTTTTCGGTGAGTACGTAACTTTGGTGCCATTGACCGTTACCGTGCCGAACTTCGGTGCGCCAACCATCGCTATGCCGGAGATGGCGGAACCTTTGATGAACGGTGCCAGATCGAGCGACGTTGGCGTGTTCAGCGGCAAGATGAAATTCACCGTGGCGCCGGTTGGTGCGAGCGAAGAAACGGTGATGGTCACCTCCGCCGGCATCGAGGTGCCCCCTGGCCCGGTGGCGGTGTAGCTAAAGGTGTCGCTGCCAAAATATCCGGCCTTGGGCGTGTACGTCACGCTCTTGCCGTTCACGGTGGCGGTGCCATTGGCGGGTGGTGTGGAAATCGCGATGGTGGCGGAGACGCCGGTGATGGATGCGGACAAGTCAATTGCGGTCGCCGTTTCGTAGGCAACCGTCACCGCGCGCGCAGCCACAGTCGGGGCAGGAGGTGTCGCGACCACAATGGAAACCAGTACCGGCGACGAGGTACCACCTGGCCCGGTCACGGTATAGGTGAAGCTGTCAGCGCCGAAATAGCCGGCGTTTGGTGTGTAAGTCGCGATGAAACCATTCAACACAACGGTGCCTTTGGTCGGCTGAGTCGCAATCGCCACGCTGGTGAATGTGCCCGACAAGCCGCTCGTCAAATCGATTGTGCCGCCGGTCGTGAATGCTACGTTCGAGTTGATGCCGCTGGCGGTGGGAGGCGGCAGATTAGCGATGGTAATCATGACTGCCTGGTTACCCGTACCACTTGCGTTGGTGGCTGAGACCATCACATTCGAGGTGCCATTGACGGTCGGCGTGCCGGATATCAAACCCGTCATCGTATTGACGGAAAGCCCGGCAGGCAAACCCGTCGCTGCGTAACTGGTGGGCACATTGCTTGCCGTGATTTGGTAACTGAATGGGGTGGATACGGTGCCGCTGGCACTCGCCGCACTGGTGATGGCCGGCGCGGGCAGGGTGATCGTGATCGTGAGCACCTGCGTGGGCGAGGCACCACTGCCGTTGGTGGCGGTGACCATCACCGGGAACATGCTCGTCATCGCGACCGTCGAGGTTCCAGTAATCAAACCAGTCATCGTATTGATGCTCAAGCCCGCCGGCAATCCGGTTGCCGCGTAGCTGCTCGGAAAGTCGGTGGCGACAATCTGGAAACTGAACGCCGAACCGGAGGTTCCACTCGCCGTATTGGCGCTGGTGATCGTCGGCGCGTTGAGTGACACTGTCAACACCAATACTTTCGTGTTGGTGCCGGTCGCATTGGTGGCCGAAATCATTACATTGACAGGGCCACCCATGACAACCACCGGTGTTCCGGAAATCACGCCGGTCATCGTGTTGATCGCCAAGCCGCTGGGCAGGCCGGTCGCATTGAAGCTCGCGGGAAGATTGTTGGCGGTGATCGTGTAGGTGTACGCCGCGCCGGACGTTGCGTTGGAGGTCAGCGAGCTCGTGATCACCGGCGTGACCAGCGCAATCGTCATCGTCAACGCCTGATTTCCCGTACCCGCTGTGTTGGTGGCCGAGGTCATCACATTGAAGACCCCGGTTTGCGTGGGTGTTCCGGAAATGAGTCCGGATACGGTATTGACGTTAAGGCCGGTGGGCAGACCGGTCGCGTTGAAGCTTGCGGGCAAGTTGCTTGCCGTAATTGTGTAGGTGAATGCCTGCCCGCCATTGCCACTTGTCACGTTGCTGCTGGTGATCACAGGGGCCACGAGATTGATGGTGATCGTGACGCCGAGATTTCCGGTGCCGCCCGCATTGGTTGCGCTGACGGTCGCATTGAACATGCCCGAAACGGTCGGGCTACCTGAAATTAGTCCGGTGCCTGTGTTGACCGAAATTCCTGCCGGTAATCCCGATGCGTTAAAACTGGTGGGCGTATTGCTTGCCGTGATCTGGTAGGAGAATGCCTGACCACCGGTTCCCGAGGCGGTATTGGCGCTACTGACGACCGGTGCCGGCGGATTGGCAATGAGAACGGTCGCGATCCGGTCGGTCGTGGTACCACCAGGCCCGGTACCGCGATAGCGAAAGGTATCCGTGCCGGATTGGCCCGGCGTGGGCGTGTAGGTCACGGTGGGCGACGCGCCAAAGCTGTACGAGACACTGCCCTTGGCGGGCGCGAAGCCCGGGGTCGTCGCGACACTTGTGATACGTCCATAAAACGACAACGCCATATCGGGAATATTGATGACCGTACCCGGCGAATTGAACGCGACCGGGGCGTTGGTGATCGCCGGCTTGATGCTGTTGAGATACGTCGCAACGCTGGTGTGATCCGCGAGCGTTCCGCCGGCACCCATGCCGGCCGTATTCGCTGCCGTAATGATGGCGACATTGCCGGCTGCGTTGTAATTGACGGATTGCGGCGTTGCCGAGTGGCAACCCGAACAGAGGGAGTTGTAGAGCGCAAGACTCGCGTGCGCCGTCGGAATCGGCCCGAATAGCAGCAAGAAACCGACTGCCAAGGCACCAAATGCCCGCGCAACGCGCGGCAATTTGGCGCAGATATTCTGGCGTCCCATTGATAGCGAACGAAGCTGGAAAAACTCCATGTTTACTCCCTTATCGATCCCATCGGAAGCGCATTGAATCTGTGCTCCAGAAACCTGCAATTTTGTTGCCCCAAGCATTGCAAAGGCATTTGCCCACCAAGTTTACCCAATTTCTCGGTTTCCTGCACCTAAAGTCTTACATTAAGAACGCGAAGTATCTACTAGCGTTAAATGATATTTATTTGCCTACCGTCTAATACGATTTTTGCGGCCGTCATCGGACAATCCTATCGGAAAATCCTTCGCCACAGATGTACGCGCCTTCGCGTGAAATCTATCCGCCTCGTGCAATTCCCGTTTAGCATCTTCGCATCACCAAGTTACCGAATTTGGTTCCCGGATGTGCGAAATTTACTTTGACTCGTCTCACGCAAAGAATAGACTTTCTGACGCAGGCGGTCACCACTTTTCGCCGACGGACACCACTACAATAACGAGAACTGCCGGCGACGGCAGTTCAATGGCGCATTCATCCCAATAAGACATGAAACTCCAGCACAGATGCGGCGTTCAGGCGGAAAATGTCCGGAGGGGCGCGACAGTCATGGTGTTTGCGTTTTTGCTCGGCGGCGGGAATGCTTTGGCCAGCAAGTTCCCGACGGTTGCACCCCTGGCGACTACATCCGCCGTACCTGCAAAAAGCGGTGCCATCGCCCCCCGCATCGTGCCTCCTGCGCCATACCCCACCGTCCACCCTTTTCCCGTCATTGATCCGAAAAAGGCATTGACTGGCGCTGTGCTGCAAGACGCCTTGAAACGCGGCGGCTTGGTGCTTTATCTTCGGCATACTGAGTCCGGCATGACGACGCCGCAATGCACCGCCAGCAACCTCACCGCCAAAGGCGAAGCCGACGCGGTAAAAATCGGTCATACCATTCGCGAACTTAAATTGCCCATCGCCAAAATTTTCTCCTCCGATATTTGTCGGGTGCGGGATACCGCTCGGCTGCTGGGTCTTGGCGCAATCGAGATCACCGAGGATCTCACCAATATGCCGAAGCGTGCCGGCCACGATGTTCACGCGGCGCGCATGAAGCTGCTTGCAACGCCGCCGCCATCCGGGTCGCATCACCTTCTGGTCAGCCATTTGCATGGCGGGGATCGCGACGGACAGGCGATTTATCTGGACTTTGGCGAGATAATCGTTTATCGGCCCGATGGCAAAGGTGGCAGCAATGCGATGACCAGAACACACGTCTGGGATTGGCCGACCCTTGCATTGGGCGGCATTTAATCGTTGCAGCAGGGAGTGCAGTAGCATATTTGGTGTGTGCAAGACACTTAAGACATTAAGACGAGCAAATTTCAACAAGTCTCACCAAGAAATTGCAGCGTATTCGGGGCTGACAAGGGGGCAACGATGAATGATTTGGGCAAAAGTAACCGCGTAAATCTTCTCGCGCAATCAATGCGCACCCGAGTCTCAATCGTATATTCACTGTCGGTAATATTACTTGTTGCGGTATGTGCAATGTTGCTGAATCTTATCCTACCGGCAATACCGGGCGCACACGAATTCAGACCAGTTTCAGATGCGGCGGCAGTGCCAAATTTCGGTAGTTTCAAGGTATGGGCATGACTGGCGGCAGCCCGAAATTTTGGCGAAATTCAGCGGCGAGTCGTTGCCTGCTTGCCATGCTTTTCGGTTTGCTGGCAGTCCCTTCCGTGGTTCTTGCGCAGACTACGACCGGCAATACTACAAACGGCGCAACGCTTTACAACACCTATTGCGATGGTTGTCACGGTGCAACGGTGGGCAGCAGCAATGCAGCGATCAAGAATGCTGCGAACGCGGGCGGTGTGATCACGACTGCCATCGGCAATGGCATGTCGTACGCGACCGAGGTGACTTGCGATGGCGGCGGCGATGTCGGCGGCACGAAGTTCTGCCAGACGGAACTCGACGACATTGCGGCTTACATTGCGCAGCAGGTCAGCGAAAGCTCGCCGTCGGGTGTGGCTATTCCGCACAACACGACCGTCAACTCGATCAGCATGATCAACATTTTCGCTAACACTGCGTATGGCGACATCGCCCAGGGGCAGTTCAAATCCGGTGCGACGCGCGGGGCGGTCACTTTTTCGACCGTAGGCAGCACCATACGCGCCTCCTACAATCCGGACGCCGGGCAATGCGGTACCGACACCATTTATTATCGCGGTGAAACTGCGGGTGGAACCGATCGTACCAACCAGCGACAGTTTAGTGTCGATATCGCCGATCCTGCCGCCCCCATTCTTACCAGCACCACGGCCACGCGCGTTGGCACGGTAGGGGTCTTTGCGTCCTGGTCGGCCACAAATACCGGCGGCGCATCCACTGAATGGGATATTTCATCCGGTACCTTGCCCGCCGGTCTTGTGGTTTCCAGCTCCAGCGGCACGATTTCCGGCACGCCCACCACAGCAGTCGTTTCCGGCACCAATGTCACATTGCGGGCACGGAATTGTTTGAACGGAAACCTCACCGGTCAATCCGCGACGAGGGTCATCAACATCACCATCAACAAGGGAACCCAGGCGGCGCTGACGGCACGCATCAATGCGAGCTCCGCGCCAGCCGCCACGACTTACAGCAACCCCAATGGCACGGGCGTGCTATCGACCATCGGTGGATCAGGTGGCGGCGCGGTCACGTATGCCTCGCTGACGCCCTCATTTTGTACTGTTCTCGGAACGACGGTCACCTACATTGCGGGCAACGGCACTTGCACGGTTCAGGCCACCAAAGCGCTGGACGCAAACTACAACGCGGCAACGGATTCGGTCAGCATTTTGATCAACAAGGCGTCGCAGACCATCACCTTCAACGCGCAGACCACGCTTTCGAGAAGCTACGTTTTTGGCGGCTCGTTTTTGATCAGCCCAACGGCCACCACCACGGCCAGCGGACTCACTGTGACCTACGACTCGAATACGACCGGCGTATGTACTCATCCTGGCAACAGCACCACCACGGTGAGCATGGTTGCGGCCGGAACCTGCACCATCGGCGCCAACCAGACCGGCGACGGCAACTACCTGGCGGCGACGGAGGTGCCGCAAAGTGTGACCATCAATCCTATCCTGCCGCAACCACCGACAATCGGTTCAGGCGTTGGCGGCAGTAGCCAAGCGGTAGTCAATTTCACGGCACCGACCAACACGGGTGGGACCACAATCATCGACTACACGGCGACGTGCACGTCGGCGGGACGTACGACGCGCACCGCAACGGTGGCAAGCTCGCCTGCGACGGTGCTGTTGTTGGACAATGGTTTCACTTATTCCTGTTCGGTGAAATCGAGCAATTCGGTTGGCGCCAGCACCGCTGCGTCCGGGACCGTAATGGTGACGCCTTCCGCGACACCGGTCGCACCTAGCATCACGAGTGGAAGCAACGCCAACTTTACGATATTGTCTTCGGGCAGTTTCCCGGTGACCGCGACAGGTACCCCGTCAACGTTTACCTATGCCCGCACCGGTACGTTGCCGACCGGTGTCACGTTCAATACCGGCACAGGCTTGTTTTCGGGAACCCCGGCTGCAGGCACCGTGGGGCTCTATACGCAAATGCTCACCGTCTCCAACGGCACCGCGCCCAATGCAACCCAGTCCTTGTCGCTCCTCGTGTTTAAGGCCAGCCAGACCATCACCGCCCCGGCACTGGCGAATCGGCCCATGCGTCCGGTGTCGACGTCTGCGGCAGCGGGTGTTTCGGCGAGCTCGGGATTGGCAGTGAGCTACTCGATTTCGGCGGGCAACTGCGCGATGGTCGGTTCCAACATCTTCACCGGCGGTGTCGGCGGCTGTACCGTCGTCACTTCGCAATCGGGCAACGCGAGCTATAACGCGGCGGCATCGGTCAATCGCGCGTTCACCATCACGCAGGGGACGCAGGCCCTCAACTTCGGCGCGCAGAGTGGGAAAGTGTATTCGCCGGCGGGCATGTTCACGGTCGATCCGAAGGCGCTGCCGGTCGATTCGATCGATTTGATCACCGAAAACGGGCTGGCGGCGACGCACTCCTCGTTGACTCCGCTGGTGTGCAGCATATCGGGGATCGACATCACCATCCAAAGTGCCGGTACCTGCACCATTGAAGCAACCCAGGCGGGCAACGCGAATTACGCTGCCGCCACGCCGGTCAGCCATGACATCGCCATCGCACAGGCTTCGCAGACCATTACCTGGGGTGCGCAGGCCAGTCAGGTGTTCGGCACCGGCGGCACGTTCGCCGTCAGTCCGCTGGCGACGGGGGGAGCATCAGGCAATGCGATCACCTATGGCAGTTCAACGCTGAGCGTGTGCACCGTGATTGGCACCACCGTCACCAAGGTGTCGGCGGGCACCTGCACCCTGAATGCGAATCAGGATGGTGACGATAACTATCTGGCGGCGACGCAAGTCAACCGAAACGTCACCATCACCGCTTCCTTGCCCACGGCTCCCACCATCACCAATAGTGTGGCGACCGATTCGCGAGTGCTGCTGGAATTCGATGCGCCGTCGAGTAACGGCGGCAGCATCATCGTTGGTTACCGCGCTACCTGCAACCCGGGCAACATCATCGCCAACGGCGCCGATTCGCCGCTGCTGGTGACGGGCCTGACCAATGGCGTGCCGTATACCTGCTCAGTTCAGGCACAAAACAGCGCAGGGTTCAGTCCTGCATCGGCATCGGTCGCCGCCAATCCGTTCCTGGAAACCGGCATCAATTCGTGGACCAATGTTTGTTCCGGCTGTCACGGCGCAGTTCCGGCTGGCGTGCGTTTCAACGCCGGCGGAACCACGGGAAACGTCATCAACTACGTGCGTTCGGTACAGGCGGATATGCTCGGCAACCCGGCGGTGCAGGCCCTCACGTTGAACGAACTGGGTGAAATCGCCAAGTACATCGATACCATTGTTCCGGCGATCAGTGCCAATACCGCCTTCAATACGCCAGTCGACGTCGATGTCTCGCCCCACCTGACTCTGGGCACGGTGTCGTTCACCGTGGCCCAGGTGGTCAGCGGCCCGACCAATGGGTCGGTGGGCAGTTTCACCGGCACCGACGTCACCTACACGCCCAACGCCGGGTTCGTCGGCAACGACAGTTTCACCTATCGCGGCAATGATCCCGGACCGGGTGTGGCAGGCGACGCGCACACCGTTACTGTCACGGTGGCACCGCCCCCTGCGCCGGTGATCACCAGTTCAACGACGTTCAACGCCACCTTCAACACGCTGGCGACCTACCAGATCACCGCCACCAACTCGGCGGCGAGCTACGGTGCCACCGGATTGGGAGCCAATTGCTCGATCAATACCA
>JANPBQ010000024.1:0-3949 GCA_031430555.1 Betaproteobacteria bacterium
CGTGACAATGCGACCGGCACCTGGACCATGCTGGAGGGACGCAACCTGGGTCTCAATAGTCGCGAGCTGCGTGGCGGCGTCAACCGGCAGGGCGACTGGAAACTGTTCGGCGAATACAACGAGATCACGCGTTACAGCCCGTTTACCGTCAATACTGGCATGTCGGATGTCGGCACCACCCGTCCGGTCATCCGCACGATCACCAGCGCCGGCTCAGGCAGCGATTACGATTTCAAGCTGCAGCGCAAGAGTCTCGCCGGCGGCATCGAGAAGTGGATATCGCCCAACCTGAAATTCGAAGCCAGCTTCAAAAACGAGGAAAAGACCGGCACCCGGCTTTGGGGTCGCGGCTATGATTGCGCCGCGTATGTTTGCGGCTCGTCGACCACTACCGCAATAAATCAGGCCAACTTTCTCAAGAATGCGATCCTGCTAATCCCCGAACCGATCGATTCGACCATCCGGCAGATCGACGCCAAGTTCAATTTCCACGATGAAAAGCTGAGCCTGTCCGCCGGTTACTACGTCTCCTTCTATACCAATTCCAACGGCAACATCAGCCCGGTGGTACCGAACAGCCTGTATGGCGGCAATGGCACGCTGGTCGGCGCGCTGTATCCCGCAGTAGGCAGCAACATCATCGCCGGCGGCATGAGCCTGCAGAACGTGCTGCAATCGCCGATGTCGCTGCAGCCGGAAAACCAGGCGCAGCAATTTTCCGTCGCGGGCAACTACGCATTCACCAAATCGACCCGCGCGACGTTCAAGTATTCCTACACCCACGCCACGCAGAACCAGGATTTTGCCTCCATGGGACTCGCCGCCGGTGCGCCCACCAGCAGCCTGAACGGCCGCGTCGATTCCATCGCGGCGCAAATGGGCCTGACTTCCCGGATCAACCGCGACTTGAACGTGCTCGCCAATGTCAGCTATGCGCGCAAAGAAGACAAGACACCGAATGCGCTTTACAACGTAGAGGCAAAAGCCATCTTTCCGGCAACGACACCAACCAGCTACACCAACGTCAACCAGATCGGCGTGCCGGGCGCAGTATGGAACAACAACCACGTGTCCAATACCCGGTTGTTCGGCAAGCTGGAGGCCAGCTACCGATTGCCTGATGGCTACCGGGTGACCGTGGGTGCGGATTACGACGAGCATGAGCGGCTGGTGCCGGAATCGCGGGTAGAAGAAGCGCTGGGCGGACTTGGCCCACTGCGCGAGAAAAATTCCGAAAAAGGCTATCGCATCGACCTGCGTCGCAGCATGTCGGAAACACTGAACGGCAGTATCGGCGTCTCCACCAGCAAACGCGGCGGTTCGGACTGGACCAACCTGAGCACCCTCAATCCGGATTCCCCGACGCCGAATACCGCACTCAACACCTTCCTCATCAACACCTACTGCGGCGGACGCGAGTGCTATGGCCAGGTGCTGCCAGCCTCAGTGCTGCTGCAATTGAACGCCAATACGCCGTTCCCGGCATCGATGGCCGACGTCAAGCGCGACAAATGGAAAGTAACCCTGGACTGGAACCCGATGGATCGCCTCAGCATCCAGTTGCTGGCCGAGGACGGCAAGGACAAGAACGACATGCCGTTCAACGAGGCCGCCGGCGGCAAAGGCTGGCGCGACAGCAAGGTGAATTTTTACAGCGTGGACGTCAGTTATGCCATTGCCGATGACTGGAGACTGACCGCCTACGCGTCGGATGGCGAGCAGACAATCCACATCAATCACAGCACCGGCTACATGGCTGACCTGAACAATCGCAGCGAAGCATTCGGCCTCGCCGTGGTCGGCAAGGCAACCAAGCTGCTGCAGGTGGGTGCCAGCCTGACGTACATAAACGATGTCAACAAGTACGGTATCGCGGCGGCATCCGGCGTGGGCGGCAATGCGCAGACCGGCTTCACCGTGACGGCTCCCAGCGCCGCCAACATCGCGCAAGCGGCAGTTGGCGTGCCCGATGTCGTGTTCCGCAAAACCCTGGTGAGCGTTTATGGCCTGTATACACTCAACAAGCAATCAGATATCCGGGTCGATGTGGCGAACCAGAAAACCAAGTACAGCGATTGGGTCTGGGGAACACCGGGCACGCCATTCGTGTTCTCGGACAACACTTCCGTCAGGCAGCAGGTCGATCAGACGGTGACGTTCGTCGGCGTAACTTACGTTTACAAGTTCCGCTGACCGTTTCGCGCAACAGCAATGAAACCTGGCGGGGGCGAGTTGATCGCCCCCGTTCCATTTGGCACGCGCTGCGTTGACCGCAGGCAAGTACACCCTGCTGCCTGCCATGAACATGCAAGCAAAAGAAAGGGCGCCGCACTTTCGCGCGGCGCCCTGTCACTTCAACAGAGGATTGACTAGGGAAGCTTGACCGCCTGGATGTCCGCCTTCTTTGCACCCAGGCCGAGCGTCTTCACAAATGAAACGTGATGGCCGCGGGTGGTGATGTTGTCGTCATGCACCGCGAAGCCCACGTTGTACACGCCGCCTGCTTTCAGCGACTTGTCATCATCATTGGTGAGGCCCAGTGGCCGCACCAGCACCACGGTCCACATGCCGATGTTCCAGGAAGCAATGGCATTGTTATCGGCGGCTGAGCCCTTGGCATCTTCGCGGCTGACAAGGTAGTCGGGAATCAGGTCGCCCTCTTTCCAGCCGGCGTTGGGATCGAACGGTACCGCATTCTGTTCGCGAACCAGGAACAGGTCACCTTTGCGCAACTGGCTGTCCGCGGTGATTGACCGATAGCCCGTTTTCTTTTCATCCCACATGAACTTGGGCTGGTGGGTCTTGGCATCAGAGTTACCGCTGAACATATCCTTGCCGGCATCGCTCAGTCGAAACTCCAGCACATAGCCGTCGTCAGCCATGCCGACCGCGTGACTGCGATGTCCGCGCCACTGCATCAATTCGAGAAACTTGCCCTCGGCTTTTAGCTTGGCAATATCTTCAACCGGCTTTCCCGTCTTCCAGTCGGAAGGATCAGTGGGCGAATCGGGCAGGAACTTGCGTACATCGCGCTTCTTGATCGCCTTGAGCAGCGCATTGTTGTCCGCTTCCTCCCTGGAGAATTGCTTGGCCATATCGCGTTGTCCATCATGACAGGTCAGCCAGCAGCCCTGCTTGGCGAAACCGGGCACCTTGCCGTCATCGATGATGATCGACATCCGGTCTTCGTAAATGCCGGGCTGCTTGCCATCCTGTACCACCTTGTCCAGTTTCGGGAAGCCCCAGACTTTCCATTCCTTGCCGTCGAAGCGCAAGTACTGGTGCTCGGTGCCGGGATAGGGATTGTTGGTTTTCCACTGGTAGCGCAGGTAGAAATTCTTCGCGTCATAGGCTGCCTGCACCTTCAGTTCGACGTAGCCATTCTTGCCCTTCACGGGCATCGGCTCCAGCGGGCCGGCCTTGACCAGTTTCTCGCCCATGTCTTTTTCGACGCCCTTGTCGTCGTGGCAGGACACGCATGAATCACCGCGGATAACTTCCTTGGCTGCACCTTTGTGCGCATCGCTGCGCAGCCATTCATAAGATGACTGGCCCGGGTAGAACAGCGGTACCGTGACCGGCCTGATTTTCGACCAGTCAATTTTTGCCGGGTCGGCCGCATTTGCCGCGCTTATGCCGAACAACGCCAAGCCCACACTCATTGCCAATAAAGATTTTTTCATACCGCTCCCATACAGAAATGTTGTTCACAGGATCAAGCGGGTCATTTTGGCAATCCGCAATCCGACAATAGCCTCAAACAAGAAGGGGTTCTTGATCTGAAACATGTGGGCGCGACATTCGAGGCATCAGCATCCGGGCCAATGTCAAAGCGAAAAGCTCCAGTACCAGTGCGCCTTCCAGGCCGAAAAGGTAGGTTCGCGTTCAACATGTCGGTGCGGAGGTCAGGTTGGATAGTAACGTGGCGGGGCTGAGCCAGCCAAGGCGT
>JANPBQ010000025.1:0-17904 GCA_031430555.1 Betaproteobacteria bacterium
CCGACAGCGATGAGCTGATCGCCGCGGCGGGGCGTTCGGGCTACGAGCAATGGTTGTTTCGACCGGTGCGCGGCGGTTTATGCTCCGACGTGGCGGACGATGTGACCTTGCAACCCGGCGGCTACCGCAATCCGCCATGCCCCATTTTGAGTGAAGCGCCCGAACGCCGGCTCACGCCGCGCGATCGGCGCTGGGTGTATCAAATGGGTCGCAGTAACCGCATCGCGGAGGGTGCGCGCACGCACTGATAATACTGTCATCCTGAGCAACGCGAAGGATCTCGTCATGTCGTCATGACCAGATCCTTCGCGTTGCTCAGGATGACAACACGATTTTGAATGGGAAATTGAACCCGTCTCATCCGGCGGAAACTGGGCAGCGCGGTCGGGCACGGCCAGGTGCGCCAAACGGTGTACGCGTTTGAATAGTCCAGGCAAGCAATCGAGAACGCACGGTCAGCGCGCGACCACCAAACCCTAGCACCGGCGCGCCTTTACGGGAAAAAAACACCGGAAAAGCCCGCCAGATATAGAGTTTAGTGTCGTCAGCAGGCAATTTGGTAGCCGCACGACGTCAACTCGCACTGGGTCGCGGCCCCCCGCCAATCGACGCCATGCATGAATATTAGCGGATCAAGGCTTGAAATCGGGTCGTTTCGGCCGTATTATTAGCACTCCATCGGGTTGAGTGCTAACTGGTTTTCCACTTTTCGCGCTCCCCTGACGTTTGCACCCATCCCGGGCCTGTCCCGGCGCTGGATTTCTTGTAAATCAACGTTTTACCTTTAGGAGTGAGCTATGAAACTGCGTCCCCTGCACGATCGTGTGATCGTCAAGCGTTTGGAAGAAGAGCGGAAAACCGCATCCGGCATCGTGATCCCGGACACCGCCGCTGAAAAGCCAGATCAAGGCGAAGTCTTGGCCGTGGGCCCGGGCAAGAAGAACGACGAAGGCAAACTGTTCCCGGTCGACGTCAAAGTCGGCGACAAGATTTTGTTCGGCAAATATTCCGGCACCACCGTCAAGGTTGACGGCGACGAACTGCTCGTCATGCGCGAAGAAGACATCATGGCCGTCGTGGCCTGATTGCATTCCGCACTCGTCAATAAAACAAATTTGAAAGGATTCAATCATGGCCTCAAAAGAAGTTAAATTCGGCGGCGACGCGCGCGTCCGCATGGTTCATGGCGTGAACGTTCTCGCCAATGCAGTCAAAGTCACCCTTGGCCCGAAAGGCCGCAACGTTGTGCTGGAAAGATCTTTCGGCGCACCGACCATCACCAAGGACGGCGTCTCAGTCGCCAAGGAAATCGAATTGAAAGACAAGTTCGAAAACATGGGCGCGCAGATGGTCAAGGAAGTTGCTTCCAAGACCTCCGATGTCGCTGGCGATGGCACCACTACCGCTACCGTGCTCGCACAGGCGATTGTCGTCGAAGGCATGAAGTACGTTGCTGCCGGCATGAACCCGATGGACTTGAAGCGCGGTATCGACAAGGCTGTCGTGGCCATCGTCGCCGAGCTGAAGAAACTCTCCAAAACCACCACCACCAACAAAGAAATCGCTCAAGTTGGTTCGATCTCGGCCAACTCGGACGAGAACATCGGCAAGATCATCGCCGATGCGATGGAAAAAGTCGGCAAAGAAGGCGTCATCACGGTTGAAGACGGCAAGTCACTCGACAACGAACTCGAAGTCGTCGAAGGCATGCAGTTTGACCGCGGTTACCTCTCGCCGTATTTCATCAACAACCCGGACAAACAAGTTGCCTTGCTGGAAGACCCGTTTATCCTGTTGCACGACAAGAAAATCTCCAACATCCGTGACTTGCTGCCGGTACTGGAACAAGTCGCGAAAGCCGGCAAGCCGCTGCTGATCATCGCCGAAGATGTCGATGGCGAAGCGCTGGCCACGCTGGTCGTGAATAACCTGCGCGGAATACTCAAAACCACCGCTGTCAAAGCGCCTGGTTTCGGTGATCGTCGCAAAGCAATGCTCGAAGATATCGCGATCCTCACCGGCGGTACGGTCATCGCTGAAGAACTCGGCCTGAAACTCGAAAACGTGACCCTGAAGGATTTGGGCCGCGCCAAGAAAATCGAAGTCGGCAAGGAAAACACCACGATTATCGATGGAGCTGGCGACGAAGAAGGCATCAAGGCGCGTGTTGCCACGGTGCGCAAACAAATCGATGACGCAACCTCCGATTACGACAAAGAAAAACTGCAAGAGCGCGTGGCCAAGCTGGCTGGCGGTGTTGCCGTGATCCGCGTCGGCGCGGCGACCGAAGTTGAAATGAAAGAAAAGAAAGCCCGCGTCGAAGACGCGTTGCACGCAACCCGGGCAGCGGTCGAAGAAGGTATCGTGGCAGGTGGCGGAGTTGCATTCCTGCGCGCCCGTGCGAATGCCGGCAAGATCAAAGGTGACAACGCCGAGCAAGATGCCGGTATCAAAATCATCCTGCGTGCGGTGGAAGAGCCTTTGCGCATGATCGCGCAAAACGCCGGTGACGAGCCATCTGTCGTCGTCAACAAAGTCGTTGAAGGCAAAGGCAACTTTGGCTACAACGCCGCGACCGGTGAATATGGTGATCTGGTTGAGTTGGGTGTACTGGATCCGACCAAAGTCACGCGTTACGCACTGCAAAATGCTGCATCGGTTGCCTCGTTGATGTTGACGACGGACGCGATGGTGGCTGAGTTGCCGAAGGAAGAATCCGGCGGCGGCGGCATGGGTGGTGGCGGTGGAATGGGTGGGATGGGCGGCATGGGTGGCATGGACATGTAATCCCGCTTTGATTGCCGGGCGCTGGCGGCGTTGGCCGGTTGCTCGTGTACAAGCGCGTACACGTCGCAACCGTCCGCCTTGCCATCATCCCGGCACTCAAACCGGTGAACCACAGAAGGAGTGGTCACCGTTGATACAAACAAAAAACCGGCTTACGCCGGTTTTTTTTCGGGTACTTCCATTTACCCCCGCTCTTGTCTCCCCGGACTTGTTCCGGGGCCTAATTTTCTTTTCAACTCAGCCATCTTTCTCTCGTGATCCAGCAACCATTGCTTCCGCGCCAAACCGCCTCCGTATCCGGTGAGCGAGCCATCCGATCCAATCACCCGATGGCAGGGAATAATGATGCCGCGATAGTTGTCGCCGTTGGCTCTTGCCACCGCGCGCACCGCTTTCGGCTGGCCGATGGCTTTAGCGATTTCGGCATAGGAGCGCGTTTCGCCGGCGGGAATTTTCAATAGTTCATCCCACACCTGGCGCTGAAAATCGGTGCCGCGAAGCGCGAACGGCAGGGTGAACTCGCTGCGAGTGCCGGCGAAATACTCACTAATCTCTCGCGTCGCCTGATCGAGCACCGGATGCGCACCCGGCACGATGGCGAATTTTGTTTTCGCACGCAATCTGACGATTTCGCGTTCCAATCCGCGCCGATCAACCCAATCGAACACATAGAGTCCCTCGTCGTCTGCCAGGGCGAGAATCGCGCCCAACGGCGAATCGATCCATTTCGACAGCAGGCAATGCACGCCGCTCGATTTTGACGGTGCGGTGCCAAACAGTTTGCCGAATGCATCGCGAAAACCTGATGACGATTCGAACCCATGATCCAGCTGTGTATCCAGCACATTGATTCCTTTTCTGACGGCGGCTAAGGCCGAGCCCATGCGCCGCGCACGTTGATAGGCTTGAAACGACATGCCGAAGAAGCGTTGAAATTGGCGCCGCGCAGTCGAGGGGTCGATGCCCATGTCGATCAGATCGCGTTCGCGCAACCGATCCGATGGAGCGCTTTCAATTTGCCGGCGCAATTTCTCCACCAGTGTGGGCACTTCACCGGTCGTATGCATGGGTTTGCAGCGCAGGCAAGGCCGAAATCCCGCGTGCAACGCCTCGGTTTTGCCGGGGAAGAATTCGACGTTCTTGCGCAAGGGTTTTCGCGCCGAGCAGATCGGCCGGCAAAAAATTCCGGTGGTTTTGACGCCTAGAAAGAAAATCCCTTCGTAGGACGAATCGCGTTTTTGCAGGGCGCGCCAGAACTCTTCTTCGCGGGCGGTAAACTTTTTCGTGTACATGGCGTTTATTGTAGGCGGCGGTTTGCCGCGATGCTGCCGATTTTCAGGCAGCAATTTTTCACCTGTGATTAAATCTTCCCGGCCACAAAAATGTAGATTGCTGCACCCATAGGCCACTTACCACTCACAACAAACCATTGGAGACCCCATGAAACGAATCACCGCACTTGCCGCCGCACTGTTGTTCGGCGCGTCCGGCTTAGCGTTTGCCCAGAAACAAGACGCACCGAAGCCAGCCGCAGCACCCGCAAAAGCCGCCGCACCGGCAGCTGATGCAAAGGCCGCCGCCAAACCCGACGCGAAACCTGCTGCCGACGCGAAGAAGGAGCCGCTGGATATTAATACCGCTACTGACAAAGAGCTCGCCGCATTGCCGAAGATCGGCGATGTCAAAGCAGCCGCCATCGTCAAAGGCCGGCCATGGGGCGGTAAAGACGACTTGGTCAAGAAGAACGTGCTCACCAAGGCCGAGTACGACGCGATCAAAGACTTGATCATCGCCAAGCAAGCCGCTAAAGACGACGGCAAGAAGGATGCAGCGAAGAAAGATGCACCGAAGCCTGATGCCGCGAAGAAAGACGCACCGAAAGCTGATGCGCCGAAAGCAGATGCCGCTAAAAAAGACGCCCCGAAGAAAGACAAGTAATCGCATCGATTGACAGTGCAAGTATTGAAAACGGGGCAGCGACGCTGCCCCGTTTTTGTTTTATGCTCCCTGCATGCGAATCCTCGTTGCCGAAGATGACCCCCTGCTCGCCGATGGCCTGATCCGCGCGTTGCGGGTTGCCGGTTATGCGGCCGACCGGGTTGCCGATGGTCACGCCGCCGAGAGTGCGCTCCTGACCCAGCATTTCGATTTGCTGATTCTCGATATCGGTCTGCCGGGCCTCGATGGATTTCAGGTTTTGAAGCGCGCGCGCGAACGCAAAATCGACGTGCCGGTGCTCATCCTCACCGCGTTGGATGCGGTGGAAAACCGCGTGCGCGGCCTCGACCTCGGTGCCGACGATTACCTGGTCAAACCGTTCGAATTGACCGAGCTCGAAGCGCGCGTCCGCGCCCTCACCCGGCGCGCGCGCGGCAACGCGTTGCCGGTGGTTTCGCATGGCGCGCTTACGTTCGATCCTCGACAACGTATCGCGAGTGCGCACGACAAGCCTCTGGATTTATCGGCCCGCGAAATCGCCTTGCTGGAAATTTTTCTTGCCCGCGCCGGACGCGTCGTGAACAAGGAACAAATCATCGACCTCTTGTGCCAATGGGGTGAAGAAGTCAGCGCCAACGCCGTCGAAGTTTATGTTCACCGGCTGCGCAAGAAACTTGAACCAGCCAACGTGAAACTTACCACCTTGCGCGGCTTGGGATATTGCCTCGAAAAGCCGCCCGGCCGTGGCGACTGATCCCGCCGGCAGCGCCAGCACTGTTCGCGCGATTCACGCCACGCGCGCCGCGCGTGCCGAGGCACCATCGCGGGGTTCGTTGTTCACCGAAATGCTCGATTGGATGCTCGCGCCGTTTCTGCTGGTGTGGCCCCTCTCGGTCGGGCTCACCTACCTGATCGGCATTTCGCTCGCGAACGACGCGTTCGACCGCAGCCTCGCCTCGAAAACCCGCGCACTCGCCGAACAGGTCGCATGGCTGCCCGATGCGCGCGGCATCAGACTGATGGCGGACCTGAAAACCATCCTCGCGGACGACGAGGCGCAGAGTTACTTCTACCGCATCGACGACGCGCGCGGTGGCGTGTTGCTGGGTGAACCGGAGTTGCCCGCGTTGCCGCCGGATATGCTGCCGGACGACGGTCTGATCGCGTTTCGCACCGTCGATTTTCGTGAGTCCAGCGTGCGCATCGCCGCATTCCGGCGCGTGCACGCACCCGACCTAAAGTCGCCAACGCCGCTGGCTGGACCGCTCGTCATCTATGTCGCGGAGAGCACCGAGCGGCGCACCGCGCTCGCGCGTGAAATCATGAAGGGAATCGTCTTCCCGCAGTTGTTCGTGGTGCCATTGATGGTGCTGTTGATGTGGCTCGGATTGCGGCGCGGCGCGGCACCGCTCGAGCGGTTGCGCACGCAGGTGACCTCGCGCGGGCCGGGCGATGTGACACCCTTGCAGGCACCCGACGCGCCGGAAGAGGTGGCGCCGCTAATCAATGCGTTCAATGATTTGCTCGCGCGCGTCGAACGCGAAGGTGCTGCGCAGAAACGCTTCATCGCCAACGCGGCGCACCAGTTGCGCACCCCGCTTGCCGGCATCCGCATCGAGGCTGAGCTCGCATTGCGCAGCGAAAATATCGACGACAAAACCGCCGCGCTGGAAAAAATTGCCGAGGGCACGGCGCGCACCGCGCATCTGATCAATCAACTGCTGACCCTGGCGCGTACCGAAGGCGCTGCGACCGATTCGTTGCCGATGTTGGACGTCGACTTCGCGTTGATCGCGCGTGATGTCGTCGCGGCCGCCTATCCGCAGGCGCGCGGCAAACACATCGACATCGGTTTTGATGCGCCTGATACCGACATCCTCGTGCGCGGCCACGCCGATTTGCTGCGCGAGTTGGTGGGCAATCTGGTCGACAACGCGATTCGCTATACGCCCGAGAACGGGCACATCACGGTGCGGATTTTCAATACCGGCGCGACCACGCTGGAGGTCGAGGATGACGGCATCGGCATTCCGGCGGTGGAGCGCGAACGCGTGTTCGAGCGCTTCTACCGCGTCATCGGTGGCGAGGAAACCGGCTCGGGGATCGGGCTTGCGATTGTGCGTGAAATCGCGGTGAGGCATGGCGCGAGCGTCGTGGTGACGACGCCGGCGGTCGGCAATGGCAGCCTGTTTCGAGTGACATTCGCGCAGGAGATCAATACGGAGGGTGTGAATTGAGCATGCGCGAAGCGCACAAAGGAAACTAGCACTGGTGCGGCTTTCCGGGCATTATCGTCCGGAGAGGCGCACCAGTGCTAGAGATTTACCGACTTTTCGAATTACGATTTAAAGATGTCGCGCTTGTACGTCTCCGGCACAAAGAAGAATCCAATCACCACCGTCATCAACGCGATGATCACCGGATACCAGAGCCCGAAGTAAATATCGCCGGTTGCCGCCACCATCGCAAACGCAGTCGCCGGCAACAATCCGCCGAACCAGCCGTTGCCGATGTGATACGGCAGCGACAATCCCGAGTAGCGGATGCGCGTCGGGAAGAACTCCACCAGTGCGGCGGCGATCGGCCCGTAAACAGCGGTCACGTAGAGCACGAGGATCGTCAAGATCCCGATGATGGTGAGTTTCTGTGCGCTGAAAATATCGAACATCTTGGCGAAATTCCACAGGCCTTCTTTCGGCTCGATCGGAATCTTGACGATCGATGTGTTGGTCGCACCCGGGTAGCCGGCCTTTTGCAAAGCTTCGTTTACCGATTTAGTGAATGCGGCGGGTACCGTTTTCACGTCATCGCCCGTCAATTTGCCGACTTCAAACGATTGAATTTCAGTCTCGCCGATACGAATTTTCGTCACGCTACCCGCAGCACCGGCTTCAGTGGTGTATGTCGCCGAGCTGCGCGCCAGTGTGGCCTTGGTCACGTCGCATGAGCTGGTGAATTTCGAGGTGCCGGTCGGATTGAACTGGAACGAACACTGCTCGGGATCGGCGGTGACGACAATCTTGGTGTTCTGTTGCGCCGAATACAGTGCCGGGTTCGCGGTCTTGGTCATCAACTGAAACAGCGGGAAAAACGTCAGTGCTGCGATCAGGCAACCGCCGAGGATGATCGGCTTGCGGCCAATCTTGTCGGAGAGCCAGCCGAAGAACAGAAAGCCAAACGTGCCGACGGTGAGCGACCAGGCGATCAACACGTTGGCCGTGAATTGGTCTACTCGCAAAATGGTTTGCAAATAGAACAGCGCATAGAACTGCCCCGTGTACCAAACGACCGCCTGTCCCGCGACCATGCCCAGCAAGGCGAGGATCGCGATCTTGGCGTTTTTCCATTGGCCGAATGCTTCACCCAGCGGGGCCTTCGACAACGTGCCTTCGTCCTTCATTTTCTGGAACGCGGGCGATTCTTTCATCTGCAAGCGGATGTAGAGCGAGATCGCGAGCAGCACGACGGAAACGATGAACGGAATCCTCCAGCCCCATGCGGCAAAAGCGGAAATTTTCGCGCCGCTCGCCATCACCACTTCTGGATAATTGGCGTTGACGTAAATCTGCGTGAACAGAATCACCACCAGCGACAACAGCAATCCCAGCGTTGCGGTGGTTTGAATGAACGAGGTATAGAAACCGCGGCGATTTTGCGGCGCGTGCTCGGCCACATAAATCGCGGCTCCACCGTACTCACCGCCCAGCGCAAGACCTTGCGCCATTCGCAATGCGACCAGCGCCACCGGCGCCAGCCAGCCGATCGATTCATAGTTGGGCAGCACGCCGACCAGAAACGTCGACACGCCCATGATCATGATGGTGATCAGAAACGTATATTTGCGGCCGATCAAATCGCCGAGACGACCGAACACCAGCGCGCCAAAGGGCCGCACCAGAAAGCCCGCCGCGAACGCCAACAGCGCAAATACGTTGCGCGTCGATTCCGGATACTGGCTGAAAAACTGCGCGCCGATGATGGCGGCAAGCGAGCCATACAAATAAAAGTCATACCACTCGAAAATGGTGCCGGCGGATGACGCGAGAATGACTTTCTTTTCCTCGCGGGTCATCGGCCTGTTGCGCTCGGCGGTGCCTATCGCCGACGGTACAGGTATTGCGGCCATGTTGTACTCCTCGTTGTTGTGGTTGGGAAAAGCGTCCCTACACCCACGAAAAATGGAAATCGTCGTGGCCAAAAGGCGCTCTGCTCACCATGAGAAATGCGACTGAACCAACATTGTGGAGCCGCGCGATGCGGCACCGTGTCGCGAAACCCGGGGTAGCGACGCAAAGATTAAAGGTCAAGGCTTACGCGATCCTTACGGCGCGCGTTGCCTACTTGTGGCGGCGTTGCAGGGCCTGATACAAGGGGCGGGTAAACATCAGGATGATGAGCACTCGAGTCACATGCGCGGCCGTCACGAGCGCCACGCCGAGCTGCAAAGTACGCGCCGTGATCGACATTTCCGCGATCCCGCCGGGTGCGGTGGCCAAGATCATGCTCGGCGCATAGATGCCCGCCGCGCGAGCGAGGCCCCAACCCATGCCCGCCGACAGGAGCATCGTCAACATGACGCAGCCGACAACCGCCAGTACAAAGCGCGGCGCATCGCGCAGGAATTCGCGCGAGAACCGTGAGCCCAATGCGCAGCCGAGGAATACCTGGCCGCAATTCGTCAAGAGCGCGGGCATCGAAGAAAACTCCAAGCCGGATGCGGTGACAAGAATCGTCGCGATCAGTGGCCCCATCATCCACGGGTTCGGAAATCGTAGCCACGAAAAAATCAGCCCGCCGGCACCGGTGATCGCAAATAGGACCGGCAACTTTGCCCCTTCGAGCGGAATTCGTACCGGTTGATAGACATCGCCGCCGTGCGCGCCGGCAAACGTCAACGCAAACGGCGTGATGCACACCACCATCAAGATGCGCAGCGAATGCGCGACCGCGACCTTATCTACCGCCGCGCCGAATCGCTCCGCCAGATTCGCCATTTCCATTGCGCCGCCAGGCACGCTGGCGAAGAATGCGGTAGCGTCATCGATGCCCGCGCTTTTGGAAAGTGCGCGCCCGCCGATATAACCGACCACAATTGCGCCGAATGCCGCCACCACCAGTACTGCCGCATTGCGCAGCACTTCACCGGCGACAACCGGCGTGAAATACAAGCCGAGGGTGATGGCAATGAAAACTTGCCCAAGCTCGCGTGCGAGCGGTGGAGCAGCGAGGCGCGCGCCGCTGAAGTTGCAAATGGCCATCGCCAACAGCGGCCCGATCATCCACGGCAACGGCGTTTTCAGCCACACGCACAACGCGCCACCGAGGATGGATACGAGAATGCCGAGGATGTAATTGCGTGCGTTGGGCAAGAGTTGGCTTAATGTGGGCTTGCCGCTATAATAGTCGGCTTGCCGCCGGGTGTAATTCAGCGGATGTGCTGTTCGCTTGTTACGCTGGGTAAGAAAAGAATTTGGATTGGACGCTCAGTACTATCGAAGTAGAAAGACAATTGGCCTGGTAGCTCAGTCGGTAGAGCAGAGGACTGAAAATCCTTGTGTCGGTGGTTCGATTCCGCCCCAGGCCACCAACAAAAGAAAACGCCCCGTTTCTGGGGCGTTTTCTTTTGTTGATTGCTTGCGGGCAGGGACCAAAACGCCTCTGGTTCGACTAAGTGAAGTCCAGTGGACTTCACTTGGACGCGCGAGCCTCATCCGCGCGGTCGCGCAGCGATGGCAGGATCGGCTCTAGCCGAACCTGACACATTCCGCCCCATTCCAACAGAAAGAACGCGCGGCACCCCAGTACTTTCGTTTACTCCGCGCGAGCCAAGTTCACCCGCGACGCCAACGCCTCTTTCCCGTAGA
The DNA here is from genome assembly GCA_031430555.1 of Betaproteobacteria bacterium. Lineage (GTDB taxonomy): Bacteria > Pseudomonadota > Gammaproteobacteria > Burkholderiales > Usitatibacteraceae > UKL13-2. The sequence goes on from JANPBQ010000025.1 coordinate 10,590, forward strand.
ATTTGCCCAACAGACGGCAATTCACGACGCCGACAAAAAAAGAAAGCGCGCACCCATCAAAGCCTCGTCATATTCGATCGCAATGTCGCGTCTTCGCAAGCTGGTCTTGCGCGACACAGGACAATATTTGTCCGACGCCTGCGCGCTTGAGATCGAAACCTTGCTCGGCAGTATGGAAAAACGCGCCGGCGCGCCTGATGAGGAGCATGAATTCCAGAGCCGCGAAGTCTCGATTCTGCTCGCGGATTTGCGCGGGTTCACGGCGATCGCGGCGGATCGTCCGGCCGGCGACGTATTGAAAATGCTCAACCCGGTGTTGGTGAAGATGAGCGAAATCATTTTCAAGCATGGCGGCACTATCGACAAATTCATGGGTGACTCGATCATGGTGTTGTTCGGCGCGCCCGGCAGCCGCAGCGATGATGTGTTGCGCGCGTTGAGTTGCGCGGTGGAGATGCAGATGTGCATGCGCGATCTTGGTATGGCACAACGGGTGGCGGGCCTCCCCGAACTATTCATGGGCATCGGCATCAATACCGGCAGCGTGCTCGCCGGAACGTTGGGCTCGGATGTCTATTCCGAGTACACCGTGATCGGTGATCAAGTCAATCTCACGTCGCGCATTGAGGCCTTCAGCCTTCGCGGCCAGGTGTTGATCAGCGAAGCGACCTATGCCAAGTCCGACGATTTTGTGGTGGTATCGGATCCGATGACCGTTAACGTCAAAGGCAAAGCGGAGCCGGTGAAACTCTATGAAGTGTTGGCCATCCCCACTCGTGGATTACATGTGCCACGCCAGGAAGTGCGACGTAGCCACCGCATCGCGCTCAAATTGCCGTTTCGGTATCAACTCGTACGGGACAGTGTGGTGATGCCGCATGTCATGCATGGCGTCATTCACGACATCGGCTACTACGGCGTGCTGATGGCAACCGACGAAAAATTGCCGCACATGACAGACCTGAAAATGGAAATTTCATTGCCGCAGGTGGATTACGATGCGCGCGATTTGTACGGCAAGGTCGTGAATAACAAGATGATTGACGGACGCGAATTCACCGGTGTCGAATTCACGTCGGTGTCGGCGGCGGCGAATAGCAAGATTCAATTGCTGGTACAACTGCATATATTCTCCGCGGCTTAGCGAAGTGGTGAGACGCGTGCCCGTTTAGGCACGCTGCGCCAATATCGGCGGGCCTTTGCGGCAACAAATGCCCCGAAACCCGCGCCAGTATTGGACTTTTTCGGCCAGACCCGGTCTGACTTGGGTTCGTGCTTTGTTATAATTTCAGTTTCCCCGAACGCCTTCCCTCGTTACTTTTATCTCCCCTTAGGATTCCCCATGGCCAAAATCAAAGTCAAAAACCCCATCGTTGAAATGGATGGCGACGAGATGACACGCATCATCTGGCAAATGATTCGCGAAAAACTCATCCTGCCGTATCTCGATGTCGATCTGAAGTATTTCGACCTGGGCATGGAGCACCGCGACGCGACCGACGACAAAGTCACGATCGATTCCGCGATGGCGACCAAGCAATACGGTGTTGCCGTGAAATGCGCGACCATTACGCCGGACGAAGCGCGCGTGAAGGAATTCAACCTGAAACAAATGTGGAAAAGCCCTAACGGCACCATCCGCAATATTCTCGACGGCACCATTTTTCGCGAGCCGATCATTTGCAAAAACGTGCCACGACTGGTGAGCCATTGGGACAAGCCGGTGGTGGTCGCGCGTCACGGCTTCGGCGATCAATACCGCGCGACCGATATTCATTTTCCCGGTGCCGGCACTTTGACCATGAGCTTCAAACCGGCCGACGGTAGCGCGCCGATCGAGCGCGAAGTATTCAAGGCACCCGGTGCCGGTGTGGCGATGGCCATGTACAACCTCGATGAATCGATCCGCGGTTTCGCGCGCGCCTGTTTCACTTATGGACTGGAACGCAATTACGCCGTGTATCTTTCCACCAAGAACACGATCCTGAAAGTCTATGACGGTCGATTCAAAAACCTGTTTCAGGAAATTTTTGAAGCCGAATTTCAGGCCAAGTATGACGCCGCTAAACTGACTTACGAACATCGACTGATCGACGACATGGTGGCCTCCAACATGAAATGGAGCGGCGGCTATTTATGGGCCTGCAAAAACTATGATGGCGACGTGCAATCCGATACCGTCGCACAAGGTTATGGCTCGCTGGGCTTGATGACATCGGTGCTGATGTCGCCCGATGGAAAAACGGTGGAAGCCGAAGCCGCGCACGGCACCGTGACGCGCCACTACCGCATGCACCAGCAGGGCAAACCGACGTCGACCAACCCGATTGCGTCGATCTACGCATGGACACGCGGTCTGATTTTCCGCGGCAAAATGGACGGCACGCCGGAGGTGGTCAAGTTCGCCGAGACGCTGGAAAAAGTCTGCGTGGATGTGGTGGAATCGGGCCGCATGACCAAGGACTTGGCGATCCTGATCCGCCCGGATCATCCGTACCTGACGACCGAAGAATTCCTTGGTGCGGTGGATGCCGAATTGAACAAACGCATGCAGTAACACACGGAGGAAAATCATGTTGAAACCAATTTGCTCGGCGATCTTCGCCGTTTTAATCGGCACCGCCGGGAATGCCTTCGCGGCGGCCTTGGTGGGAAAACCCGCACCGGATTTCGCGCTCACGGATCTCAATGGCAAGAGCGTGAAGCTTGCCGATTTCAAAGGGCGCCATGTGGTGCTGGAGTGGCACAACCCGAATTGCCCTTTCGTGGTGAAACACTACGACAGCGGCAACATGCCCTCGCTGCAATCGAAATACGATGCCAAGGACACCGTCTGGTTGTCGATCAATTCAACGAACCCAGCGCATCAGGATTTCCTAGGCACCGACAAGATGAAGCAATACCTGGCCGAGAAAAAGGCTTCGCCCGATGCGTATCTGATCGACGCCGAGGGCAAGGTCGGGATCGAATACGCCGCCAAGACCACGCCGCATATGTATGTGGTCAACCCCGCTGGCACACTGGTTTACGCCGGCGCGATCGACGACAAACGCTCCACCCGACTTGAGGATGTGAAGACGGCGACGAATTATCTGGTCGCGGCCGTCGACGAATCGAAATCCGGCAAGCCGGTAACGGTGGCTTCCACGCAGCCTTATGGATGCAGCGTCAAATATCGTTGAACCTGAAATAGCCGTTGTTTGGAAGAGAAAAAGCCCGCAGTGATGCGGGCTTTTTCGTTAAGTTTCCGTTTCCGGTGCAGGCGGGAAACTACAAGCTCATCGGCATATTCTCATCAAGAATCGTAATGGATTTGCGATGAACCGAGATGTAGCCTTGGTCGGTCAGTGATTTCAATGTGCGGTTGACCATCTCGCGGGATGCACCGATCATGCCCGCCAAGTCTTTCTGCGTGAAGGGTTTGCCCACCACGCGTTGACCGTTCGACATGATGGCGAGCTCAAGCAAGGTGCGTGAGACGCGGCTCGAAATATTCATGAGAGCCAGTGTGCCGATTTGCCGATCCGCGTGCCGCAGGCGCGCCGCCAGCGTGGACATGACTTTGCGCGCCATGTCGGGTGATTGTTCGATGATGCGCTGAAAACTCGCGAAGGAAAGCATCTGCAAGTGAGTGCGCTCGGTCGCGGCCACGTTCGCGGTGCGCGGCTCGTGGTCGAACATGGCGATCTCGCCGAAAAAATCGCCCGCCCCGAGGGTGCTGACGATGACTTCTCTTTCGGACTCTTGATCGTCGTGGATATAGACCTTCACTTGCCCGGCGACGATGATAAAAATCGTGTCGGCGACATCGCCCTGCCGCACAATCACGTCGCCTTTTTCGACGACACGAATCGCCAGATGCGAGCCGATGCTGTCGAGCTGCGAGGGAGAGAGGTTGCAAAACAACGGAATGACGTTGAGCACGGATTTTCCTGACGGTGATTCGGTCGCATGGCAGCTGCGTGGCCTTGAGTATGCCGTGGACTTACCCGTCAAACTATGAACTTGCGCACACTTTTGGCGCGGCCCCCGCAGCGGCGCGGCCGCGACGGGATTGCGCTTGCGATGAAGCCTATTGCCGCGCCGTCATCCAGCGCGCAACGATGAGACGAATCAAATGCAGGCGTTGATGGAAAAAGTGATCGGCCCCGGGCACCACCGTCACCGGGATGTCGCGCGGGCGTGCCCAATCGAGCGAATCGGTCAGCGGCACCGTCTCGTCGTGTTCGCCATGAATTACCAGCGTGCTCGCGGGGGGCGATGTTTCGGCCGCCGATTGCCATTGCGCGAGGCGTTTCAACGAGGGGGCAACCAGAATCAACTCCTCGGCACCGGTTTGCCCAGCCGCCGCCAGCGCGACCGTGCCGCCGAACGAAAATCCGCCAATCCATAGCGGCAGACCAGGGTTCGCGGCGCGCCCGTGCGCGATCACCGCCAGCATGTCATCGGTCTCGCCGCGACCTTCATCGTGTGCGCCTTCGCTGCCGCCGACGCCGCGAAAATTGAATCGCCAGACCGCTGCGCCGGATTCGACAAACGCGCGCGCAATCGTGGTGACGACTTTGTTGTCCATGCTGCCGCCAAACAATGGGTGTGGATGCGCGACCACGGCGACGGCGCGAGGCGGCCCTTCCGGGAATTGCGCCGCAATTTCGATGGCACCCGCCGCCCCGGCCAGTAGCGATTTCGAAACAGTGGCCACGCTAGATTTTCAGCCGCTCGACTACGCGGCCGTTTTGCAAATGTTCGGAGACAATTTCATCGATGTCGTTCTTGTCGACGTAGGTGTACCAGACGTTGTCCGGATAGACCACCATCACCGGACCTTCCGAGCAGCGATCCAGACAGCCGGCGGTATTGATGCGCACTTTCCCCGGCCCGCTCAAGTTCAGCTTTTTCACGCAATCCTTGGCGTAGCCGCGCACGCCTTCCGCGTCGTGCTGATTGCAGAATTCGCGGCCATCGTCGCGCTCGTTCACACAGAAAAACACATGGTGCTTGTAGTAGCCCATCATCGAATCCTTCAAGGAATTGTTTATTGAGTTTGGCGGTGTCGAACAAATATCCACGCCACGAGCATAAACGCGAGCAGCGGCCAGGATTCATGCAGCCAGCGCGTGAGGCCCGCGAAACTGGTCAGGTGTCCGTGCGGCCAATTGAATAGTCGCAGCGTCTCATCGAAGGCACCGTAAATGCTGGACATCTTCGCCATCAAGCCGCCGGCGAAAATGAACAGCGTCGCGCAAAACGCGCGCCATCGATAGCCGATGCGCGCAAAACACGCAAAGATCAGCAGGCCGGCGCTCACGCCGATGATCGTCGCCGGGCCCAGCGATGACGCAAGTTGCGGCGCTTTCAGCATCAACGAGGCGACCGAAATTTTAGTGATGAACCCGAGCGCGACGGTCAACAGCACACCCGGCATCGCGCGCTTGCCGGGCCGCAACAACAGCGACAGGAATAACGCGAAACCGCAGACATTCAACACGATGCCTACCGTTTGCGGCAGCAACACCAGTGGGTCGTAGGCCGATGGCGGTGCCAATGCGGAGAGGTCGGACGGGTTCGCAATATGGCCGGCTTCAAAGAACGGAATGAGCGGGTTTAGTTGGGCCACGAACCATGCGCCCACCAGCAACAGGCCCCAACTGCATTCATCGCCCGCCGCGAAATATCGATGCCGCCAGGTGAGTGTGCGCGCGAGCGCCGCGCGGCCCCAGCGGGTCGCCAGAACGCTCGCGCCGATAAGGGCACCCGACGTGTTCGCGATGAGATCAACCGGTGAGGCGACGCGCACCGGCAGCATGGTTTGCAGGCATTCCATGATGAATGACAAAGCGAATCCCGCCAATGTCACGCCACTGATCACTGCGGTGATGGAATGGTTGCGCCGCGCCTCGCGCACACGCACTGCGGCCAGCATGCCGCCCAGCGGAATATACGACATCACGTTGAGGATGATGTCGAAGGCGCTGTGATAGCGTGGCCAATTGATCAGACCGAACGACTCCGGCGCGCGCCAGCCGAAAAAGGGATTCAAGCTCGCATAGACGAGCGCCATCGCATATATGAGCAAGACACCATGGCCGACCGAATTGCGGCCGGTCGAGCCGGTGCTTGCGGGAATGACGGCATGGTCGAAAGTGGGAGACGACATGGCGAAATTGTCGCCTATACGGCGCGCTAAGGGTTGACGGCGATGAGGTCGCGGAAATAGCGCGCCGCGTTGTCGACATAGTGCTGTGAAATCCCGCGCACCATTTTCACCTCGTCGTCGGAAAGCGTTCGCACCACCCGACCCGGCGAGCCCACCACCAGTGATCGATCGGGAATGACTTTGCCCTCGAGAATCAGCGAGTTTGCGCCGATCAGACAATCGCGCCCGATCACAGCGTGATTCAATACCACCGCTTTAATGCCGATGAGTGAACCTTCTTTTACGGTGCAGCCATGCAGCATCGCCATGTGCCCGACGCTGACATTTTTTTCAAGCGTGAGCGGCACATTGTTGTCGGTGTGCAGGACAGAGCCGTCCTGAATATTGACGTTGTCGCCCAATGTGATGCGGTCGTTGTCGCCGCGAATGACCACGTTCCACCATATGCTGGTGTTGTGGCCGAGGACTACATCGCCGATCACCACGGCATTGGGGGCTACAAAGTTGTTGCCCAATAATTGCGGCGACTGCGCGCCGAGCGAATAGATCATTTCTGCCTCACCTGTTCATGGCGAAAAATTGCGTAACTCCAGCATTGGCGGGCATCCACGGCACATTTGGTAGGTTCGCGTTCAACATGTCGGTGCGGAGGTCAGGTTGGATAGTAACGCGGCGGGGCTGAGCCAGCCAAGGCGTTTTCGAGGACGTTGATTGAGTTCGTTGGCGATCCAATTGAGTTTAGCCTGAGTCATGTTGCGCAGGCTCATGCCTTTGGGGATGTACTGGCGGATGAGTTTGTTCATGTGCTCGACCTGGCCCTTTTGGTACGGCTTGCCCGGATCGCACGCATAGAGACGGCCCGGCAGGAGTTCCGGTAAGGCCGAGAACTCGCAGCCTTGATCGGTCGTGAGTGTCAGGATCGGAATGCCGGTGTCGTCTTGCTGCCAGCGCGCCATGTGCCGCGCCACCGCCGCCGCCGTGCCGTCGGGCACCCAGGCCAGGCGCACGTAGCGCAGCGCGCGGTCGATCAGCACCACGATCTTGTGCGGCTCGTTGCGCTTGCCGACAATGCTGTCGCACTCCAGATGGCCGATGGTGTCGCGGGTCAGCACGTCCTTCGGCCGATCATGGATGCTCAACGCCCGGTAGACCCAGTCC
>JANPBQ010000026.1:0-17722 GCA_031430555.1 Betaproteobacteria bacterium
TCGGAACAAACCCGCGCTCAATGAGCCAGCGCTGCAGTTCGCGATGACCACTCGCGGTGTTGTCAAACACTTTCGATTTACCCTTGCCGTTGTTGACGGCGAACAAATCCACTTTAAGCTTTGCCACATCGATGCCCACCACGGCATCGGTCGAGCCCATGTTCTCGTTCATCGTTTTGACCTTCCTCGTATGCGGGCTTACGCATCCGCTATCGTCAAAAGAAAGATTCAAGCTTGGCGATGGCCCAGGTTACCGTTCGGACTGACTGAACGAGAAACGGGCAGGCGTGCTTAACTGACCCACAGGCTCTCTACATACCACGGCCTTCTGTCTTAACAGCATCGTCCCGCCCGACCGGCTCTACTTCGCTACTACAACAAAGTTGATCGGTATTGGCAAGATACGAAGTCTTGCTATATCGCATTTCACTCAAAGGCAATATTGCAAGACTTTATCCCGACGCTCGCTTTCGTTCGATTGCCGATGTGTGCAGCAAAAAGGTCGCGCCGGAATATTGTTCTCATTTTTCCTTTTTCTGTCCGCCAGAATTTCGCAATGGTACAGTGGGAGGCAGTTTCCGGCGTGCGGAGTTTTTTTTGCTGATACCTCGACGCTCGGCTCTATTCCTAAATCTACATGACCCGCACGCCATGCCCGTCCTGCGTATTTTTTTGCTCCTGTTATTCCACGCCGCTTCAACCTTGGCTTTCGCACAATCAGATCCACGTGCTATTCAAGAGGAGGACAAATACTTCCGACCGATTCTCATCATCACACCGGAGAGTCCCAAAAAAGAGGTTTCGGACGTATTGCCGGTTGAGATACGGATCAGTGGTTCTGTGAATGCAACAGGGTCACTCGAGGCACCCGTATTCTCCCCGATTGAAGGCAATGAGAAATACATCAATGCGATCAAAGACGTTTTGAATCTGTGGCGTTTTCGCCCCGCCATCGACTCGAAATCATGCATGCCCATTGCCAGCAATGGCGTCTTATCGGTTTGGTTCGAGGAGAAGAACGGTAGCCCGAGCGTATCGGTGTCGACGCCCAAAAGGCAACCGGTTATTGGAAAGGCTGATGCCAAGCCCAGACCATTGCCCCGCGTATACTTGAATCGCCCAAGGCCGGAATACCCACAAAGTGCGCGGCGCGCGGGCATGGAAGGTTACACAGAGCTCTTGTTCAGCGCTAACCATGAGGGCGAGGTAGTACAAACGACGGTTTTGTATTCCATCCCAAACAAAATATTTGGTGACGCTGCAATCGCCGGTTCAAGACGGGTCAAGTTCTCTGCTGGCTCGCCTGAGGATGATTCTCAAAAAAGCGTTTGTATCTTGGTTCCGTTCAAATATTGCCTGACCAGCAATGTTACCTACCCATATTCGGCATGCAGGTAGCCATCGCACGCATAGGGTCAAGTCCGCACGCCGGGCCAAAACATGCGCACCATCATCGATATTCCAGAATCGCAACTTGCCGCACTTCGCGAGCTTGAGCAACGCAAGCACGTGTCCCGAGCTGAACTTATTCGTCAGGCGGTCGCGCAGTACCTGGTGCGCCATGCCGAAACCAATAATGCGTTCGGTGCGTGGAAGACCTTGAGGCGCAAGCCTGCAGACGGACTGGCGGTGCAAAAGAAATTGCGCGCCGAGTGGGATCGATAAGTTGCCGGCATGAAAGCGCTATTCGATACCAACATCCTCGTCGATTATCTGAACGGCATTGCAACGGCCAAGAAAGAGCTTGCCTTGTACGAGAAACATGCCATCAGCATCGTCACATGGATGGAAGTCATGTGCGGGGGCGATCCCGAGCTGGACGACACGACGCACGCGTTTCTCAATCGCTTCACCGTCATTCCCATCGGCGAGTCGATCGCTGAGCGCGCGGTCAAACTGCGACACGAGCGTCACTTGAAATTGCCCGACGCCATTATTCTCGCGACATCGCTCGAGACGGGGCTATTGCTGGTGACTCGAAACAGCAAAGACTTTGATGCCAAGTTGCCGGGCGTTCGGCATCCGTATCGGGTCTAGGGAGCCATGTCGTTACGCTTCGATTGCTTTGAAATAATTCATGCTGGCCCAAATGGCACTGACTTAAGGTGTCTCCCCGGACTTGTTCCGGGGCCAAATCTTGTTCCGATAAACACCCCGTCAAAATTAGGCCAAGCCACTGCAGTGGCTTGGCCCAATTTCGACGGGGTGTTCAATTGAGCAAACTTAGGCCAAGCCACTGCATTGGCTTGGCGTTCTACGGGCGCAGCGCACGCGCTGCGAATTCCCCGCCTCACCCCCGGAACAAGTCCGGGGAGACAAGAATCGAGGTAAATATTGATCCGGCAATTAAACATGTTGAACTGACTTCAATTATTTCCTTCCCCCGCGTAGGCGCGGGGCCAACTTTCGTAGCGGAATTGCAGAAAACTTGGGTCCCCGCCTACGCGGGGAAAGGGCGCGCTTCAACATATTTAATTGCCGCTTCAATACCACCACACAACTTCGTAGACCGCCATTTGATGCGGACCCCCAGCCTATTTCGCCGTGAACACCGCGCCAGTGCTGGAGATTGGCATCGGTATTCCACCAGACGCCTGAACCAAATTTCGTTGCACATGTCGTCACACATTAAGCAGTCGGTATGTGTGTTCCCGCACGGAAGGCATCCGGCTTTCGGCCTAGCCTTCTCGTTGGCAATCTGCGATTGAGGCTTTCGGAAAGTTCGCATTGAGCCAGTTTGTCCAGGTGCAATATCAACGGAATCGGGATGATTCGTCGTGAGTGGGGAATCATCCCGGCTTTGTTGAAGATGGTCGAATGGGTGCAAGGCAATTCGCCGCGCATTCAGTATTCTGCAACATCAACCCAGAGGAAAAATCGTGAACAAAGATCAAGTTGAAGGCCGGAAAAAAGAAGTCGCCGGAAAAGTCAAAGAAGTCGCGGGCAAGATCGTCGGCAACAAGGAAATGGAAGCAAAGGGCAAAGTGAAGAACGCGATCGGCAAGGCACAAGCGGGTTTCGGTGACGTAAAAGCCGACATCAAGAACGCAGCGCGCTGATATTGGCGTCATTCATTTACGTGTCGTCCCGCGACGAGGTCCAGCATGCCTGGGTATTACGAACTGAAGCGATCTCGTGAAGCGGGAACCCTGAAGGATCAAGGGTGCGCGACCCTCATTTCTTCGGCGGCCGCAAAAGTATCGCCTCTGGCTCCTTCCGTTCTGAACACGGCGGCGGCGGAAATTTCGCCCCATGCGGGGCCCGATCATCCTCCTACGGAGTCGGACAACTCGCCCCAAGTGGCACCAACGCGTCTACAGGCCCGACAAACGAAACCTCCATCACATAAAGGCACGCAGGGCCTGGTTTCACCGGAGAAAAGGTGAGCGTGGTGAGGATTCGCGACGGGTTCTCCTGATGAACTCGATGGATGCGACGCAGCGTCACCTCGCAGTATCGGACACGCGCGCAATCGCTCCCGCCGATGACTTGCGCGGCCCGGCTCCGCAGTGCATTTTTTTCTCGTTCGATGAACAGGAATTCCGCGTCGGTTAATGATTTGGCAACACTGATCGGCGAGGAAACGTCGGAACAATCCGCGCCGTTCGGGGGCCACGCCTGAAGGCGGGTCAAGTCGTCGTTCGCCAGCCAGCGCTCTTTGGCGTGTGCCGGTGCGCGTTCGGCAAGAGCTTCAAGATCGAAATGGTGTTGTTCGCGTCGGCAAATACCTGACGCCGTCAACGCCGGCACGGTACTCAACGTGACCGTCAACGGCTGGCGCGCGCGGTCGATGGAATTGCGACGCGCCTCGAGTGACTTCCAATCAAAGAACAAATTGGGCGACGCGTTGTCGAGAAAGCGCTTCAAGGATGCACGCTGCTCAGCGCTTAACTTGACCGGTTTGATATCGAATGTCAGCGCCTGCGCGCAGGGCAGCAATCCCGCGAGCAGCAGGCTCAGCCATATTCTTTTGCTGCGGACGGACATCATTGCGCTTTGTGGCTCCTCGAATGATCAATATTCTAAGTGGCTACGAATGATGAGCAGTATTGCCTTGCCGGATGAAAACATCAAATCGTCAAAATATCCGGTGCGTTAACTTGGGAACTCAAGAGGTGCAGGCAATTGGTGTGTGACCGACATCGCACGACGATAAAACTTGTCACCCCGGATTTATTCCGGGGCCCAATGTGATGTTACGAAAACGACATAGAGCTTGTCACCCCGGATCTATTCCGCGGTTCAATGTGATGTGGCGAAAACTACATACAGCTTGTCACCCCGGACTTATTCCGGTGCCCAATGTGACGTGGCGAGAACTACATAGAGCTTGTCACCCCGGATTTATTCCGGGGCCTAATGTGATGTTACGAAAATAATGCGGAGCCGCTGCATTGTGGACAGGGCTCGCGGCATCCGGGCCGATCACCTATCGACGCACACGACTCCTGACGCAAATCAAAAGGCAATGCGAGAATGGGCGCGAAACTGCACTTGGGCACACTACATCCGCCGTGACAAACAGCAGGCGTTCAGGAGACAAGCCATGTTCGAATCCGCCGAAATCGGCCACAAGATGAAGAAATCCGAGTTCGATCGCGAAGAGCCCAAGCTGCGCAGTTCGCTGCTCGATGCCCAGTACCAGCTGCTGGAGAAGTGCAAATTTCCGGTCATCATTCTGGTGAACGGCGTCGATGGTGCCGGCAAGGGCGAGACCGTCAACTTGTTCAACGAATGGATGGATCCGCGGCACATTCACACCCACGCGTTTGGCGCCTCGACGGATGCCGAGCTTGCGCGGCCCGAGATGTGGCGCTTCTGGACCACGCTGCCGCCAAAGGGCCGTATCGGCATCCTGTTCGGTTCCTGGTACACGGATCCGATTTTGCAGCGGGTGATGGCCAATGAAGGTCGCGCCGAATTCGAGCAGCGGCTTTCCCGCATCAACGATCACGAGCGCATGCTCGTGGCCGAAGGCGCGCTGATTCTGAAACTGTGGTTCCATCTTTCCAAAGATGCGCAGAAGGAACGTCTTGAAGCGCTGTCGGCCAAGAAAAAAACCGCCTGGCGTGTGACGAAGGATGACTGGCGGCATTTCAAGCGCTACGACGAATTTGTCGGCGTCTGCGAAAAGGCGCTGCGTGAAACCTCGACCGGCGAGGCGCCGTGGCACATTATCGAAGGCAGCAATCACGAATACCGCTCGCTGACAGCGGGGCGCTTGCTGCAGGATGCGCTGAAACGGCGGTTGAAGGGGCCGGCACCGGTGATTGCTGCCGCAGAGTCGCTGCCGCAACCGAGCATCGACAAACGCGACGTGCTCAACACCGCCGATTACACCCGCAAGATCGATCGCGCCAGTTATGACAAGACGCTGGAAAAGCTCCAGGGCGACTTGAACCTGCTCACCCGTCACAAGAAAATGCGCGAGCGCTCGATCATCATGGTGTTTGAAGGTATGGACGCCGCCGGCAAAGGCAGCACCATCCGCCGCATCACCCGCGCAATCGATGCGCGCTACTATCACGTCGTACCCATCGCCGCCCCCAGCGACGATGAGCGGGCGCAACCCTATCTGTGGCGATTCTGGCGGCATGTTCCACCGCACGGCAAGGCGGTCATTTTCGATCGCTCGTGGTATGGCCGGGTGCTGGTGGAACGGGTCGAGAAATTCTGCAGCGAGGATGCCTGGCTGCGCGCCTATCACGAGATCAACGAGTTCGAAGAGCAACTCGCCGTTGGTGGCGCGATTGTCGCCAAGTTCTGGTTGGCGATCAGCTCGGCCGAACAACTCCGCCGTTTCAAGGAACGCGCCAAGACGCCGCACAAGCAATTCAAGATCACCGACGAAGACTGGCGCAATCGCAAGAAATGGCCCGACTACGAACGCGCCGTTGCCGACATGATCGACCGTACCTCGTCCGACATCGCACCGTGGAACGTTATCGCCTCCAACGACAAGCCCTGGGCACGGGTGGAAACGTTGAAGCGATTGGTGGAGACGATCGAATCGGCCTTGTAGCAGCACGTGCCATGCACCTGCGCCAGCCATGCCGTCGCCTATCCGGACGCGGCACGAACTGGTTAATGAAGCAAGCATGAACATCGCCCGCATTCATTCGCCGACCGACTATGCGTGGATGTCGGTCATTACGTCCATCCTGACCATCGGACTCAAGTTCGCAGCGTGGTGGGTCACGGATTCGGTTGGGCTGTTGTCGGATGCGATCGAATCATTGGTTAATCTCGCGGCGGCGCTGGTGGCGTTGTGGACGTTGCACTATGTCTCCACCGGCGCCGACGATGACCACAATTTTGGCCACGAGAAAGCCGAGTATTTTTCAAGCGGGATTGAGGGTGGCCTGATTTTCATTGCCGCCATTTCAATCATCGTCAGTGCGGTGCCGCGGCTGATTCATCCGGAACCGCTCGGGCCACTAGGACTTGGCATCGCCTTATCCGTGCTGGCCGCCATTGCCAATGCGATTTGCGCGTGGTTTCTGCTGAAGGGTGCGCGAGCCTACCGCTCCATCACACTCGAGGCCGATGCCCACCACCTGTTGGCGGATGTTTGGACGACCGTCGGCGTGAACATCGCGGTGTTGCTGGTACCGGTTACCGGCTGGTGGCGGCTCGATCCGATCGTCGCGGTTCTCGTCGCCGTGCAAATCCTCTGGACCGGTTGGCGATTGATCAAGCGATCCTTTGATGGATTGATGGACAAGGCCATCCCGGACGCCGAACGGGTAGAAATTATGCGCGTGCTGGAAACCTTGCGGCACCAGGGCTGTGACTATCATGCGTTGCGCACGCGTCAGGCCGGCCGCAAGCATTTCGTTGATGTGCATATTCTTGTCCCGGGAACCATGAGCGTACAAGCCGGCCACGATCTGGTCGAGCATATTGAAAACGAAATCAAATTGAAGGCACCCCATGTCGAAGTCCTTGCGCACCTGGAGCCGCTGGAGGATCCGCGCAGTTGGGATGATCCTAAGAGTCCGGTTGCGGGAAATTCGAAAAACTTGGGTCCAAGCCGTGACTAGACAAGTATTGCGGGTTCACGTAGAGGCATCCCGGGATACCTCGGCTTAGTGTGGCTTGGGGAATCGTTTTGCGGAATCATTCGCGCGGCCATCGAAAATGGCAAGCACCATAGCGGGAGCGGCTTCTGGCATTGAAACGCCTGGAAAGCCGCACCGGTGATTGAGTTGTTGATTGAAAGTGAACAGGCCCAGCACCGCAGTACCCATGGCAAATTCCCGCGTGTGCACAAACTCCATCCCCAGCGCGCGCCGCGCGCGTCCCTCTGCCGAGTCCACGCACACGCACTGAACGCAGGCGGCTGACGCTCACGTTCCTTTTATCCCTGGCGGGAGCGACGGATTGAGGTACCTGATTTGCGAGTCATGCTAATGCCGGCGAGGGCTACGGCGAGAGCCAGCCGATACAACCGTGAAGGAGCCGCTGCAGCTCGCAGCGATCAATCCGCCAGTTGTGGGTGAACCGGCAACGATGCCGCCCGTTTCTGCTGCGCCGCCTCTGAGCCGACCGCCTGAAGCGAACGTGTTCAAATTTGGCGGGCAACAAAAAAGCCGCAACAAATCTGTCGCGGCTTTTTTGTCGGGGAGAATCCGGCTTACGCCTTGTCTTCGCCCTTGGTCTGCGTCGACACGTAGTCCAGTTTTTCCTTGATGCGCGCCGATTTGCCGGAGCGATCGCGGAGGTAATAGAGTTTCGCGCGGCGCACGTCGCCTTTGCGCTTCACTTCGATAGAAGCGATGGTCGGTGCATGCGTTTGGAACGTACGCTCGACGCCTTCGCCGGATGAAATCTTGCGGACGATGAACGAGGAATTGAGGCCGCGATTGCGTTTCGCGATCACGACGCCTTCGTAGGCCTGGACGCGCTTGCGCTCGCCTTCGATCACGTTCACGTTGACGATCACGGTGTCTCCGGGGGAGAAATCGGGGATCTTCTTGGCGAGACGCGCCATCTCTTCTTTTTCCAGCGTTTGAATCAGGTTCATGTTGTTTCCTTTCTGGTATGCGGCTGAAGATTTTTCTTCACGCCTGTCGCGTAGAGCAATCCCTCATCCCGACGTGGGGAAAACGGATTGTTGCGCGCGTTTTGTGGTGACTACTTTTTTGCTACCTTTTGTTCCTGCCTGATTTCATCAAGCAGTTTCAAATCCTGTTTGTTCCACGTCTTGCCGTCCAGCAATTCCGGCCGCCGCTTGAGCGATCGCGTCAATGCTTGTTTGCGCCGCCACATCTCAACTTTTGCGTGGTCGCCGCTCATCAATACCGGCGGCACCGCCACGCCATTCCAATTCTCCGGCCGCGTGTAATGCGGATGATCGAGCAAGCCATCGCGGCTCGGTGAAAACGAATCTTCGACTGCCGATTGACCATCGCCCAACACGCCGGGCAACAACCGCACCATTGCATCGATCAACACCATCGCGGCCAATTCACCGCCGGATAAAACGTAATCGCCGATCGATACTTCCAGATCAACGCGCGATTGAATCAGGCGCTCGTCAACCCCTTCGTACCGCCCGCACAAAAATATCAATCCCTCATGCCCCACCAATTCGCGGATGCCTTGATCCGTGATCGGTTTGGCTTGCGGCGTCACATAAATAACTTTCGACGCCGCTACACTTTTTTCAACCTGCCGTTTCAGCGCCGCATCAATGGCGGCGTTCAACGGCTCCGCC
This sequence comes from Betaproteobacteria bacterium, assembly GCA_031430555.1. Classification (GTDB taxonomy): domain Bacteria; phylum Pseudomonadota; class Gammaproteobacteria; order Burkholderiales; family Usitatibacteraceae; genus UKL13-2. The sequence goes on from JANPBQ010000026.1 coordinate 8,720, forward strand.
ATCATCACCATTCCCGGCCCGCCGCCATAAGGGCGGTCGTCGATGGTTTTGTAGGCATTGGTCGCAAACTCGCGTGGGTTCCAGCACTTCAACTCCCACGCGCCTTCATCCAGGCCACGGCGCGTCACGCCACAATCCGCAATCGCGTCGAACATCTCGGGGAACAGTGTGATGACGTCGTATTGCTTCGTCACCGCGACCTTCACAGAAATTCCCCACTCCAGTTGACCGTGATGTGTTTCGCCTCACGATCTACTTTGACAATTACTTCGTCGATGAAGGGAATCAATGTTTCATCAGATCCCATCTTCACCACCAGCACATCGTTCGCGCCGGTTTCCATCAACGTTTCCACCTTGCCCAACCTGACGCCCGCCGTGTTGAACACTTCGCAGCCGATCAAATCGAACCAGAACACTTCACCGTCTGCCGTTTTTTCGAGCGCGTCGCGCGGAACACCAATCTCGCGCTTCACCAGTTTTTCCGCCGCGGTGCGGTCATCGCAGCCTTTCAGCTTGGCGAAAACGCCTTTGACGTTGACCGTGAATTCCTCCAACTCGAATTCTTCCCAGCCATTTGGGCTGTTCAAGAGCCACGATGCGAAGGCATCAAGGCTCTCGGGCGTTTGCGTGAATACCTGGAGTTTCAGCCAACCCTTGATGCCGAACGGCGCGCCGACGCGCGCCATGACGACGACATCTTCCGGTGAATTACTTGGCGGCTTTTTTGCCACGCTTGACGAGCTTCAACACCGCGTCCGACGCCTGCGCGCCTTTGGATTCCCAGAATGCGAGGCGGTCGCCCGCGATGCGAAAACCTTCTTCGCCTTCGCCAGCCAGCGGGTTGTAAAAGCCGATGCGCTCGATAAAGCGGCCATCGCGTGCGTCGCGCGAATCAGCGACGACGACGTTATAAAAAGGACGATTCTTCGCGCCACCGCGCGCCATGCGAATAACTACCATTGCAGCTCCTGTTGGGATTGATTACCGAAACACTCCGTTGAGAACGGAGAACGGGCCGGTTGCGAACCGGAAACACTCCCCGGCAAAATTAACCACGTACGCGGGAAAGCCTTGAATTATAAGCGGAAAGACGCAATGGGTGCAAGCGGTGTGTGGTTTTGGAAAGACGTCCTGTGGCGGTGCCTGTATATCAAAACACTATGACTGGTGCGGCGTTCGGGGCAAAAGTCGCTGTAAAACCGCGCCGGATGGCGATCTACGGAATTTATCCAATTCTGAGCGCAACAAGTCGCCCATCAGCCGAGTCGCTTGGCGAAAATCGTCAGCGTTTGCTGATCATGGATGACCTGATCGAAACCAAGCCAGCCGGCGCGCTCGAACGTGCCGACGGCGGTGCCGGTCGCGGCATATAGCTTCGTGACGCCAATGGACGCCGCGTGCTTTTCCGCCGCGCGGATCAAATCGCCCGCGATGCCCTGCCCGCGATAGGGCGCATGGACATATAAGCCGCGCAGCCACGGGCTTGCATGCGGGTACGGCTCGAAGGGGTCCGTGCGCAGCGAACATACGCCGGTGATTTCCCCGGCGTCGTCGAAGGACACAAAACCGATCGGCAAGTGGTCGCGATTCGCAATGGACGCGAAATCTACTTTGACCGTTTCAACGGGTTTGTCTTCAAACCAATCGGGCCATGCGGCGCGATACCAGGTGGCAAGGGTGGCAATGGCGTCCGGCGTATCGGCCAGCAATCGAACGTCAGCCATGGTGGTTGCTTTTTATGGCATCGAAAACGCGTTGCGCGGTTGTGAAGAGCTGTCGGTCTTGATTTCGTGCGCCGATCAATTGCAATCCTAACGGCATGCCATTGGTGTTCTTGTAGATCGGCAGAGTGATGGCCGGTTGATGCAGCAAGCTATTGACACGGCTGAAAAGCGGATCGCCGGTCGATGCAAAGCCGTGCGGTGCGGCACCCGGCGCGGCGGGCATGAGCAGGCAATCGAAATCTCCCATTGAACGGTCGGCCTCGATTCGCAAGATGCTCGCTCGCGCCACAGCGGCCATGAAGTCACGCGAGTCGATCCGAGCGCCTTCCTCGAGCACGGCGGCAATGTCGTCGTTCAGCTGCGCGCGGAAATCTTGGTATTCCGGCGCGTAGAATTTTGACCCTTCCGCTAGCTGAATGATCTTTTGATCGCGCACCGCGTCGTCGAACGCCTGCGGCAATCGGAGCCGCTCAATGTGCACGCCGGCGGATTGAAGTGCTTCGATGGCGTGTTCGACAGCCGTCAGCATGTCGGCATTTGCTTGCTCATTAAGGTTTGTGACGACCGCAATGCGGAGCCGCGCCGTGCTTGTCTCAATGGCAGGCGATGCACCAGTCATTGCGGCGTACCATTTCGCCGTGTCGGAAATATTGCGCGTAAACACGCCGACGGTATCAAGAATGGACGACTGCAATTTGACGCCCTCACGCGGCACATGCCCGAACGTGGGCTTGAAGCCGAACACACCGCAATAGGCGGCCGGTCGGATGACCGAACCTGCCGTCTGCGTGCCGATCGCCATCGGCACCATGCCTGCGGCGACGGCCGCAGCAGAACCGGCAGACGAGCCGCCCGACGTGTATTCAAGATTCAGTGGGTTCTTCGTTCGCGCGGGAACGAAAGTGGCAAGCTCGGTTGTGACAGTTTTGCCAATGATGATTGCGCCGGCGGCGCGGGCCAAGGCCACACACGCGGCATCTGCACTCGCGATATTTGTCGCGTAAATCGGCGAGCCGCAGCGGGTCGGCAGTTGCGCGACGTCGATGATGTCTTTGACGCCGATCGCCATGCCGTGCAATGGTCCTTTGTGACCCGCATATTCGATGCCGTCAAGTTCGCGAGCGCGGTGCATGGCACCGATCGCATCGACGTGTTCCCACGCGCCGATGCGCGCGTCCTCCGCTTCGATCCGCGAAAGGCAATCTTGAATCCGCTGCTCACAATTGCCCATCGCGCTCCCGCATTTGGTTGATCAAATCGGCTTGCGGCTGGGTGTTAGCGCATTCCCGGCATCATGCCTTTCATGCCCTTCATCATTTTCGCCATGCCGCCGCCCTTCATCATTTTCATCATCTTTTGCATCTGCTCGAATTGCGTAATGATGCGGTTCACTTCCTGCACCGTGACGCCCGCGCCGGTGGCAATGCGGCGTTTGCGCGAGGCCTTGATCAATTCCGGTTTGCGTCGCTCCAGCGGCGTCATGGAATTTATTACGCCCTCGGTACGGCGCATTTGCTTTTCCTGAAGGTCGGGTGCGGACTGCGCGGCCTGCGAAAGTTGTGCCGGAAGTTTATCCATCAGCGCCGACATGCCGCCCATTTTGCGCATCTGCTGTAGTTGGCTTTTGAAATCGTCAAAATCGAATCCCTTGCCCTTCTTGAATTTGTCGGCGAGTCGCTTCGCCTCATCGTGATCGACGTTTTTCTGCACGTCTTCGATCAGCGATAGCACATCACCCATGCCGAGGATGCGCGAAGCCATGCGCTCCGCGTGAAATACTTCGAGGCCGTCCATTTTTTCCGACACGCCAGCGAACTTGATCGGCTTGCCGGTGATGTGCCGCACCGACAATGCCGCACCGCCGCGCGAATCGCCATCGAGCTTGGTCAAAATCACGCCGGTGAGCGGCAGGGTCTCGTTGAATGCTTTCGCGACGTTGACGGCATCCTGGCCTTGCATCGCGTCAACGGTGAATAGTGTTTCAATCGGCTCCACGGCGGCGTGCACCGCCTTGATTTCGGCCATCATCGCTTCATCGATGGCGAGGCGGCCGGCCGAATCGATAATCAGGATGTCGTGAAAGTGCGTCTTGGCCCATTGCTTTGCGGCCAGCGCAATATCGACGGGTTTTTGCGTGATATCGCTCGCAAAAAAATCAACGCCGACCTGCGCGGCGAGTGTTTTCAATTGCTCGATGGCGGCCGGGCGGTAAACGTCCACGCTGACGACCAGAACTTTCTTCTTGTGGCGTTCTTTGAGAAGTTTGGCGAGTTTGCCCGCGCTGGTGGTTTTGCCCGCGCCTTGCAGACCGGCCAACAGAATGATCGCGGGCGGCGTGGTGTGCAGATTGATCGGCAGCGAATTCAGCATAAGCGCGCGAGGCGATTCGTCGCCGGTGGCATCGGCGGAACCCATCAGCGCGATCAATTCGCGATGCACAACGCCGACGAAGGCTTGCCCGGGTGTCAGGGATTGCATGACGTCCGCGCCGAGTGCTTTCTCTTTCACGCGGGCGATGAATTCCTTGACGACCGGCAGGCCGACATCCGCTTCCAGCAACGCCATCCGCACTTCGCGCAGCGCGTCGGCGATGTTGTCTTCGGTAAAGCGCGATTGGCCGCGCAGCGTCTTGACGATGCCGGCGAGGCGATTGGTCAGATTATCGAGCATGTGTTTTCCAGGGGCGGGGAGAGCGGGTTCGCGGCCTGAAGGTTGCTGGCGGCGCGCGACGAAAAAACCGGATGGTGTAAACTCGCCAGACAATATTTCGACCGAAAATCGCGTCATTCATGCCGAGTTCCAGCCTCAATTTTACCACCGCTGCCATTTATGCCCTCGCTGCGCTGGCGGTCTGGTTGCCTACAGCATCGCCCGGCAACATGAATGCCGGCGCCTCTCCCATCGGACGGATGTCGATGATGCGCGCGGCATTTCTGGTGGGCTTGGTGAGTCACGGTGCAACGCTTGCCTACGCATTGTTCGGCGGCGATGGACTCAATATCGGTTTTTCGCACGCGATTTCATTGATTGTCTGGCTGGTGATGGGTGCCTATTTTCTGATCGGCTATGACAATCAATTATTGCGGCTCGCTGCGATGTACCTCGCGCCGATCGCCATTGCGGCGGTGCTGTTGCCGCTGGCGTTGCCGGCGCAGCGTATCGTGGACTACGCCGATTTCGCCTTCAAACTGCATTTTGTGGTGGCGATTCTCGCCTACGCGCTTTTCACCGTCGCGACCCTTCACGCGTTGCTGATGTTGTTTCTTGAAAAACGCTTGCACGAGGGCAACATGCCGCCGGAATTGCAGGGCATGCCGCCGTTGCTGCGAATCGAAAGGTTGCTGTTTCAGCTACTCGGCATTGCGTTTGCCCTGCTGACGGCAACGCTCGCGAGCGGCGTGCTGTATTCAGAGACCTTGTTCGGCAAAGCGTTTCAACTGAGTTATAAGACCGTGTTTGGCGTTTTTTCCTGGATCATTTTTGGCGGGCTTTTGTTCGGCCAATGGAAATTCGGCTGGCGCGGCAAATTGGCGGTGCGCTGGACCTTGATTGGCTTCGGGCTGCTGTTGCTGTCGTACGTCGGCAGCAAGTTTGTGCTCGAAATCATTCTCCAACGCGTGTGAGCGCGGACTGACCGCGTGGATTCGATTCCCATTCATTGGCTGTTCGCGACGCTCGCATTGCTATTGCTGGTGTCGGCGTTTTTTTCCATCGCCGAAACCAGCATGATGTCGCTCAACCGCTATCGCCTCAGCCACATGGTGAAAAAAGGGCGGAAGTCGGCGTTGATGACCCAAGCCCTTCTCGCCAAAACGGATCGCCTGCTCGGTGTCATCCTGCTGGGCAATAATCTGGTCAATTCCGCCTCAGCGGTGCTTACCGCCATTATCGCGGAGCGACTGTTGGGAAAGGACGAGTACGTCCTTGCGGCGGCGACCGGTGCGGTGACATTTCTCATTCTGGTCTTCAGCGAAATTACGCCGAAAGTGATTGGTTCGCGATTCCCGGAGAAAATCGCATTGCCGGCAAGCTATGTGTTGACGCCGCTTCTCAAGATTTCTTATCCGGTCGTCTGGTTCGTCAATTTATTCGTTCAGTTTTTGTTGAAACTGATGCGTATCAGACCTTTGGAGGAAGGTCACGCGCAATTGTCGATGGAAGAAATGCGCACGCTGGTGTTGGAAGGTGGCCAATTCATTCCAAAAAAACACCAGAACATCATGGTGAACCTGTTCGATCTTGAAAGTATGACGGTCGACGACACGATGACGCCGCGCGCGTTGATCGAGGGCGTGGACATTACTGACAAGATCGACAATATCCGCGACAGCCTTGCCACCGCGCATCACACGCGGGTGGTGGTTTACGACGGCGACTTATCGAATGTGATCGGCCTCGTGCATGTACGAAAAGTACTGAGTGCTTCGCGCAAGGAGCCGCTCGAAAAGGACACGCTCAAGGAAATCATGCGTGAGCCGTATTACATTCCGGAAGGCACACCGTTGTTGCAACAATTGACCCTGTTTCAGGAAAACCAGCGGCGCATGGCGCTAGTGGTCGATGAGTACGGTGAAATTCAGGGATTGGTCACATTACAAGATATTCTGGAAGAAATCGTCGGCGAATTCACCAGTCAATCGCCGATGAATACCGGTCTCTATCGCCGTCAGGACGATGGCAGCGTCATCGTCGAGGGCTCATGTCCGCTGCGTGTCTTGAACCGGAAGTTGGGTTTCAATTTCCCATTGGATGGCCCGAAAACCATCAATGGTTTATTGCTTGAACACTTGGAAGATATTCCGGAGACCGGCGTCGCGATGAAAATCGCCGACTACCCGATCGAGATCCTGCAAGTGCAGGACACGATGGTCAAAGCAGTTAGGATGGTGCCGCCAAAACACGTGCCTTGAGGCGCGTGGTTCTCATGTTCGGGTGCCTTACGATTTCTTCGTGCCCGCCTTGGCAGGAGTTTTTGCAGGAGGCGTCGCCGCAATCGCGGGTGATATTTTCATGAGCGCCTCCCATTCCGGCACCGGAATTCTCGCCACGGGTTCTGAGCCGCCTTTGCCATCCGGTTGATAAACGACGATTTCGGCTTCCTGAATGCCACCCATGATTCGCTCTTCGACGCGCGGGCTGCCGTGCGTATGTGAAACCAGCAATGTGTTCGTCCCGGCGGCCGGCATTTCAGAGAGTCGCTTGAAGCGGGCGATATTGACGTCGAATCCGGCGCGCTGACCGATCTGATGGTTGATATCTTCGGTGACCTCGATAGGGCCGAGACCCATATGGTGCGCAGTTTCGCGGGTTCGGCAAAATTGCGCAGTCAATATTTGTTCGACTGGAATCTTCAATGTCTTGAGCGCGTCGCCGACTTTTTTCGCCTGTTCCTTGCCAAGGTCCGACATGTTGCGTTGTATCGCACAGTTCTCCCACCAGTTTGGGGTCTGTAGCAGATTACCGTCCTGACCGACGGTGGATTGCGCGTGCCGCATGTAAAGATTGAAACCCCCGCGCCGCAGTGCCTGTACTAGCGGCGCTCCCTTAAGCTCTTTTTCCGGCGCGATCAGTATCTGCGCAGCGGGGACAGGCGCGGCCTGCACGACTTGCGGATTGCCCGCGAGCGTTTGTGCAGGGGTCTTTGCATTGGGGAGGTCCGACACCATTTGCTTGCCGATCCACTGCCACTGGCCCGGGGATAGGCTGGACAAAAAGTGGTAGCGTCCGCCGCTCTCGGCTTTGAATATGGCGACATGCCCTTCCGGCAGGTTATTCAGCGCGGGATGGAGGGTGTTGACAGGGAGCGGGTGGCCGATCAGCACCCGATTGACCTTGGTCGGCGTCGGTTCCGACAGCAAGAGCTGAATGCCCTCGGCATAGCGCCGCATCGTATGCGGCAATTGATCCGGCAAGGCGCTGACATCGTTCAATGCCGGCGTGCGCCGCGCCGCCATCAGGCCAAAATGCGCGGCGGTATCCAATGCGCGGCAAAACTCGCTGGTGTGGACTTCAAAAATAATAATGCGTTGACGCTGAAGGGCTTCTGCGATAGCGCGGGCGCGAGGTTGGGCATCGGGTGCCAGTCGCTGCGTATTCGCGCAATCTTGCCACCAAGCGGTCCCTGGAACCCGTTTGTCTGCTGATGTCGGGAGCACGACGCCATGTCGCATGTAAAGCACGTACCCGCCATTTCGGAGTTCGCGAACCAGTCCCTCATATAGCGCGTAGGGTTCGTCAAGAATGGTGAGGCCGGCAGAATTGACCGGCTGTACCGATGCAGTGGCGGTCGCGGTGCCGGTGTTCGCACCCACGGTTTGGGCGAGACATGTTTGCGTACCCCAAAGGGCGAGCAGCGCAAAAGCGTATTTTCGGAAAACAAGTCGAAAAGCGGATGAATTCATTGGCGAAATAGTTAAATATTGCCGGGGTCACCCGGAGGATGGGTCAGCGCGTGATTCTAGCGCAATCGAAATATGCTGCGGGCAAGGAATTGGGGCTGTTCCACTCAACGGACCGTGTTCGGTGACTCGGTGGTTCTCGCCTGCAATTTGGCCTTGGCACCGACAATCAGCGCGAAAACAGGCTTTATGACGAGGATTGGTTTGACCTTTCCCCAAAAAATCGGGATAATATTGGGTTCCGTGGAGAGGTGGCCGAGTGGTTAATGGCAGCAGACTGTAAATCTGCCCTCTTACGAGTACGCTGGTTCGAATCCAGCCCTCTCCACCAAGCATAAGCAAGGTTGCGCGGGCAGGTGAACAGAAGTGAATTTGCGGGTGTAGCTCAATGGTAGAGCAGAAGCCTTCCAAGCTTACGACGACGGTTCGATCCCGTTCACCCGCTCCAGTTTTAATTGTTCGCAGTAGCCATGCGAAGTTAGTTGAGCAAGCATGGGGGTTTTAGGCAAGGTGCACGATCCCGCCGCTTACGATGTTTTAAGCGAGGGTGAGTGCAACGCAGCATAAAACCCACAGGCACCGCTCAAGGCTCTTGTAGCTCAGTGGTAGAGCACTCCCTTGGTAAGGGAGAGGCCACGCGTTCAATCCGCGTCAAGAGCACCAGTTTTGATCGATGTATGGTTTGAAAAGTTTTGGCACGCATCCCGTAATTAATATTCAAGCAATCGCGAGGAAAAGAAATGGCAAAAGGCAAGTTTGAGCGGACCAAGCCGCACGTGAACGTGGGCACGATTGGGCACGTTGATCACGGCAAGACGACGCTGACGGCGGCGATGACGATGGTGTTGGCGAAGAAATACGGCGGCGAAGCGCGCGCGT
>JANPBQ010000027.1:0-54420 GCA_031430555.1 Betaproteobacteria bacterium
TTGACATTGAACGCCGCCTACAAGATGGATAGCGTCGGCAACAAAGCGGCGCGTACGGAAATTGCGATGATCAAAGTCGTCGCGCCGAGTGTCGCGCAGAAAGTCATCGATTGGGCGATGCAAGCGCACGGCGGCGCGGGGTTATCCGGCGATTTTCCGCTCGCCTACGCATTTACCCAAGCGCGCGCGCTGCGGTTCGCCGATGGCCCCGATGAAGTGCATCGCGCCGCGCTGGCGAAATGGGAATTGGGAAAGCATGCCGGAAAACAATTTGCGCGAAAATGAGATGATGTCGAAAGTATTGTAGGCAGTCACGAAATCGCCATCCCCTGCCGGCGTTGTCATGAGCAGGAGAGGCAAACAAATGAATGAGGAGATCGCAATGACATCCACAACCACCGCGAAGTTCGCCGAACGGCCTTGGCTGAAGCACTATCCGCCGGGTGTTGAGCATGAAATCGACGTGACCCGATTTGCGTCGTTGCCGGCGATGGCGGAAGAAGCGTTCCGGAAATACGCTGACCGCCCCGCATTCACTTGCATGGACAAGACGCTCACGTACCGCGATATCGATCAACTCTCGCAAGCGCTGGGCGCATGGCTGCAATCGCGCGGGCTGAAGCAAGGCGCGCGGGTTGCCTTGATGATGCCCAATGTGCTCCAGTATCCGGTCGCCATCATCGCCGTCTTGCGCGCGGGATTCGTCGTCGCCAACGTGAACCCGCTATATACCCCGCGCGAACTTGAACATCAGCTCAACGATTGCGGCGCGGAAGCGATCATCATTCTGGAAAATTTCGCGCCAACGCTGGAAGCGGTGATCGGCCATACCAAAGTCAAGACCGTGGTGCTTGCCAGCATCGGCGATTTACTTGGATTTCCGAAAGGCATGATCGCCAATTTTGTAGTTCGGCGGGTGAAAAAAGCCGTGCCCGCGTTCAATTTGCCCAGTGCCGTGCCATTCAACACCGCCATCGACGCCGGGCGCGGGATGAAGCTGATCGCACCGAATCTCGGCCCCGATGACATTGCGTTCCTTCAATACACCGGGGGTACCACCGGTGTCGCCAAGGGCGCAATTTTGGTCCACTCGAATATCACCAGCAATTCGATGATCGCCGAAGAATGGCTGCAACCGGCGCTGAAAGATACCTCGAAAGGCCCGCTTCCCGATCCCTTGATCATCGTCTCGGCGTTGCCGATGTATCACATTTTTTGTCTTGTCAGTTGCATGTGGGTGGCGATTAAAGTCGGCGGGCAGAATATCCTGATCCCCAATCCACGCGATATCGACGGCATGGTCGAAGTCCTGCGCAAACACAAATTCAACGTCTTGCCTGCGGTGAACACGATGTTCAATGCGCTGGTCAATCACGCCGGTTTTCGTACGCTGGATTTTTCAAACTTGCGCATTTCCAATGGTGGCGGCATGGCGGTGCAACGCGCGGTTGCCGAGAAGTGGCTGGAGCTCACCAAGACACCGATCATCGAAGGCTTCGGCCTCACCGAAACTTCGTCCGGCGCCACCTGCAATCCGGCGATGAGTACCGCCTACACCGGAGACGTCGGCATGCCGATGCCATCGACGGAAGTATCGATCCGCGACGACGCCGAGAATGTCGTGCCTAACGGCACGCCGGGTGAAATCTGCTTACGCGGCCCGCAAGTGATGCGCGGCTATTGGCAACGCGACGACGAAACCGCGAAGGTCATGACCCAAGACGGCTTCTTCAAATCCGGCGACATCGGCATCATGCTCGATTCCGGCCACATCAAAATCGTCGATCGCAAGAAAGACATGATTCTTGTCTCAGGCTTCAACGTGTATCCGAATGAAATCGAGGACGTGGTGGCATCATGTCCTGGCGTGCTGGAATGCGCAGCCATCGGCATCACCGACGAAAAATCCGGCGAAGCCGTCAAGTTGTTCGTGGTGAAAAAAGACGCTGCGTTATCCACTGAGCAAGTCTCGGACTACTGTCGAAAGAATCTCACCGGTTACAAGAATCCGAAGTCGATTGTATTTCGCGATTCACTGCCGAAAAGCAACGTCGGAAAGATTTTGCGGCGTGAATTGCGCGATATGGACAAAGCGAATTCCGCGTAGCAAGGTCAAGCACTGGCGCGGTTCTCCGAGTACTTGTGGCGCGAAACCCCCGCCAAATGGCGGTCTACATTTTCTAACGTAGTCCTTTCACCTTCGCCGCCGCATCGATATCCAAATACTTCCACGGCTCCAGATACACCGGATGCGGAAGGTAGCCGATCACCCACGGTTGCGTGACGGCGGAGCGGCGCAGAAACAGGTGATTCACGATCGGCATGTAGGCTAACATCAGTTTGTCCATCTGCCGATAAAGCGCGTTGCGCGCGGGGCTATCACGCAGGCGCTTGGTTTTTTCAAATAACGCATCGAATTCCGGCAACTTGAAATGCGACATGTTTGAAAAGCCCGCCGCGCTGCCGGCGAGGATGATGTAGAAATCTTCGCCATCGGGAAAATCCATGTTCCATGCATCGAACGTGATTTGTGACTTCGCGAGTTGTTGCAGGTGGGTGATTTCGGTCTGGTGCAGTTTCTTGATGTTGAGGCGCAGGCCGATTGCCGCAAAGGCCTTGGCATAAAGCTCATCCCAGGGTACGAAGCGGGGTTCGGGCGGCGTCAGTATTTCAAGACTCAACGGCCTGCCTTGCGGGTCTTCACGCCAGCCGTCGGCGTCGCGATCGACATAGCCATAGGTATCGAGCAATGCGCGGGCGCGCGGCACATCTTGTGTAAAAACATCGGTACGAAAATTCGCATCGTATCCCGCCACGCCCGGCGGAACCACGCCGTGCGATGGCTCGCCCGCGCCGAACATCGCGATATCGATTGCGGCCTGACGGTCGAAGGCGAGCCCGATCGCACGCCGCAGCGCAATGCGTTCGGGCGTATAGCCGCCCACCACTGGATCCTTCATATTGAAACTCGCGAACCAGAGACCGGGATAGGCGTAGTGGTGCGCGCGTATGCCTTGGCGCGCGAGATTTGGCGCGAGCTTGCCCCCGGGCACGGCGCCGGGCCGAAACGCGACCGGAATATTGTTGAGAATATCGAGGTCACCGCTGATAAACGACAACCACAGCGGTTGACTCTCGACCGTGAAATACAATTCCACCCGGTCGATGATGGGCAATACACGGCCAGTAATTCGCGCCGCGATTTCTGCTGCGGCCGGATCCGACCCCGGTTCAGCGGAAAAAACGTCGCGGCGAAAATTCGGATTGCGCTCGAAAATCATGCGCTGGCCTTCATGCCACTCGACGACGCGATATGGTCCGGTGCCGACAAGGTGGCGGTGAATGTCGTCGCCATATTTCTCGACCACCTCGCGAGCAACGGCGGCCAGATTTTGCATGGCCAATACATGCAGGAAATTCAAATCGGGCGCCGTCAAGGCGATGCGCAGCGTGTAGCGATCCAGCACCTGCAAGCCTTTGATCGGCGTTTGAAAATCGAACTTGCCGGTCTTCCCGGCCGATTCGCGCAACGCATTCGCGCCGTCAATCTTTCCATCGACCATGAAGAACTGACTCGACAGATACTTTGGATTGAACAAGCGCCGGAAGCTGTAGGCGTAATCCTCCGCCGAAAGTTCGCGACGCTTGCCATTGAACGCCGCATCGTCGGCGAAAAAAATGCCCGGCCTCAGGCGGCAAATGTAGACTCGCCCTTCTTCAAGCACTTCAGGCATTTCACGCAATGTGAGTGGCACCAGTTTCAGTGGTCGGGCGAGGTAATCGTATTGCAGCATCGGCTCAAAAATATTGTCGATGATGTTCGCGCCGTAGATGCCATTCACCTGGGCCGGATCGAGTTTGCCGGGGCTGATGGTTTGTTGCACCACGCGCAATGTTTTCGGCGCGCTGCCGGCGACGGCGTCCGCGATGAATAGCGCGAAGGCAATCAGCAGGCTGTGAGAAAGCGCGCACGTCGGGCGAAAAACACATCGATCACTCATTGCGAAATAGGCCTGTTGTTCTGCGCGGTGGAACGCACATTTTCGCCGAAACGATGGCGTAGAGTATGCCCTGTGGAATGCCGCTTATGCCGAAATTTGCCTTCGTGAATGTTGCTGCCGATGCATCGGCTCTTCGACCCACTTTCATCAAAATCCGCGCAATTTGATCACCGCTTTGTTCCCAACCACTCGAGGAGGAATCAACATGGCTGTTCAAGAGATGACCCGCGACCCCGCCGTCGCCAAGAAGCCGCAACTCGCAATCATGAACGCGATCCACGATTTGCCCGTGCTGGTCGCGCGCGACGAAGGCTTGTTCAAGGATGAAGGATTGGATATCGAATTCGTCACCACACCCGGCATGGCGCAGGTGACGACCTCTCACTTTGTGAAATTCGATTCGGTGTTCGATCGGCCGCTGGATGCCGCCTACAACGACGGCGGCATCGATCAATTCCGCATGTGCGAATGGGGCATCATGAAACGCGCGGTCGAGGCCGACGCCGGCGGCTTGCGCAAACGCAAGATTGTGGCGCTTGGCGCGGCCATGTCTTCGTTCGCCATTGTGGTTCGAAGCGATTCGCCCTTCTACGAACCGGAAATGTTGAAAGACAAGGCGATCGCGGTGACGCCCAACAACGGCTCGCACTTCACGACGCTGAAATTGATGGAGGGTTTTCTCGATCAGCAACACATCAAGACCACCAACGCCGGCACCATGCAAAAACGCATCGCCGCGTTGCGCGAAGGCAAAGTCGATGCCGTGAGCCTGATGGAACCGTGGATCAGCGTGGCGCAGAAAATGGGCTTGCGGATACTGATCGAATCCCACTCGACGCGCAGCGAAGCGGCCGGAGACGATCTCGATGGCAAGACGCTGGCAAAAATGTTCCGCGCACAGGCGCGTGCCTGCGAACTGCTGGAGAAAGATCCCACGCCGTACATCCATTACCTGATCAAGGAAACCGGCGGCTTGCTGGAAGCCAAGGAATTGCAGACGTGGCGCCTACTCAATGCGCCGCCGCAGCCCTACACCCGCGAGCGCTTTGACGACACCTACAACTGGACAGTGAAGTGGAACATGGTGGTGCCGGGGGCGACATTCGAGAGTACGGTGGACAATCGGGCGTGGGTGTAGCATCGCCTCTTTTCGTATAGAACGGTTTACTTCGGGCTACATGAATGTGTTCGTTGCGAGTTGTTGCGAATTGCATAACTAAGTGACGACGACTCCAAACGGTTCGTCGTTCCCGCGAACGGTGAAAGCATGCTTTCACCCCAGCGTCGTTCGTTGCAAAGTCACTGGATCCCCGCCTTCGCGGGGACGACGGAATTTGTCTTGAAGTTACGTAATCCTCAATAGCCTTCTCAATTTGCTCGCCCGCGCATCGCGTTTCGGCGCGGGCAGATCACGTTTCCGGAATGGGCGTAAACCAAATCCAACAATTCGCGCAACGCTTATTCGGGCCGCACGGAAATGAATCGTGGAACATATTTCCCAAGTACTGATCATCAACTTGGTGTCGGGTTACAAGTTGGAGTATTCTCATTGCCGCCAATTGAATCGCTCAACGCTCGCCCCAAGGAGAAAATGACATGAAGTTGTACTACCACCCCGCCTCAACGACCAGCCGGCCACTCGCCTTGTTTATCGCGGAAAACGGCCTTAAGTTGGATATGCAAGTCGTCGATCTTTTCACCGGTGAGCAATACAAACCCGCGTTCGAGGCAATCAATCCCAATCACATGGTGCCGGTTTTGGAGGACGGCGATTTTCGTCTCACCGAGAGTTCCGCAATCTTGAAATACCTGGCCGACGCGTTCAATTCTCCGCTTTACCCCAAAGACCTGAAGCAGCGCGCGCGCGTCAATGAGCGCATGGATTGGGTCAACACGCAATTGAGCCGCGACCTGTGCTATGGCGTGGTGTATCCGCAGATTTTTCCGTTCCACAAGCGCCGCAGCGATGAGGCGCAGAACGCCACGGTTGAATGGAGCAAGCAACGCGCGCAGGGCTGGTTGAAAGTCCTGAACGACAGTATCCTCGGCGCGGACAACGCATATCTGTGCGGCGACAACATCACCATCGCGGACTATTTCTGCGTACCGTTCCTCGCAATGGGCGAAGTCACCGGCAGCGATTTCTCGGCGTATCCAAACATTCAAAAATGGCTGGGCCGCATGAAATCGCTCAAAAGCTGGAAGCCCGTCAATGAGGCCATTGACGGATTTGCTGCGTCGCTCAAGGACCAGCCGATGATGGCGGTTTGACGACGGGCACGATAACGAGGGCACCACACCATGATTCAAAAATTGCATCACAATGCCTATCGCTGCCGCGATTCGGAAACGACGCGGCAGTTCTACGAGGATTTTCTTGGCTTGCCGCTCGCCGAGACGCTCGAAATCAAGCAGACCAAGAGTGGCCGGGCGACCGAGACCTTGCACACGTTTTATCGTCTTGACGACGGCTCCTACCTTGCCTTTTTCGAGGCCCCCGACTTGCCCTTCGAATTCAAGCCGCAGCATGATTTTGACTTGCATATCGCGCTGGAAGTTGAACCCTCGGTATTGCCGGTGATGTTGGCAAAGGGCAAGGCGGCGGGGATTGAGACGCGCGGCATATCCGACCACGGTTTTGTGCACTCGATTTATTTTCGCGATCCGAATGGCTACGTGATCGAACTCTGCGCGAAAACGCCGGCGCACGATCAGGGAATGGATCCCGCCGCCAATGGCGCACGCGAAAAATTGCAGCGCTGGACGGCAGCCAAACCTGCGATCGCTTAGTTCTGCGGCACCAACGCGTCGGCGACACAGCTTCAAATATTTACAACCCGGTGGAAACTGAATGCGCCGGGCCGCGCAACGCCACACCCGCACGTGCGCCGGTGTGCCGCCCGATATTAACCGCGCTCTTGCCGTTGACAATTACATGGCTGATGCCGGTTGAGAACTGGTGTGGATTGTCGAACGTCGCCATGTCGGCAATGGTCTTCTCGTCAAAGATGACGATGTCTGCGGCATAGCCCACGCGCAACAGTCCGCGATCCTTCAATTGAAATTTCTGCGCGGGCAGCGAGGTCATGCGGCGGATCGCGTCCTCCAGGGTGATGATTTTTTCCCCGCGTACATATTTGCCCAACACGCGCGCATTGGTGCCGTAGCTGCGCGGATGTGGGAGACCTTTGCCGTTCTGCACCCCGCCGTCGCTCGCAATCGCATTGAATGGGTAGCGCATGATGGCGCGCACGTCGTCCTCGTTCATGCCATGAAACACCATCTGCGCGCCACCCGCCGCGAGCAGATCGAGCAGGGTCTCGATCTCGGCTTCCATCGTGGACGCTCGGCCCTTTTCGCGATTGATGACGGAAATATTTTTTCCGTTCAGCGACGAGTCGGTCGCGTGGCGCGTCACCACGGCATAGCTGAAATCAGGACGCTTGTTTGCACGGGCGCTGGCGAGAATTTCGCCGGCGATCTTTGCCCGTTGGGCGGGATCAATCAGGCGCTGCTTGACATCCTTGCCGCCACCTTCGAGTGCCCAGTCGGGCAGCATCACACTCAGTGCCGTGCTGCTGGCGGTGTAGGGATACTGATCGATCGTCACATCGAGCCCCTCGGCACGGGCACGTTCGATCAACGCGAGCATCTCGCGCGAACGTCCCCAGTTGCCCTGACCACCGACTTTCAAATGCGAAATTTGCACCGGAATCCTGGCCGCGCGCCCAATATCGAGCGCCTCGTTGATCGCCTCCATGACCTTGTTGGTTTCATTGCGGATATGCGAAGCGTAAACGCCGCCGTGCGCCGCCGCCGCGCGCGCGAGGCCGATCACTTCTTCGGTGCTGCTGTACACCCCCGGCAAATAAAGCAGCCCGGTGGATAACCCGACGGCACCCTCTTGCATCGCCTCGCGCACCATCGATTCCATGCGCGCCTGATCCTCGGGTGATGCAACGCGGTTGGCGAGACCCAACACCTGCCGTCGAATCGTGTTGTGACCGATGAGCGATGCCACATTGATCGACACGCGATCCTGGTCGATGCGGGCAAAGAAATCCTTCAGACGATCGGACGATCCTCCGCAATTGCCGGTGACCACGCTGGTTACACCGTCGTGAAGAAAATTGTCGGCCGTCGGATGCGTGAATATATCGAATTCGATATGCGTATGCACGTCGATGAAGCCGGGGGCGACGATTTGCTGTGCCGCGTCGATAGTGCGGTGTGCTTTGTATTGATCGAGCTTTCCAATCGCGGCGATCTTGCCGTCTCGGATCGCGATGTCCGCGTTGAACCAACCATTGCCCGTGCCATCGACGACGCGTCCATTACGGATCAGGATGTCCACCATCGCCGTGCGCGGAGGGTCACCCGGCAACGTGACGCAACCGGACACGAGTGCGACAACGCAGATCAATGGCAGAACAATTTTACGTTTTTGCATGGTGGCATTACTTTTTGGGGCAGCGATGGCGTATCGGATCATTGATCCACACTCTAGCACTGGCGCGGTGTTTGAGGCATTTTCCCATCTTGGGCGCTATACCCCACCCGTCAAGACGCGGTACGCCGCCGACGACCAGCGTCTCAGCGTCGCACCCAGCAGTGCTGCGCCTATTCAGGCATTTATGCTCCGAAAGCCGCGCCCTCCTTTGACTTTCACGCAACGCAGTACGAGCTCGGCCTAAAATCGCCCTGCCTATTCCAACCAGACTTTCGAGATCAGAAATTCACCGCTCGGCACAGCCCCAAGCGAAAAAATCATCAGCCCGCCAATGGCATCCAGATTGAGCAATCTGCGCTTCGGGCCACGTTGAATGTCCTGTAGCGACACCTTGATCGTCGTCTTCGACTTTGGCGCCATCGCGAAATCGCGATTGAAACGATCGTTGTAATCATGGTTATGTTTGCGATCGTGCACGCGAACCACCATTTTGAGCGTTGTATCGCCAGGGTTGGTTACCTCCATCAGCAGTGACTGATATTTACTCCATCGCGGATATGGTTCCGTGAAATGCACGCCAGGATACGAGCCACGATCGATGGCGACTCTGAGCACGCGCCCATCGATATTTTGCGACGCATCTTGCGGCAATGGCATCACCGAAACATTGCCTGCCTCCCGTGAAATAAAGTACAGGCCAAGCCGCGAGGGATTGTGCAAGATCACCGGGAACATTGAGTCGCGCACGGTGTATGCGGCGAGACACCACAGCAAAGGTGCCATCGCCGCAATGCTCGCAAAAACCGCGACCAGCCAAAGCCCCAGACGCAGACCTGTTGATTTTGTCGATTGCCGGCCCAACGAGAATGCCGCATAACCGGCAAGGCAAGCCAGCGCACCCACGGCATCGCTGACGACATCGGCGACACGCGCATTACGGTGGGTAAACAATTGCGCGATTTCGGTCATCGCCCCGAGCACCACCGTGATGAGAAATGCGGCGACGTAAGGCATCCACACTGGGCTCGCGGCTTCGCGGTTGAACTTTGCTAGCAGCCGAAGCACCAGCAACGCGGTCAGGCCAAAGGCGAGAGGATGACCGGTCTTGTGCAGCACATGCCAAAATTCCGTCGTTTTTGGCAGTGCTGTAAAGACCACCATCGCAGCAAGCAATGCAATCGCCACCAGGCTTGCAATGTCCTTGACGTAATTTGACGATTGAGGAGATGTCATACGACGCCGATGCAGGGTGCAAAAGATCGCGTTTCACTCATCACTATATTTTGCGGTAGTTGAAGCTGAGAGCACGGGCAGTCTCCATCGCCTCAAGATGGGGTCAACGCGTACAGGCGTCAGCAAAGTCAACCTGGGCCGACGACCGCCATCCAAGTCCAACGCTTCGCCATAAATTTGATTTCATCATGACAATGTCCAATAGTCTGCCACTAATGGCATTGAAGCACGCAGAAGGCATTTCCACCCCGCCGCACCTAACCATTCGCGTCACCCTTGTCGCCAAACGGCGACATCTTGCCAATATATTTCAACATTTTTCCGCCAATTTGCCGGATTTCGGTAATGGCATGGATAATGCTTTTTAGCAAAGATGCAAAAAAACAAACAACCAAATCAGACGGACTCGATGGTGCCGCGTAACCCGAAAAAATTGTCCGGCATGTGCCCTTACCCGTTGGCGAGCATTGTCATCATTGCTGTCGCGCTATTCGCCTCCAACGCAGCCGCATTGAGCCTCGATGGCGTCGCCTCACGCAAGACTCACGGCAGTGCGGGCATATTCGATCTGCCGATTGCGACCATACCGGCCATCAACGGCAATATTTCCATCGAATCGCGCGCCGGCAATACCGCGCATCTGATTGTCTTCAAATTCAACGAGGCCATTTCGGCACCGGGTTCGGTAACAGCAATTGACGCGGGTGGCACGGCGATCGGCACGGCCACACCAACCGCCGTCGGCAGTGAAGTACGTGTGAGCCTCGCGGGCGTACCTGATCGCCGGCGCGTCACGATCACGCTCACTGGTGTGGCCGCCGCGAGCGGGATGATGAACGCCACCGCATCGATCGGATTCTTGATCGGCGATTACAATAATTCCGCATCGGTGAACGCGCAAGACACCAGCGCCGTCAAGGTTCGCGCGGGACAAATCACTGACATCAACAATTTTCGCTACGACATCGGCACCACCGGCCAGATCAGCGCCAAAGACATCGCCGCGACAAAATCGCGCAACGGGCTGACACTGGGCACCGCCGCGCCGCCGATGGTGTCCCTCGCGCCGATCGGTGCCACGCAGATGGGAACCGCAATCACGCTCGACGCCAGCGCATCGGTCACGGGGGCTTCCATCGTGCGCGTCGAATTTTTCGATGGCGTCAACAAGATGGGCGAGGACACCGGGGCGCCCTACTCGTTCAGCTGGACGCCGCCCACCGAAGGGCCGCGCCAGGTCACCGCCAAAGCCACCGACAGCAATGGCGTATCGGTGGTTTCAACGCCGGTCAGCGTCAACGTTGCCGCGCACCCACAAGCTGACCCCGCGCGCCTGCTCGCACAAACCACCTTTGGCGCAACGCAAGCAGAAATCACGCGCGTGGCGGCACTTACGCCGTCGGCCTATCTCGACCAACAATTCGCGTTGCCGCAAACCTTGCACTTGCCGACCGTGAGTGCCGATCCGTTTTATCCGACCGAGCCTTGGTCGGTAATGGGGCCATCCATCTGGAAGAAATACTTTGAGGCACCCGATCAATTGCGCCAACGCGTCGCCAACGCGCTTTCGCAAATCATGGTGATCTCGATGCAGAACAACACCATCGGCGATCAAGCCTGCGCGTCGGCGGCGTATATGGATATGCTCGGCGCGAACGCGTTCGGCAATTTCAAGAACCTGATCAAGGACGTTACCCTGAGCCCCGCCATGGGCGAGTATCTCGATATGAAAGGCAGCGCCAAGGCCGACGCGGTGCTCAACATCATCCCGAACGAAAATTACGCGCGCGAAGTAATGCAGCTTTTCACCATCGGCACCGTAATGTTGAATATCGATGGCTCGGTGCAGTTCGCCAACAGCAAACCGATCGACACTTACTCCGAAGCCGATGCGCAATCGGTTGCGCGCGCACTGACCGGCTGGACGTTTGCGGGGCAGGATCAGACCAAATCCTGGCGCTGGCTGTATCCGGATGTGCCATTCCCCTCGGACGCGGCGAGCGCGGCGAAAGCCTGCACGGCATGGTCAACGCCGATGGCGCCGTGGACGGCCACCTATCGATCCAGCGATGATAAGCGCGACATTACCGGCGGCGCACATGATGCCGGTGCCAAAACGCTGCTGGCGTATCCGGGCTCCGCGGGCTTCTCTCAAAACGTACCGGCCGCACAAACGCCGATGCAGGATATCGACGCCGTGGTGGACAATCTCTTCAACCACCCCAACGTCGGCCCGTTCATCGGCGAGCAATTGATCCAGCGGCTCGTCACCAGCAACCCGAGCGGCGCGTACGTGACGCGGGTGGCCAACATATTCAACAACAATGGTTCGGGCGTGCGCGGCGACATGAAAGCGGTGATCCGCGCGATTCTGCTCGACCCCGAAGCGCGTACCCCGCGCGCAAGCCAACCGAATTATTTCGGCAAGTTGCGCGAACCGATAATGCGCTTCACGCATCTGCATCGCGCATTTGGTGCCGTGATGAGCAATGGCTATCGCAGCATTTATGATCTGGGCGGCTCGGATGCGCTGGGGCAAAGTCCGCTGCGCGCGCCGAGCGTTTTCAATTACTACTCGCCTGAATACTCCCCGTCGGGGCCGATGTCTGCCGCAGGATTGGTCGGGCCGGAATTCGGTATCACCAACAGCGCGACCATTTCCGGATTCATGGATTTCTCCAAGTACGGGGTCATCAGTGGATTCAACTCAGGTGCGGTCAATCCGGGGGATTGGCTGAACCCGAACTACGCACCGTACATCGCCCTCGCGCCGACTCCGGCGGCAATGGTCGATGCGTTGAATGTGCTGCTGCTCTCCGGCGGCATGAGCATGCAATTCCGCACGCAGTTGATCGATATCGCCACCAAACTCACCGATAGCGTTGTCGCCACACAAAACACCGAGCGCTTCAAGACGGTGCTCTGGCTGATATTAAATTCTCCCGAATATTCGATTCAAAAATAGACGGCACACCCACCCCATGGCGCACATGAAAAACTTCAATCTCCATCGCAACCGACGCGACTTCATCAAGTTGATGACGGCGGCAGCCGCCACGCCGATGATGGGCAACCTGATGCAGGCCGCCTATGCGGCGGGACCGTTCAACGACTATCGCGCGCTGGTCTGCGTGTTTCTGTTCGGCGGCAACGATAGCCAGAACATGATCATTCCACTCGGCAGCGAGTACGCCGCTTATTTGGCGGGGCGCGGCAATCTGGCCATTCCGCAGGCCAACGCTTTGCCGGTAACGACCGGATTGGCGGGTCGTTCATTCGGATTTCATCCGAGCCTTTCCGGGCTGCAGGGAATTTTCAATATCGATCGAAAACTTGCCTGCATCAACAATGTAAGCGTCTTGTTGCAACCGACATCCAAAGCGCAATATCAGGGCGGCATCGAGTTGCCGCCGCAATTGTTTTCGCATTCAGATATGCAAAGCCATTGGCAAACCGGGCGCGCGGATTTTCCCGCGCTCACCGGCTGGGGTGGCCGTTTAGGCGATCTCATCGAATCCGCCAATGGCAATAGCCAAGTCTCGGTATCGATCACGGCAGCGGGACAAAATCTTTTCCAGAAAGGCAACAACGCCGTCTCGTATGCGGTGTCGGGTTACAGCGGTCCGAAAAATACCATTGTGCGACGTTTGCGGTCGTATCGCGATTGGGACAATTACAGCGCCGCGCGTCCCAATCCGCAGGGTGCGTTTGAAAATCAGTTGAATATTCTCCGCGCCAATGTGCTGGAAGATCAATGGGGCGACGCCGCCGCGCGAGCGCTGGTCACCAGCGAATTCGTCAGCGGCGCGCTCTACAACCTCGACGCGGCCAACAATCCGATTAAGGATGCATCGGGAAATGTCTCGGAAAAATTTCCCATCACCCCCGCCCCGCCGACCACCTACATCGATTCCACCGGCGTCAGTCGAAGCAATCGCCTTGCCGGGCAATTGCGCTCGGTGGCCTCAATGATCGCGGCGCGCAATTCACTCGGCGTGAAACGGCAAATTTTCTTTGTCTCGCTCGGCGGTTTCGACAATCACGGTGACCAATTCAAAGGCTCGAACAACGCGACCACGCCGATACTCTCCGGCTTGCATGCGGACCTGCTGAAGCAACTCGATCAAGCGCTGACGTGGTTCTACAACTGGACGGTATCGCAAGGCATCGCCAACAACGTCACCAGTTTCACTGCGTCCGATTTTGGCCGCACACTCACCTCCAATGGCCTCGGCAGCGATCATGGCTGGGGCGGGCACAGTTTCGCGCTCGGCGGCGCGGTGAATGGCGGCGCGTTTTATGGCGGGCCAGCGGCCGGCCAGGAATTCCCAACGGTCGCCCTCGGCGGCCCCAACGATGTCGGACAAGGCCGTTTGTTACCGACCACCTCGGTCGAGGAATTCGGTGCCACGTTTGCGAAGTGGATGGGCGCCTCGACGGGAGAACTCGCCACCGTTTTCCCGAATCTCCCGCGCTTTTCGCGCACCAACGGGATGCCGTTTCTCACCTAGCAAAGCCTAGCACTGGCGCGGCGTTTGACGGCTTTGTGGCTGAAGAAGCCCGCGGATATTAGTGTTTTTGACGGCGGCTACAACTATTTACCCCATTCTTGTCTCCCCGGACTTGTTCCGGGGCCCAATTTTCGCAACCCGTTGACGAGCAATAATGATTGGGCCCCGGAACAAGTCCGGGGTAACAGAAGTTGGGGTGAATAGAAGTGCGCCTTCCGGACGCGAAATCCCACCGACTTCCATATCTGTCAGCCATGCGATGACCAAAGGGAGTCCCCTTTCAGAAATGATCGACGGCGAATGTCGCGTCCCCGCGCGCGACACACTCGGCACTTGTACAATTCGCGCTTCCGCATACGCGTCAATACGTGCACCAGTGAGCGCAAATGAGTCTGCCTGAATGACCCTCCTGCTGAGCTTGGTGATTTTTTACTTGCTGGGCACGATGGCCGTCGGCCTCTATGCCGGTACACGCATCAAGACCTCGGCCGATTTCGCGATCGCCGGTCGTTCGTTGCCGCTCGCGATGATCATCACCACCACGTTTGCGACGTGGTTCGGCGCGGAAACGGTGTTGGGCATCAGCGCGAAATTCGTGCAGGGCGGATTGCGGAGCGTGGTCGAGGATCCGTTCGGCGCGTCGATGTGCCTTATTTTTGTCGGCATGTTTTTTGCCGCCAAGTTGTATCGCATGAATCTGTTGACCATCGGCGACTTTTATCGGCAGCGCTTCGGCAAAACGGTGGAAGTATTTTGCTCGGTCGCAATCATTTGTTCGTATTTGGGTTGGGTGTCGGCACAGGTCACGGCGTTGGGGCTCGTCTTCAACGTGGTGAGCGGCGGCGCGATCAGCGTAGAAGCCGGAATGATCATCGGCACGCTCACCGTGCTGATTTATGTGGTGATCGGCGGCATGCTCGCCATCGCCTGGACCGATTTCATTCAAATGATCGTACTGGTGCTGGGGCTTTCCGCGATTGCAGTCATGGCCGGACAAATGGCGGGCGGTGCCGACAAAGTTTTCGCGCTCGCCAACAGCAACGACTGGTTTCGCTTCTTTCCCGAACCTAATTTGAAAGACGCGCTGTTTTTTTTCGCCGCCGCAATCACCATGATGCTCGGCTCGATTCCGCAGCAGGATATTTTCCAGCGCGTGATGTCCGCGAAAGACGCCAAGACCGCCTCGCGCGGTGCCATCATCGGCGGGCTTTGCTATCTCGCGTTCGCGTTCGTGCCGATGTTCATTGTCGCCTGCGCGGTGTTGATCATGCCCGATCAAGTCAAACTTTTTCTGGCAAACGAAGACGAGCGGCAGCGGATTTTGCCGGTGTTGATCCTCACGCACATGCCCTTTTTTGCACAGGTACTTTTTTTCGGTGCGCTGCTGTCGGCGATTAAATCCACCGCATCCGCCACATTGCTGGCGCCCGCCACCAGCTTCGTTGAAAACATCTACAAACATTTCCGGCCCGGACTCACGGATCGTCAGGAGCTATTTGCGTTTCGCGTGACGCTGGTGATATTCACGGCGTGTGTCTTGTTGTACGCAATCACGCTGAAGGGCAAACCGATTTATGAAATGGTGTCGGGGGCCTATCAGGTCACGCTGGTGGGCGCATTTTTGCCATTGGTGTGCGGACTTTATTGGAAGCGCGCGACGCGGCAGGGTGCAATCGCCTCGATCGTGCTCGGCATCATGACGTGGATTATGTTTTTGGCGACACCGTTGGGCGAGGACTTTCCCGCGCAACTGGCCGGCGTGCTGATGGCGGCACTCGGCATGGTGGTGGGGTCGCTGGTCACAAAGCCGAACGCGCAGGCGCATCATGGCAAAGTCGCCGGTCACGCGGGCGAATAAGCGGGCAAACTACTTCTGCTTCCCGGCAATCTGCCCCGCCAAATACGTCCAGACAAACGTCGCCGCCGCATTGCTCGTGAGCTCGGCGTGATCATACGGGGGGGATACTTCGGTGCAATCCATCCCCACGAACGGCAAGTCGGCCAATTCTTCGATAATCGTCAATACTTGATTCGTATTCAGCCCACCCGGTTCCGGCGTGCCGGTGCCCGGCGCGAAGGCCGGATCGAGGCAATCGATATCCAGCGTGAGATACACGGGAGGATTGCCGGCCGCCGCGACGCGGCGGCGAATGTCATCCAAAATTTCCGCCAATTGCGCGGCACTTTCGCGACCCCGCATGTCGCGCGCCGCGACCACGCGACCACCGACGGTGTTCACGTAATCGCGAGCTTCTTTCACAACCGAGGAACGAATGCCGATTTGCACGGTCGCTCCCGGCACCACCAAGCCTTCTTTTAGCGCCTCATACGTCCATGTGCCGTGGCCGGAAGGCTCGCCAAAATGATCTTTCCACGTATCGCAATGCGCATCGAGATGAATCAACGCCAACGGTCGTCCGCAATGTTTACGATAAGCGCGTAGCAACGGCAACGTGATCGAATGATCGCCTCCCAGCCAACACATGTGGTGGGCGGCGAGAATCGAGCCCAATTGCGGCATCATCGCCGCGCGCATCGATTCGATCCCCGTGTTGGGCAGCGCGAGATCGCCCAGATCGGTGAGTTGCCCGATCGGCGTCGCGTTGAAGTACGGATGAATGCCATCGCACAACATGTGGCTTGCGCGGCGGATCGCATCAGGCCCAAAGCGAGCACCCGGGCGATTGGTGACCGCGCCATCCCACGGTATGCCGGCCACCGCAAAGGGGCAAGCTGCATCGTGCGCAGGCACTTTCAGAAATGTGTTTTGCGACGTGAACGCAAAGGCATGATTGGACATGTTGGGCAATCGTGGAGAATGGAGGTGTGGCGCACCGCGCAACCGGCGAAGTATCTTTGCCGGTTGAGTGCGTGTCAATGTCACCGAGTGGCCGATGGGCAAATTGAAAAATTTACGAACGAAACCCCAGTACTGACAACCCTTTCCGGACGTTTTCCCCCCGAAACGCCCGTCGAATATAGAGTTTGCCGATTTTTTACTGGGTACTGCCCTCGCGCACTTTCGCTGCAACGGACTTTCGGGCAACGTTCCGCAACTCCCAGTCTCTCGCCTCTCGCAGCGCAGCATCGAACGCAATCGCTTTGTCGAGCAGCGCCGATTTCTTGTCTTGCGGCATCGGCTTTTCCAGGCCGATTTCGTCGAGTGGCATTTTGTCTTTGCGCACGGATTCAATCACGCGGGAAATTTCGGATGCCGCATGCGCGGGCGTTTGCAGCAGCACCAGTCGTTTCATCTTGTCAGGATTGTCGGGCACATGGCACGCAAGGCACTCGCCATTGCGCAACTCCAGCGCCATCGCACGGTAGGTCTCGTCGAGGCGTTTCAGATGGGGATTGCCAGTGCGATAGAAGCCATCAAACAACGTGACTTGCGGTTGCGTGCGTCCCTCGGCATCGGTCCACAACCACTTGGCATGTGTATCCTTTTCGAATGCCGGTGTGGGAATCGGTGGCGGAACGCCGGCGTGCTTCTCACCCAGCGTTGAAAACTGGATCGCGCGGATATTTTCGCTACCCGCGACATTTTCATTGCCGACCCACACTGTCAATCGATTGGCACCCTGATAGGTTTGCCATTTATTTTCGTCGTGCCAGAACGGGTACGGAAATTCGCCGGGCCGGAGGCGATTACGGAAAGCGGTCGTGAATTCGATGCGGTAGAGCTGCTCACGCGTGTCGAATTGAATATCGTATTTTCCGTTGAACATGAAGAGCGGCAGATACGTCGCCGTGAACACATCTTTGCCGAATTGCGTCAGCGTGGTGTCGCTCAAGCGCAATTGCGGATCGCGGATGCGACCCCACAAAACGAAATCCGGCAGGTTCCGTCGCAGCGAAGAATCGGCCCGGTACAACCCGGCCTTGCAACGGTCAAACGCCGCGCGCTCGGCGGGTGGCGCAAACCCGCAATGCTCGGATAATTCGCGCGCGAGCGCATTGGCGATCAGCGAGACACGCCCGAAATCGGCGCGGACGGTCGATGCCGCGCGGTCACCGGTGACGACGATGTTGGGGTGTTTCTGATCGCCTACTGCGCCAACGCTTGGTTGCGCGTGTAAGAAAAGTAATGCGAGCGAAAACTTGAAAGCGGAGTTCACCATGTCGATCCTGTTGTCGTTGTCGAAGCGGTTGAAAATCGTTTTGGATTGAGTGGAGTTCGAATATTCCTGCCGACTCACGAGCCAGCGCCAGATGGTGCGCGGCAAAATCGATTAGGACGCCATGTGCTGACATCGATGGCACGAACTGCTTCCGGCCATCAGTTTAATTTTGCCGGAAATGAACAGCCGTCATTCGAAGGAGTTGGTCCGGCAATGTCGATAAAATTGAGAAACGCAAGTATTGGCGAGGCTTTTCGAGCAACAATGGCTAAAACACCGCGCCAGTATTGGACTTTTGACACGTTTCACTTTGACAGAAAATCCGCCACCAAGTCAT
The DNA here is from genome assembly GCA_031430555.1 of Betaproteobacteria bacterium. Taxonomy (GTDB): domain Bacteria; phylum Pseudomonadota; class Gammaproteobacteria; order Burkholderiales; family Usitatibacteraceae; genus UKL13-2. The sequence continues at coordinate 18,654 of JANPBQ010000027.1, forward strand.
GCTCCTGCGCCGAAACCACCTTCGCGCGCAAAAAATTACCGGGCTGGGTTTTCTTGTTCACACCAGTCACGTAGACCAATCCATCAATCTCCGGCGCATCGGCTTTCGAGCGGCCAACGGCGATGCGATTGCCTTTTTCGTCCTCGGCGAGTCGATCGATCAGCACATCGATTTCTTTTCCTACTTTGGCTTTGAGGCGCTTCTTGCTGATCTTTGCTTGATGCGTCATGAATCGCGCTTGACGCTCTTCGCGAATTTCCGCAGGTACGGCATCGGGCAAATCATTGGCTTTCGCGCCATCCACCGGAGAGTAAGCGAAGCAACCGACGCGATCCAGTTGCGCGTCGGTCAAGAAATCCAGCAGCTCTTGAAACTCGGCTTCTGTCTCGCCCGGGAAACCGGCGATGAAGGTCGAGCGGATCGTCAATTCGGGGCAAATTTTTCGCCAGGCTTGAATACGTTCCAGCGTTTTTTCAGCCGCTGCCGGACGCTTCATCAATTTCAGAATGCGCGGGTTGGCGTGTTGAAAAGGGATATCCAGATAGGGCAGGATTTTGCCTTCGGCCATCAGTGGAATCACCTCGTCCACATGCGGATATGGGTAGACGTAGTGCAGGCGCACCCACGGTTTCTGGTCGCCACCTATGCTACCCAAGGCCTCGCACAATTCGGTCATGCGCGTCTTCAAAGGCCGGCCATTCCAGAAACCGACTCGGTATTTGACATCGACCCCGTAGGCGCTGGTGTCTTGCGAGATCACGAGTAATTCCTTCACGCCGGATTTCACCAAATTCTCGGCTTCCTGCATCACGCTGCCAACGGGACGGCTCACCAGATCGCCGCGCATTGAGGGGATGATGCAAAACGTGCAGCGGTGATTGCAGCCTTCGGAAATTTTCAGGTAGGCGTAATGTTTCGGCGTGAGCTTGATGCCGGCGGCCGGCACCAGATCGATGAAGGGGTCATGCGGCTGCGGCAAATGCGCATGCACATGCTGCATTACTTCATCTTTCGCATGCGGGCCGGTGACGGCCAATACCTTCGGATGAATCTGCTTGATGAGATTGCCACCGCCCTCGCCTGCTTTGGCGCCCAGGCACCCGGTGACGATCACCTTGCCGTTTTCGGCGAGCGCCTCGCCGATCGCATCGAGCGATTCTTCGACCGCCGAATCGATAAAACCGCAGGTGTTGACCACCACGAGATCCGCACCCGCGTAGTTGGGCGCGATCTCGTAGCCTTCGGCGCGAAGTTGCGTAATGATTTGTTCGGAATCGACCAGTGCCTTCGGGCAGCCGAGCGAGACGAAGCCGACTTTCGGCGGCTTGGCGTTGCGCTTGCTGGCTTTGCCGATCTTGGCCGGCGTGATGACTGCGCTTGAACTCATCGCTGCCCGATTTTTGCGGTCAATTGCCGCATCATGCGCGACCGGATTTCTTGGTCTTCGGTTTCGCGCGCGGCGATTTGCGTTCTTCCGATGGTGCGTGATCAGCGTCGCCTGCATTCTTTGCGGCGGCTACATTGTCGCCTGCGGTGGCCAACGGATTATAGGGAAATGTCGAGAACATTTGCATCGCCTGCTTGCGCAATTCTTCCTGCATGCCGATCACGTTGGAGGCACTCTTCTCAAGGTATTCGCCCATCATGCCGGGGACTGCCGTGGGCCCGCCCTGCATGACTTTTGTCCATGCTTCCGGATCGAGCGCGGGTACCGCCTTCGCCAAGCTGCCAAGATTCGGTGCCAGCGATTGGGCGATGCCGGCACCGCCGAGCGTGCCGTACAGGGACTTCGTTTGTTCCTGAAATTTGCGTTGCGCTTCATGGAACGCGCCGATGCTGCGTTCAAGGTAGCTGCCCATCAGCCCCTGCATCGAGTGGCCGTAGTAACGAATAATGTTGGAAAGCATGTCGGAAGAAAACATCGGCACGCCGCCGCTCTCTTCTTCAAGAATGATCTGCAACAAAATGCTGCGGGTGAGGTTCTCGCCACTGCGCGCATCTTGCACCTCGAACACTTGATTTTCGAGCACGAATTGCTTCACGTCGGCAAGCGTGATGTAGGCGCTGGTCTCGGTATCGTAGAGACGGCGATTGGGGTATTTTTTGATGATTCTCGACACGATGAGTCCTTTTTGCGGGATTGCGGGCGGCTGACGATGCATCGCCTCAATTTGTCATGGAGGTGTCATGTTGCGCCGTCAAAATAACCTCATGAAATCGCCTATCGCAGCGCAATGCATCGGGTGGGTTGGCGCAACTAGTTATTTGATTATCTTAGCATTTTTTATTTGTTGCGGTGGCAAATTCAATAAATGGTGCATTGCAGCAAAAAGTACTTGACAAAGGCATCCTGCATCCATATTATTGTAATTGTGCAGCGCAACATTTGTGGTTGAACTCTTGATGTGGCGCTAGTTTTTCAAAACTTTCATAACCAGGAGTAACACCATGTCAAATCTGAATGTAGGCGCCGAACAATTCGGTGAATTTTCCAAGTCCGCCGTGGATGCCGCCGCTAAATTGGCGCGCGTTTCTTTCGACAGCGCCGAGCGTTTCTTCGCGCTGAACCTCGAAGCTGCCAAAGTGAGCCTCGACGAAACCAGCAAGAGTGCTAAAGCCGCGACTGCCATCAAAGACGCACAGGAATTCAACGGTCTGCGTACCAAAGCCGCTGAAACCGGCTTGGAATTCTTCATGGGCTATTCGAAGAATTTCTACGACATCACCACCGCTGCTCAAGCGCAATATTCTTCGTTGATCGAAGAGCGCGTTTCGGCTTTCCAGAAATCGGTTGTTGAAGGTATCGACAAAGCCGCCAAAAATGCACCCGCCGGTAGCGACGTTGCTTTCTCCGCATTGAAATCCAGCATCGCCGCATCGACCGCTGCCATGGACACGTTCTCGAAAGCATCCAAGCAAGCATCGTCTTTCGCTGACACCGCGTTCAAAACCGCGACTGAAACTGCCACCAAGGCAACCGCTTCTTCCAAGCGCAAGTAATTTTTCAAGGCTCCTCCTCCTGATCGAAAGATTAGGATTCGCCCCGGAAACCATGTTTCCGGGGCTTTTTTATGTGGCCATGAATTGTTCCCAAGCGGAAAATGAAAATGACAAAAAAGATCGCACTCGTCACCGGCGGCGTTGGCGGCATTGGCACCGGCGCATGTAAAACACTTGCCGCAAAGGGTTTCTTTGTGGTCGCCAACTACGTCGTGCCCGGCTCAGAGATCCGCTGGCAGGACGAAATGGCCAAGGCCGGCTTTAGCAGCGACCATTGCGCAATTGCCTTGGGCGATGTCGCCGACTATCAGGCGACCGGCGACATGATTCGCCAAATTGAAGCCACGCATGGCCCCATCAGTGTGCTGGTGAATTGTGCCGGCATCACGCGCGATGCCACGCTCCGCAAGATGACGCCGGAAAACTGGCATGCGGTGCTTTCCACCAACCTCACCAGTGTGTTCAATTGCAGCAAGCACGTGATCGAAGGCATGGTTGAGCACGGCTGGGGCCGCATCATCAATATTTCATCCGTCAATGCCGTCAAAGGACAATTCGGCCAAACGAATTACGCCGCCGCCAAGGCCGGCGTCCTGGGATTCACCAAATCGTTGGCACAGGAAGTGATCAAGAAAGGTGTGACAGTGAACGCCGTCTCACCCGGTTACATCGATACCGACATGACGCGCGCGATCCGCGATGACGTGCGAGCAGAAATCGTCGCCAGAATTCCGGCGGGGCGGATGGGCTATCCAGAGGATATTGCGAATGCGATCGCGTTTCTGGCGTCGGAAGCATCGGGCTATATCACCGGGACAAATTTGTCGGTGAACGGCGGGTTGCATATGTACGCCTAAATCGGACGTTGCTTCTGCTTGTCATCCTCGCGAACGCAGGGATCCATCTTTCGTGTTCACGTAACAACAAGAAAAAATGGATCCCCGCGTTCGCGAGGATGACAGTACTTTGTACGACAAGGCGAATGCAATTTCAAACATTGGCAATGGCGACGGATTCCGCGAGCAACGGTAATGGTTTGTGTCGGTTTCGCCATTGAACACCGCACCGACACTTGAGATTTAAACTAAAAAAGGGCGCATATCGCGCCCTTTTTTTCTGCGAGAAACATGCCCCTCAAAACATATGCTGCCCGCCATTGATCGCAATATTCGCGCCAGTCAAAAACGCCGCTTCATCGGAAGCCAAGTACGCGCACAGGCCGGCAACTTCTTCAGGTTTGCCCAAGCGCCCGACCGGGATTTGCGGCAGGATTTTTGAATTCAGCACGTCTTCCGGAATCGCGGTCACCATTGCCGTGCCGATATAGCCCGGAGAGATGGTATTCACGGTGACTCCTTTTTTCGCGACCTCCAGTGCCAGCGCCTTGGTGAAACCGTGCATGCCGGCCTTGGCCGCCGAGTAATTGGTTTGGCCGAAAGCGCCCTTTTGACCATTGACCGATGAGACGTTGATGACGCGCCCCCAACCGCGCTCCACCATGCCATCGACGACCGGCTTTGACATGTTGAAAACGCTATCCAGATTGGTGCTGACCACCGCGTGCCAATCGATCGGCGACATCTTTTTGAAGGTGGTGTCGCGGGTGATGCCGGCGTGGTTGATCAGGATATCGACGGGGCCGACTTCCTTCTGAATTTTTGCGACTGCCGCCGCACACGAATCAAAATCGGCAACATCGACGGCGAACGCGTGAAAGTGATAATCGCGCGCTGCCATTTCTTTCAACCACGCGTCGGATTTGGTGTTCGAAGGCGAATAAGTGACGACCACTTTGATTCCCATCCGGGCCAATTTCATGCAAATGGCTTCACCCAACCCGCCCATGCCACCGGTCACCACTGCGATTCTTTGCGCCATATTTTTCTCCTTGGTCTATGAGTTTGTGCAATTCGTCCAACGTCTTGTCGGAATTGGTACTGCAATAAAAGTCACTTGCGATCAATCAGGCTTTTGCTTTGACATAGCGCCCGGGGGCAGCTTCGATCGGCTTGAAGTCGGCATTGCCTAATATGTGTCGTGCCGGAATCATCTTGCCGCTGAAGGGCTTCAACCATTGCTGCCAATGCGGCCACCAACTGCCCTCCACTTCCGCCGCATGCGAAAGCCACTTTTCCGGCGGCACACCGGCATCGCCACCAACCCAATAACTGCGCTTACCTTTCGATGCGGGATTAACCACGCCGGCGATGTGTCCCGACGCACCGAGTACAAATTCCGTCTCGCCGCCGAGGTGAGTGGCACTCGAATAGGCGGTGCGCCACGGCACGATGTGATCTTCGCGCGCGGCGAACACGAACGCGGGCATGTCGGCATTGGAGAGGTCGAGTGGCACCCCACACATGGTCAGCTTGTCGGGCTTGATAAGGTTGTTTTCAAAATACGTATTGCGCAAATAGTACGTGTACCACGGGCCTGGGAGATTCGTGCTGTCGCTGTTCCAGAACAATAAATCGAACGCCGGCGGCTTGGTGCCCTTCAGGTAATTGTTCACCACGTAATTCCATACCAATTCATTGGCGCGCAAGGACGTAAACGCGAATGCAAGATCGCTACCATTGACGACGCCGCCATTGCCGACTTCGCGTTCCCGCTTCTCGACAAATTCCGCGTCGATGTAAGCGGAAATATCGCCAACTTCCGAGAAATCAAGAAACGTGGTGAGGTAGGTGACGCTCTCGACAACGTCATGCCCCATGCGACGCAGCACGGCGAGCGCGCACGCCAGCAGCGTGCCACCAACGCAAAAACCCAGCGCATTGATCTTCTCGACATTGCTGATCAGGCGCGCCACATCGATTGCCTTGACGACGCCTTCGGCGAGATAGTCATCCCAGGTCAGGTGCCCTTGGGCTTCGGTCACATTGCGCCACGAGATCATGAATACCGTGTGGCCCTGCTCCACCGCGTATTTCACAAATGAATTGTCGGGCCGCAAATCGAGAATGTAGAATTTGTTGATGCAAGGCGGCACCATCAACAAGGGCCGCATATGCACTTGCGGCGTCAATGGCGCGTACTGAATCAATTGAAAAATATCATTTTCAAATACCACACTTCCCGGTGACAGCACGATGTTCTCGCCGATGCGAAATGCGGCTTCATCGGTCATGGAAATGTGGCCTTTGTCCATGTCTTCTTTGAGGTTCTCCAAGCCGGCGCGCAAGGATTCCCCCTTTGTTTCGATCGCCGCCTTGAGTGCGTCGGGATTGGTGAGGAGAAAATTCGCCGGCGACACGGCATCGAGGTATTGCTTGGCAAAAAAGCGCATTTTTTGTTTCTGGGCGGGATCAATGGCCGCGTCATTGATGCTTTCCAGGAGCAATCGCGACGCCGACAGGTAGGATTCCGCGAGGTAGCGAAATTGCGGCAGCGATTGCCACGCATCGCCCGAAAATCGTTTGTCGTGCGCGCTTGCAAGCGTCGCCGAATCGGAAGATGGCGGTTCGGAAAAACTCTTCATCAAGCGTTGCTGTTCTTCGCTGAAGCGCTTCTGAAGTGCGGCAATATGCGCGGGCTCCTGGCGCAAAGTCTCGAGCACCTTTTGCCAAGCCTCGTTCACATTCGCGGGGGTGGGAATCGAGCCCAATCCCTGCATCCAGCGCGCGCCGGAATCCTGGAATCCGGCTATGATTTGTTGAAAATCAATTGATGCGTGAGGCGTGGGCATGTCAATACACACTATCGGTGGAGGGGTCAATCGGAATTATGCGGCAATGCGCCGATGCCTGCCAGCAACGCGCCGCGGCGGCGGTGGCGGGGAGGATCACCATCAGTGCTCAATGAAAAAGTGCACCAGCCAAATCGAGGTCACACCCAGCACAATCAACATGATTTGCAGCAACGATTCTTTGAGCAACGTCCGCTTGTGCAAGCCGGGTATCAAATCGGCAATCGCAACGTAAATCATGCTCGACGCTGCGACACACAAAAATATCAGCGAATATTGCTCGAAACTCTTGATCGCAAAATAGGCGACCACCGCGCCGACCAGCGTTGCGCAACTGGAGACGATGTTCCAGAACAACGCGCGCGATCGGCTGAATCCGGAATGCAGTAACACCAGGAAATTGCCCAATTCCTGCGGCAACTCGTGCGCCACGATCGCAACTGAGGTGACAATGCCGAGCCGGACATCCGCCATGAACGCGGCGGCGATGGCAAAGCCGTCAGTGAGATTGTGAAAGCCGTCACCGATGATGATCATCCACGCGCCGGATTCGCGGCCACCCGCATGATCGTGCGCATGGCCGCCGGCGTGGTCATGGCTATGTGGACTGCCCGAGGCCGCCACCGCCGCCTCGGCTTGTCCCGCGTGGTCGTGGTTGTGACGCCACAGCACGAACTTTTCCATGATGAAAAAAACCAGAATGCCGGCGAGTATCCACGACGCCGCATCGTGGACACGGGTGGATTTTTCAAAAATATGCGGCAGCAAATCAAGAAACACCACCCCCAGCAACGCACCGACCGCATAGCTGACGAACAGAGGAATCAAGCGTGGCTGGATGCGCCATGCCACCAGCGCAGCCAGCAGCACCGAGACCACGCCGCCCGCGAGGCTGGCGAGGATGATGTATGTGAGGGTCATGGGGGGGATGATTATTGAGTCGCGGGGAGTTGCTGGGCCGACAATCAGGGCGCTAACGGAAGGCGACTTGAGTATGTGATTTTACCACGCAGGTCAATGGCGACCCGCGTGAAAACGGGCAATCCTACTCGCGCCAAATGACCGCCGCCATGCGACCGCTGCGGCCATCGCGTCGATGTGAAAAAAATCGATCAGGTGCGGAAACGGTGCATTCGCCGCCACCATAAATCTGCACCACACCGGCAATTGCAAGTCGCTGGCGGGCCAACGCAAAAATATCGGCGAGGTATTTGTCCTCGCTGCCGGCGACCGGTTGAAACGCACGCCGCGACTCGAAATCAGTCTTCGCAAAAGCGTCGACCACATCGCGTCCGACTTCAAACGCGCTCGGCCCGATCGCAGGGCCAAGCCAGGCGATGACGTCGCGTGATGCAACCGGCATGCTTTCAATCGTGCGCTCGATCACGCCCGCTGCCAATCCCCGCCAACCCGCATGCGCCGCCGCCACATTGGTACCACTGCTATCGCAAAGTAGAAGTGGCAGGCAATCCGCCACCAGCACCGCGCACGGAAAGCCGCTGAGACTCGTCAGTTGCGCGTCTGCCGTGCGTGCCGAGGCCCACACATCAGCGTCCACAATGGTATGCACCGCGCACCCATGTATCTGATTCAGCCACTGGGGCGTCACCGGCAAAAGTTCGCGAAGACGCCGCCGATTCTCCACCACGGCGGCCGGATCGTCGCCCACATGCGCGCCCAAATTCAGGCTCGCAAAATCGCCTACGCTGACGCCGCCGAGCCGCGTCGTGAACAACGCCTTGACGCCGCGCGGTGCCGGCCAGTCGGGAACAATGATGTCCGCCGCTTCAAGCATCACAGTCCGGCAACGAAATCGATGAACTCCCGCATGTCGTCGGGCATCGGCGATTCGAAGGTACGCTCGACGCGCTCGGCAGGATGATCAAAGGACAATCTTCGCGCATGCAGCGCCTGACGACCGAAATCGCGGATCACGGCGCGCACGTCGTCATCGATCCCGGTCATAGTCGGGCCATACACCGTGTCGCCCTCCAGCGGAAAACCTATCGATTGCATATGCACCCGGATTTGGTGCGTCCGACCGGTTTCAAGACGGCATTCCACCAACGTGTGAAATCTAAAACGCTCGAGCACGCGGTAGTGCGTGACGGCCGGTTTTCCGGCTTCCTCGGATCTCACCACCGCCATGCGGGTACGGTGGTGCGGGTGACGGCCAATCGGCGTTGCGACCACGCCATCCTTGGTGACCTTTCCACGCACCAGCGCCACATAAATGCGCTTCATGGTTCGCGCCTGCAATTGCCTCACGAGTGAGGTTTGCGCGGCCTCGGTCTTGGCCGCGACCATGACGCCGCTCGTATCTTTGTCGAGCCGATGCACGATACCGGCGCGCGGCAATTGGGCGACTTCGGGATTGCGAAATAGCAGGCCATTCAGTAGTGTGCCGCTCCAGTTGCCGGCGGCCGGATGCACCACCAGCCCGGCGGGCTTGTCAATCACGATTAAGGCATCGTCTTCATGTAGCACATTCAGCGGAAGATCTTCCGGAAAAAACGCGGATTCCTCTTCGCGCGCGGCAAGCGTCGCATGAATCGTTTCACCGCCGAGTAATTTGGTTTTCGGTTGTGCCGTGGCACCATTGACGGTAATGGCACCGTCCTTGATCATCGCCGAGAGACGGCTACGCGAATAATCCGGGAACAGTTCGGCGAGCGCCTGGTCAAACCGGGATCCGGCGAGATGGATCGGCACTTTCACGGATTGGGTCGTGGGTTTGTCAGCCGCACGCTCACGCACCGGGCGTTCGAGGTCGCCTACGCTATAATCTTCGTCTTCAATATCGACAGGCAGCATGGTTTTTGAACTTTCCGCAATTCACAGCCGCGAATTCAGCAATTCCCGGTCTTTTCGCCGACAAAAGACGGTCGGAATGTGGAGTGGGGCCTGTTTCGATTGCCACGATGACTGCCACAATTTCTTTTTGGATTGCTCAATCAGTATGACACGAACATCAATTTCATCTTTGGCCGTCGCAATTTCACTCCTCGCAACGTTGCTTGGCGGTTGCGGTATGTTCGCCGACAAGCTCGCCGCGCAGAAAAACTGGGGCGTCGAACAATATTACAAGAACGCCAAAGAAGAGCTCGATTCCGGCAACTACAACGGTGCCGTCAAGGGATACGAGGCGCTGGAAGCCAAATTTCCATTCGGCCGCTATGCGCAGCAGGCGCAACTCGATACCGCCTACGCGCAGTACAAGGAAGGCGAAACCGCGCAATCGGTCGCGACGGCTGATCGTTTCATGAAATTGCATCCCAATCACGCCAATTACGATTACGCCTTGTACATCAAGGGTCTCGCGCATTTCAAGCCGGATTTGGGCCTATTCGGTGAATTGCTGAATCTCGATGCGTCTGAACGCGATCCGAAGGCGTTGCGCGAATCGTTCGAAGTCTTCAAAGACCTGGTGGTGCGTTTCCCGGAAAGCAAATACGCCGACGACGCGCGCAGCCGCATGGCGTATCTGGTCAATGCACTGGCCAAGCACGATGTTGCGGTCGCAAAGTACTACTTTAACCGCGGCGCGTATTTGGCTGCCGTCAACCGCGCGGAGAACGTCATGCAACGCTACCCGCAAGCACCAGCCAACGAAGACGCGCTGGCGGTCACCGTGCTGGCGTATGAACAAATGGGGCAGAAAGAACTCGCCGCCGATGTCAAGCGCGTGTTGTTGAAGAATTTCCCCAATAACGAAATGGTCGCCAAGAGCGGCACCGGCACCGGCAAATCCTGGTGGAAGTTCTGGTAGGCAGGCTATACACCATGCCCGGGGCGGAGTCCGTATCGCCAACGTAAGAATTGGCGCTCCTGAGTTCTCATAAATTGCGCGGCGATTTCCCCAGAATTATTTGATCCTGCGCAAACGCTTGACCCGCGACCGTCGATACAGTCGGAATCATCCACCGACAATAGGTCGCCGCCATGAAAGATGATTTCAATCCCCCTCCCGGCTGGGCCACGCCGATTGTGCCGCGCTTTGAACGACCATTCTTGGCGCGTCTGCTGGGGTGGTTCCGCGGCAAAGGCAACTGCCTTGCCGTCACTGAAGGCAGGTGTCCCGGCAAAGGTTTATGCCACGATTGCCATTGGGGTGAAGGATCGAAGCGCGATCCCCGAATCTGATCCCACACCGAACGCGCCGCGCAGCAAAGACTATTCTGCCGCCAGCATCCGCAGCAATTCCTCCTGCGCCGCTTTTCGCGGCGTGCCGCCCTTGCGCGCTCCGCGCACCGGCTTGACGATCTGACGACGCGTGTAAGCCCCCTCGGCGTCCATCTCCCACGCCTGGGCGTTGTCCTCGAGATACGGCTTCAGGCCTTCCGCAATCACCCGCCGCTTCAGGCGTGCATCGTCGACCGGAAAGCACAGTTCGATGCGCCGGAAAAAATTCCGCTCCATCCAATCCGCGCTCGACAACATGACGCGTTCGCGGCCTCCTCCGCCATTGCGGAAGTAAAAGATGCGGGAATGCTCCAGAAATCGGCCCACAATCGATCGGACGCGGATATTTTCCGACAGGCGCGCAACACCCGGCCGCAGCGCGCAAACGCCACGAACGATCAAATCGATTCTGACACCCGCTTTCGAAGCGCGGTAAAGTGCTTCAATCACTTCGGGATCCAGCAACGCATTCATTTTGGCGATGATGTGCGCGCGCTTTCCGCTTCGCGCGATTTTCGCTTCGGCGTCGATTGCCGCAATCACCCCTGCATGCAAGGTAAATGGCGCTTGCCAAACATGAGCGAGTTTGCTGGCGCGGCCAAGCCCCGTCAATTGCGCAAACACTGCATTGACGTCGGTACAAATGCCTTCGTGCGCGGTCATCAGCCCAAAATCCGTGTAAAGACGTGCGGTGCCGGGATGGTAGTTGCCGGTGCCGAGATGAACATAGCGACGCAGCCGTACGCGCGGCTTTGCTTTGGGTTTGCCCGCGTCCGGTTCATCGACTTCGCGCCGCACCACCAGCGCCATCTTGGCGTGCGTCTTGTGTCCGACCACGCCATAGACGACGTGTGCGCCGACCTCCTCCAGCCGTGCCGCCCAATTCAGATTGGCCTCTTCCTCGAAGCGCGCCATCAGCTCAACCACGACCGTCACTTCTTTTCCCTGCTTCGCCGCATCAATCAACGATTCCATGATGATCGAGTCAGCACCGATACGGTAGACCGTCTGCTTGATTGCGACCACCTGCGGATCGCGCGCGGCCTGTTGAATGAACTCGATCACCGGCATGAAACTCTCAAACGGGTGGTGCAACAGAATGTCCTGCTTCTGCAACACTTCGAAGTAGTCTTTTCCCTTCGCAATCTTCACCAGCGGCTTCGGCATCCCGGGCGAAAACGCCGGATATTTCAGTTCCGAACGCGCCACTTGATCCGGCACGCTCATCAGACGCACGAGATTCACCGGGCCATTGACTCGATAAATGTCGGCGACTTCCAGATCAAATTGCGCCATCAGGAACTGAAGCATTTCGGTGGAACAATTGTCGGCGACTTCCAGGCGCACCGCGTCGCCCAGGTGGCGTTGCGGAAGTTCGCCCTGCAACGCGATGCGCAGGTTTTTCACTTCCTCTTCATCGACGAACAAATCGGAATTGCGCGTCACCCGGAACTGATAGCAGCCCAGCACATTCATGCCGGCGAACAATTCACCGACGTGTTGATGAAGCACCGACGTGAGGAAAATAAAATTGTCTGCGCCGTCGGCGATTTCCGGCGGCAGCTTGATGATGCGCGGCAACACGCGCGGCGCTTGCACGATCGCGCGGTTTGAATCGCGGCCGAACGCATCGCGACCGGACAATTCGACGGCGAAATTAAGGCTTTTGTTGAATACGCGTGGAAACGGGTGCGAGGGATCCAGCCCGATTGGCGTCAAGACCGGCATCATTTCACGGAAAAAGTAATCCCTGACCCAGGCCTGCTGCTTTGGCGTCCAATTGGCGCGGCGCAAGAAACGGATGCCGGCGGCGGAAAGTGCCGGAAACAACTGATCGTTCAACAGCACATATTGGCGCGCCATCAGGTCATGCGCCTCGGTCGCCACCTGCGCAAAAGTTTCTCCCGGCGTGAAGCCATCGGCACCACGCGCGTTGGCGTTGAGCTTCAATTGCTCTTTCAATCCCGCGACGCGAATCTCGAAAAATTCATCGAGGTTGGACGACACGATGGTCAGGAATTTGAGCCGCTCCAGCAACGGCAGCGATGCATCCTCCGCTTGCGCGAAAACGCGCCGGTTGAACGCCAGCAACTGTAGTTCGCGATTCAGGTAGTGCCCACGTGGCTTTGCGACCACCGGCAGCGGCGCAATTCGGACAGGCAAGCGGGTTTCAGCGACGGCGTTGTTGGTCGACATTTTGTCTAATGCCTTGCTTTTATGGCGGGAGCGCTTCGTCACAATATGCCAAGCGTATTACGTTTTTGTGACAGGGGCCACAAGGATTTGCCTGTGACATACTTCCGGCAATCCTCAACAAAGATCCGAATGACCCATCCCACGCTCGCCGCCGTCGACTTAGGCTCCAACAGTTTCCACCTGCAAATCGCACGCGTGGTCGATCATCAGCTCTATCCGGTCGATTCATTGAAGGAAACGGTGCGCCTCGGCGCGGGGGTCACGGCAGACAAGAAAATCGATTTGAAGGCGGCCGAGCGCGCGTTCGGCGCGCTGCGCTTGTTCGCCGAGCGCTTGCAGGGATTACCCAGGGACGCGGTGCGGGTGGTCGGCACCAATGCGTTGCGCGTCGCCAAAAACGCGGACACGTTCATCAAAGAAGCGGAAGCGATTCTCGGCTATCCGATCGAAGTCATCGCCGGTCGCGAAGAAGCACGGCTCATTTACCTGGGCGTCGCGAGCAGCCTGCCGCCGTCGCGACATGATCGCCTGGTCGTGGATATCGGTGGCGGTTCGACCGAATTCATCATCGGCCACCACCTCAAGCCCAAGCTGCTCGACAGCCTCTACATGGGTTGTGTGAGCTATTCGGAGCGGTTCTTTCCCGAGGGCGCGATGGACAAGCGCAGCTTTCGCGAAGCGCAGCTGGCCGCCGCAAAAGAACTTGAGGTAATCGCGACGCGGTTTCGCAAGGAAGGCTGGAAGGACACAATCGGCTCGAGCGGCACGGCCAAAGCGCTGGGCGCGATTCTTCAGGAAAATGGTCACGCCGACATCGGCAACCGCGGTGGTGAAATCACCCGCGCGGGCCTGGAATGGCTACGCGACAAAGCGATCAAGTCCGGCGGCTTTGCAGAACTCACGCTGCCAGGCATGAAGGCCGACCGCGTTCCCGTGCTGTCCGGCGGGCTCGCGATCATGCTAACGATATTTGAAGTGCTCGACGTCAAACAAATGTCGCTCGCGGATACGGCGCTACGCGACGGTGTCCTTTGCGATTTGCTGGGACGTGCGCACCACAAAGATATCCGCGACGCCACCGTTGAAGCAATGACCAGGCGCTATCACGTCGATCATGCGCAGTCGGCGCGCGTGCGGCAATTGGCGCTGGCGTTTTTTGACGGCCTCGACTTGGCGGAGATCGATTCGGCCGACGAAGAATTTGCGTTTCAGCGCCGGCAGCGATTGATGTGGGCGGCGCGTCTGCACGAAATCGGCGTCGATATTGCCCAGGCGAATTTTCACAAGCACTCGGCATACGTCATCGGCAACGCCGACATGCCCGGATTTTCCAAGCGCGAACAAGCGGTGCTCGCCTCACTGGTGCTTGCGCAACGCGGGCGGCTTGCGAAAGTCGCGGGCAATTTGCCGACGCATCCCTCGTTTGCAACCAAAGTGATTTGTCTGCGGCTCGCAGTGCTGCTCTGCCGCAGCCGCCGCGACATTGATCATCGGCTGTTTTCGCTGGCGCGTGTCAACGGCGAATTTCGATTGTCGGTGAAAAGCGATTGGCTGGCCGCACACAACCTAACGCAATACGAGCTCGAACAGGAAACCGCCGAGTGGAGCGGCGCGGGGATGAAGCTGGAGATTGTGTCCGCATAGGGGTTTGGCGGGACGCGAGAAGGCCGAGCACGAATCTAGACGACGGTGAAAGATCGATGCATTGCGGCGTCACTTGCGCGCAATACCCATCACCGTGCCTCGTTTCAACTTGTTTCGTCGGACGATAGTCCGCTTGAGAAGGTAAATCGCACGTTTCGGCGGATTCGGCCCGCTATTCAGCGCGACGGCGCGCAAAGTGTCGTCACTGGGAAGGCATGCTGAGCCGCACGTCGAGACAGCCGCCAAGATAGACGACGAAAGCATCACCAGTACATCGTTCCCGCGAAGACGGGAACCCAGTGTCGTGCGACGAAAGTCACTGGTTTCCCGCCGTCGCGGGAACGACGAGTCAATTGGTTTTGTCGCCTGATTTCCAGATCGCTGTGCAATCTTTCACCAACGAATAATGGAGGGTACACATGTCGCGGCGTCGAATTGCATTTGCGTTGGCGTTGTCAGGCGCATTTGCGCTTGGTATCTACCTGATTGCCTCTCGCGACGCGCCCCCGGATGCGAGGCTTGCTTGCCACCATGGCGCGTATCAACTCGATGACGGCCGAATTCTCACCATCGCGCCGTCAAGTGGCGCGCAGTCCTTGCGTTTCGTGTTCATGGATGGAAATACCGGACGGCTGCTTCCAGAGAAAGGCCAAGCCGAGGTACCGCCACGAAAATTCACTGCCGGCCCAGGATGGGCAGGCGAAACGCCCATTCGCACGCGAGTAACTTTCGGCACATGCAACGCCGCAACACTTTCCATCGCAATCGACGGGAAAGCACCCATCACCGGCAAGAAACGGGCGTTTGACATCATCAATGCTCAATTCGTGAGTCATGGACAAAAACTCGCCGGGCGTCTGGTGATGCCGAAAACCACCGAAAGGATCCCCGTCGCCGTGTTGATCCACGGATCCGAACGCGATTCGGCCCTTGTGTTCAATCGCATGCAATATTTGTTGCCCGCAAACGGCATTGGCGTATTCGTCTTCGACAAGCGAGGCACGGGACAATCCGAGGGGCGCTATACACAAGACTTCCATTTGCTTTCGGACGATGCCGCGGCGGCGATAAACAAGGCGCGTGAAATGGCCGGCACGAAGGCGAGCGAAGTAGGATTCGAAGGCGGCAGTCAGGCGGGCTGGATCATTCCCTTGGCAGCGGGTAACGCCAAGGCGGACTTTGCGGTGGTCGGCTACGGAATGGCCGAGAGTCCGCTGGGAGAGGATCGTGAACAAGTGTTCGACGACTTGCGCGCGGTGGGCTTTGATTCAAACGTAATCGCCAAGGCGCAGGAAATCACGGACGCAACCGGGCGCGTAATGGCGTCGGGTTTCAAGAGCGGATTTGAGGAACTCGATGCGGTGCGCGCGAAATATCGTCACGAGCCGTGGTATCCAAAGATCAAAGGCGAATTCAGCGGCGAGATTCTGCGCGCGCCCAATTGGCTCATTCGCGTCCTCGGCCCCTGGTTCGATGTCGGTACGTCATGGACTCACGATCCGGTCCCGGCGCTGAACGCGTATCAAGCGCCGCAACTGTGGATTCTTGCTGGCCGCGATAGTTCAGCCCCCTCTGGAAATACACTTCGTATCTTGCGCGATGTGCAATCGTCGCATCCCAAATTCGATATTGTGCTGTTTCCGACGGCAGACCACGGCATCACCGAGTTCGAAGTAAAGAACGGTGAGCGCATCGATACGCGATTCTCTGAAGGGTACTTCCAGCTAGTAATCGATTGGATATTGCGTAAAAACCCAACGGTGAAAGTCGACGGGCCGATCGTCTATCCGGGAGGCAGGAATTGATCACGGCGCACGCATAGGGAAGCGCCAATCTATTCCTGCGAAACAACCGAATCCGGCGACGCCATCGCCTTCAACACTGCCTGCGGCTTGCCATCGCGCTCGCGCATTTCAAACCACCACATCGCGCCTTTTTTCACGGGCACATAGCCCTCGATGCCGTTGATCAGGAACGCGGCGACCATGCCGAGGGTCGGCTGGTGCCCGACGACGAGCACGTTTTTTGCCGCACCCGGCCAGCCCGCCGCTTGCAAGACCGCGTCCGGCGTCGCATCGGGCGCGATCGAATTCACGGTTTCAAAATGCGATTGAAGCGTCGCAGCCGTCTGTTGCGCGCGCGTGGCGGGGCTTGCAATCACGCGCCAGGGTTCGAGGTCGCCGCCGACTTGCGCCGTCATCCACGCGGCCATTTTCGCGGCCTGCTTGCGCCCCTTCGGCGTGAGGCAGCGCGCCATATCCGAGGGCGCGTCATCTTCCGCTTCTGCGTGCCGCCACAAAATCAACTGCATGCGTGCCTCCCATTTAGAATTTCACTGCTGCGCCTCTGGTTGATCCGGCAATTGAACATGTTGAACTGACTTCAATTATCTCCTTCCCCCGCGTAGGCGGGGGGCCAAGTTTCGTAGCGGAATGGCAGAAAACTTGGGTCCCCGCCTACGCGGGGAAAGGGCGCGCTTCAACATATTTAATTGCCGGCTCAAGGACAATACCACAACTTGAAACCCTATATTCGGCGGGGATCTCGGGACACAAGTGCCCCGAAACGCGCACCAGTGCTGGTGTTTTTATTCTGCATTGGTGACTCCGTTCGCCGCAAATGCTGAAATCTGCGCATTGTCATAGCCAAGTTCGCGCAAGATTTCGTGGCTATGTTCGCCCAGACGCGGTGCGAGTCTGCGGATCGAAAGCGGTGTTTCGCCCCATTCGCCGACCGGTGCGGTGGTGCGCACGGTGCCTTCGGTGGGATGTTCATATTGCGGGAAAAAACCGGCACCGTTCAAGTGTGCATCGTCAATCAGTGAATCGATGGTGTGCATCGGCATATTGGGAATATCGGCGCGCTCCAGCAATTCGCGCCACGCGGCGGTCGTGCGTGTGGTCATCACCTCCGCGACAAACGCATAGACTTCGCGGATATTGGCGGCGCGCGAGGTGTGATCGCAGAATCGCGGATCGTTTTTGAGATCCGGCTGACCGATGGCGTCGAAAAAATTGCTCCAGTGTTTATCGTTGTAGATCAACACACACAGATAGCCATCGGAGGTGGCGTAAGGGCGACGATCCGGGGCCAGCAGACGCGCATATCCTGCCTCACCGATTGCCGGCACAAACGTCTTGCCGCCCATGTGATCGCCCAGCACAAATTGCGACAGGCTTTCAAACATCGTCACATCGACCGATTGCCCCTGCCCCGTGCGCATGGCGTGAAACAAGGCGCCGACGGTGGCGATCACGGTTTGCAATCCGACACTGCGATCCCCCAACGTAACAGGCGCATAGCGCGGCACATCGCCGCCTTGCGCCATCGTCAGCGCCGGCACCCCCGCAGCACCTTGAATCAAGTCATCGTAGGCGGGCTTACCGGCGTAGGACCCGCGCTCGGAAAATCCGTAGGCACCGACGTAGACAATTTTCGCGTTGACGGCCTTCACCGCCTCGTAATGCAAACCGAGCCGCGCCATCGCCTGCGGACGCACGTTGTAGATCATCGCGTCGGATTTCGCGGCCAGGCGCAACGCGGCTTCGAGGCCGGCGGGGTTTTTCAGATCCAGCACGAGTGATCGCTTGTTGCGATTCAGGTGCATGTGGATGTGACCCATGCCGGGATTTTTCATCGGCCCGACCCAGCGCATATTGTCGCCGCCCGGTGCTTCCACCTTGATGATTTCGGCTCCCATATCGCCGAGAATTTGCGTCGCGAACGGGCCCATCACCACCGACGTGAGGTCAAGGATCTTGATGCCCGCCAGCGGGCCAGAGTTCTCGGCAGAAAGTGATTGCATGGTGATCAATAATGACAAAATCAAGACGGGGAACTACTTCGCGGGCGCGGTCTCAAAGTCCATTGACTTGAATATTCACGCCGGCTACTTGCGTTGCCAAGTCGGATTCCCAATCATTTTGGCACTTGCATCTTAGTTCACGAGACAGCAGGTGTCGATTCGCCCGGTAAAATACACACATGACACGACCACAATTTTTTAAACTTGCCGGATTCGGCACACTCGCAGCAATTTTTGTACTTTCGCTGCTCCCTGGGCCGGACATCCCGGATATTCCCGGCAGCGACAAATTGCATCACGCGCTCGCCTATTTTGCCTGCATGTATTGCTGGGGCCAAGCGTATAGCCTTCCCGTGCAACGTCTGCGCTTCGCCATTGGGCTTATCGCCACTGGCGTGTTGATCGAGTGCATGCAGTATTTCACGCCAACGCGTTCGTTTGATTTCCTCGATATGGTCGCCAATACGTCAGGCGTCATCACGGCGTGGCTAGTGGTGACGGTGCAAATGTCGATCGAACGCCGATGGTTCAGCGCGTCAGCAAGCGGCGAGCCACTCAATCGTCGGTAACATGCCCACCGTACTCGATCACTTGGTACTCGGTACGGTAGATCTGGATCGCGGCAGCGCTTGGCTCGAACGATTTTTGGGCGTCACATTGTCCTCTCCGCCCGGAAAGCACGAGCGGATGGGCACCCACAATCCGCTGCTGTCACTGGGACCGGGTTGCTATCTTGAATTGATCGCCATCGATCCGGACAGCGCACCGCCATTCATGCCGCGCTGGTTCGGGCTCGATACGGCGGACGTGCGCGAACGTATTGCGTTGCGTCCGCGCCTGCTCGGTTGGGTGGCGCGCACGGATGAGATCGACGCGCTAAGCGACAAGACCGGTGGTCTGCTGGGCGGCGTTCACTCGATGTCGAGAGGCCAAGGTGCCGACGCGTTTCGCTGGCGTATTACGCTGCCTGAAGATGGATATCCGATTGAAAGCGGTCTCGTTCCTAACTTGATCCAATGGGATGTGCCGTTTCATCCCTGCGACCGGCTGCCCGATCAAGGTTGCCGGTTCGAGTGGATGGAAGCCGCGCATCCGAATCCGGCGAAGGTGCAATATTTGTTGAGTGAACTGGGCCTCGAAAAATCGCTGGTACTCACCGCGACGCCGCCCTACTCCGGCATGACCATGTGCGCGTATGTGCGAACTCCGCAGGGCGTGAAAACCCTGATGAGCTAAACTATTGCCATGAAAAAATTCATCATCCGTTTACTGCTCACACTGCTCGCCATCATCGCGTTCATCGCCGCGGTGGTCGGCATCGAATATTTTGGAGGACAACCCATGGGCCTGTTTTCAGGATCGCGTCCCACCAATCTCGGCTATTCCGCAGGCAAGTTCGCGCCGCCGGCGTGGAAGCCAAATAGCGTTTCATCCACCATCGAAAAAAGCGATGCGCATTTTATCGAGCCGCTCAAATTCAGCGGCGCGTCGGCGGAGGCGTGGAAAAAATTGCATGGCATCGTTAAGGGATCGCCGCGCGTCAGCATTGTTACCGATCAACCTGGATATCTCTACGCCGAATTCAAGAGCGCGGGAATGGGCTTTGTCGATGACGTTGAATTCGCGCTTGATGAAGCCGCCAATGCGATTCAGGTTCGCTCGGCCTCGCGGCTGGGCATTCGCGATTTGGGGGTGAATCGCGCGCGCATCGAATTGATTCGCGGACAACTTTCGAAGTAGTCATGCGGCAATGGCTGGTGTGGCTGTGGCCCGCGCCGATCACCCTCGTCGCACTGCCGCTTGCTGCCCTCATTCGCGTATCCGGCGGACAAATTCGCTCGAATCGCGAAGCGCTTGAAGCCGCCGGCGGCTGCGCACCAAAACTTTTGCGGCTGATGAATCCCTGGATGCAAATCGAGGCCATCACACTGGGGCATCTCATCATCGCCCGCGACGATTGCGTCGCAGATCGCCTACGGTCGCACGAATTGATCCATGTGCGGCAATACCAGCGCTGGGGCGCGCTCTTTCCATTCGCCTACCTTGCGAGCAGCGCATGGGCGGCGCTGCGCGGCGAATGTCCGTATCGGGGGAATGTGTTTGAGCGGGAGGCTTTTACGGCAGGAGTGCGGGATCAGCAACGACCGTGAAAAGCAGACGCCGGCGGGGGAAAGGTGCGCAACTGGTGGAGTGTTCAGGGTGGAATTGGCTGGAGAGGCGCACCGAATGGCGATCCGCAGGGCGATATTCTGGGAGAAGGAGGCAAGGGGCAAGGCCTGAACCCGCGCTTCGAGGGTGCCGTTCACACTCTTGGTCACGCGCTGGCCGAGAGCGTTGATGCTGGCTTGCACGGTGACGGCCCCCGGCAAGGCGATGGCGATCAAATTAATTCGAGCCTGGAACCTTTGATTCTTACTGATCTCAACGCACATTGTTGGATCAAAGGGCCAAGTTGGGAAAACTGCCAGCACATTTTCATATGTCGGGCCGAATCTGCTGGCGAGTGTCGCTGACTATTCAGGTACGGAAAATTCAAAGGGGCCAAGCTCGCATTTCTCAGCGAAGGCCAACAAAAACCCTAACATCGACGAGCCTAACAGGTCAAAAGCGCCCCAAAAGCCGCACCAGTGCTTGATCTTCAGTGTTCAAAGAGTCAACGCAGGGTCAAAGCGCGCGATCTCTGGGGTAAGTCTTGCAACATAGCAAAAATGCGCCCGCATTCAAGGCAACAACGCCGGCGCAACCATCGCCATCGCAACAATAGCCGCCTGCCGATCGGCATTGAAGAATGCCTTGGGTGAGGCCTCGGCGTCGATGATGCCGATGACGGTGCCATCCGCGTCTAGCAGCGGCACGCAGAATTCCGATTGCACCGCATCGTCGCAAACATAGAAACCACCACCTTCCGCGACAAATGCCGAGACGTCATCGATTAATTTCGCCTGCCCCGATAGCGCGACTTCACTGTTGGTGCTGCGCTGTGCAAATTCAGCATTCAGCGGAAACTCCGCGCGGCTGGGCCGTCCGCGATACGCGAGCTTCACTAACGCTTCACTGCCGGACACGAGCCGACGGCGTTGATAGATGCCGACCCAATCCGACCCCGTCACCATGTTCGCCCGCGTGACGAGGATATTTAGCAGCTTCAGCTTGCGCGTCGTGGCTTCATTCTCACCGCCGAGGATCTTGGCGAGGTCATAGGCAACCGGATTCATTTCATCGATCAACGAGCAGGTGCCGTCTTCCGACATCAGCGGCACTTCGTAGCGATACAGCGCGTCGTTGGAGACCTCCATCGGTGTTGCGAGTTGCGCGATGAAATCGTGTATCGATTTTTCGATCACCGGAATGTGATCCGCCAGCGCATCGAGGCCGCTGGTGAACAGGTAGTGGCGAATTTTCTCCGCGCCACTCATTTCGCGGCTGCCCGGATCATCGCGTGATCGAGGTCATCGATCAGGTCATCCACGTTCTCGATACCCACCGACAGGCGCAGCAAATCCGCAGGCACCGGTGAG
The DNA here is from genome assembly GCA_031430555.1 of Betaproteobacteria bacterium. Classification (GTDB taxonomy): domain Bacteria; phylum Pseudomonadota; class Gammaproteobacteria; order Burkholderiales; family Usitatibacteraceae; genus UKL13-2. The sequence continues at coordinate 40,687 of JANPBQ010000027.1, forward strand.
CCCGCGCCTTCGACGCTCGCGCGGTGTTCGATCAGACTTTCGACGCCACCCAACGAGGTTGCGCGCTTCCAGATTTTCACGTTGGCGGCCGTGCCAATCGCGAGCCCCTCGCCACCCTTGATGCGAATGGACAGCATGCCGCCAAAGCCACCCGACATCTGGCGCGCGGCAATGTCGTGTCCCGCAAAGGCGGGCAAACCGGGGTAAAGCACGTCGCTCACCAGCGAATGCCCGGTGAAAAATTCGGCGACGCGTTGCGCCGAGCGCGAGGCTGCGTCGACCCGCAAATACAGCGTGCGCATGCCGCGCAACAACAGCCATGCCTCGAATGATCCCAGCGTGCCGCCCATTTGTGCACGCACGGCTTTCACGCGCTTCCAGTATTCGGAATCGGTCTGGGTAATCAACGCGCCGGCGATCAGGTCCGAATGCCCATTCAAGTATTTGGTCGCCGAGTGCATCACGATATCGGCCCCCATCGTCAACGGGCGCGTCAACACAGGCGACGCGGCCGTCGAATCGACCGCGAGCAATGCGCCACCCGCGTGCACAATTTCCGCCGCTTTGGCGATATCGGTGATCGTCCACAACGGGTTAGCGGGCGTCTCAATCCACACCAGTTTGGTTTTGCCGAAACGCATGCTGCGTTTCAATTCTTCCAGATCCGACATGTCGATGAATTCGACTTGCAGGCCCCATTGCGTCGCAAAATTGGCGAGCCAATTCCGGAGCGACCAATACATGACCTTCGGCGCGACCACATGGTTGCCGGGCTTTAACGCCATGAATACCGCCGTGGCGGCCGCCATGCCGGAGGCGAACAGCGCCGCGTCTGCGCCTTTTTCCAGCGCGCACAACACCGCTTCGGCTTGATCGAACGAGGGATTGTGGTCGCGCGCATAGACGCGGCCGCTGCGGTACTGATTGTCGGCGTCGCGAATGAAGGTGGTGGAGGTGTGAATCGGCGGCGAAATCGCTTTCGTCGACTCATCGACCCAACCCAGCGCCTGGGCGGCGATGGTTTCGGGCATGGCGCGCTTGGCGTCCATCTCAGCTCTCCGTCGCGACTGGAGCCGCAGGTCGAAGCGGCAAATCGCGGAAAGTCACTTTGAGCCCGCGCGATTTCATCCAATCGGCAACGGCAAACCCCGTCGCGCGCGGCCAGGGGCGCAACTCATGCGGTTGATAGCGACGATAGTCAATCAACTCGGGACTCAACATGACGCTGCCCGTCGCAATGACGTGATAGCACAGCATAATTTCATTCTTGCGCTCGAAAATGTAATTGCCGATCAGATTCGTCTCGACGACATCGAGATTGAGTTCTTCCTTCACTTCGCGTGCGACGCCCAGCTTTGGGTCTTCATTGCGTTCGAGGTAACCCGTCACCAAAGCAAACGCGCCTTCCGGCCAGCCCGCGCCGCGCGCGAGGATGATTTCGCCATCGTGCTCCACAAGCGCGCCAACGGCGGGTGTGGGGTTTTGCCATTGCACGAAGCCGCACGTGTCGGCGGGGCATGCGCGGCGAATGCGTGCGCCGCCGTCATCGGCGATTTCGCGGTCGATCAATTCGGCGGCGCAGCGCGGGCAGTGCTTATAGACTTCGAACATGGTTTTCCAATGCGGTGTTCAGGCACAGCGCGACATATTCCGTTGTACTACTTTGACTCAACCCACGCCGCAACACTTGCCAACGCCGCCGGCAACGCCGCCGCATCGGTGCCGCCCGCCATTGCCATATCCGGTTTGCCGCCGCCTTTGCCACCGACTTGCTGTGCGACGTGGTTGACCAGCTCACCCGCTTTGAATTTCCCCGTCAGATCGCTCGTCACGCCGGCCGCGAGGCTTACTTTGCCGGCCTCGGCGACCGCCAGCACAATCACACCCGAACCGATTTTGTTCTTGATTTGATCCATCGTTTCGCGCAGCGCCTTGGCATCCGCGCCATCGAGTTTTGCGGCGAGCACATTGACGCCGTTGACTTTGACGATGCCATTGAGTAAATCATCGCCCTGTGACGCGGCTAACTTGGATTTGAACTGCGCCAGCTGTTTTTCCAGCGCTTTCACGTTGTCCAACAGCTGTGCGATTTTCGATTCCACGTCTTGCGGCTGCGTTTTCAGAAGCGTGGCCGCATGGGTGAGTTGCTTTTCGATATTCTGCACATAGTCGAACGCCACCGATCCCGCAACCGCTTCCACGCGGCGCACCCCGGCTGCCACGCCGCTTTCCGAATAAATCTTGAATAACCCGATGTCGCCGGTGCGCGTCACATGAGTGCCACCGCAAAACTCGCGCGAAGAGCCTATATCAAGCACCCTCACCTCGTCGCCGTACTTCTCACCGAACAACATTGTCGCGCCAGTTTTCTGCGCATCTTCGATCGCCATTACGCGGGCACGTGTCGCCTCATTCTTGAGAATTTCCGCATTCACGATACGCTCGACGTTGGCGATTTCATCGGCGCTCATCGGCGCGTTGTGCGCGAAATCGAAACGCGTTTTGTCGGCATCGACGAGCGAACCTTTTTGCTGCACATGTGATCCCAGCACATCATGCAGCGCCTTGTGCATCAGATGCGTGACGGAATGGTGGCGCATGGTGCGTTGGCGCTGCGGCATATCGACTTCGGCGGCAACGGTATCACCGAGCGCGATTTCGCCCGTGGTCACAGTGCCGATATGGCCGAACACATCGGCTTGAATTTTCTGCGTGTCGCGCACCTGAAACAAAGTGAGACAGGTACCGCCCTTGGTCAATTCACCCGCATCGCCGACCTGTCCGCCGGATTCCGCGTAGAAAGGCGTTTTGTCGAGTACCACGATGCCTTCGTCGCCCTGATGCAATCGCTCGACGGTGGCACCACCGCGATACAAAGCCACCACACGGCCTTGTTCGGATAAAGTCTCATAGCCGCGAAAATGGGTCTTGACGCCAGTGTATTCGAGCGACGTACCCACTTTGAATTTCGAACCCGCGCGTGAACGCTCCTGCTGCTCGGCCATTGCCCGTTCAAAGCCGGCCATGTCGACCTCAAATCCGCGTTCGCGGCCAATATCCGCCGTGAGGTCTATGGGAAAACCGTACGTGTCTGAAAGCTGAAATGCAATTTCCCCTGGAAGCACAACCGTAATTGCTGGTACGCCTTGGGTGAGCTGTAAAGTCACGTTTGGCATTGCGCCCTGTTGTACCGCCTCCATGCGCAAGCGGGAAACAGCGGCATCCAGGATTTCCATACCCTTCTCCAGCGTCTCGCCGAAGCGCTCCTCTTCCTGCTTCAAGACCGCCATGACGCGGTCCCGCGATTGCACGATCTCGGGAAAGGCGTCGCCCATCACCTTGCCCAGATCATCGGCGAGTTTGTAGAAAAATGGGTTCTTCTGACCCAGCTTGTAGCCGTGGCGCATCGCGCGGCGTGCGATGCGCCGCAGCACGTAGCCGCGCCCGGCGTTCTCGGGAATCACCCCGTCGCAGACCAGAAACGCACACGCACGGATATGATCGGCGATCACGCGCAACGACGGCAGCGTGAGATCAGACACACCGGTCTCGCGCGCGGCCGCCTTGATCAACGCCTGAAAGAGGTCGATCTCATAGTTGGCGTGCACATGCTGCAACACCGCCGACAAACGCTCCAGACCCATTCCCGTATCAACGGAAGGTTTCGGCAGCGGAATCATCGGCCCGTCCGCAACTTCGCGGTTGAATTGCATGAAGACGAGGTTCCAGATTTCGATATATCGATCGCCATCTTCCTCCGGTGAGCCCGGTGGGCCACCTGGAATATGCGCGCCATGATCGTAGAAAATTTCCGAGCACGGCCCGCACGGCCTGGTATCGCCCATCATCCAGAAATTGTCGGACGCGTATTTGGCACCTTGGTTGTCGCCGATGCGCACGATACGGTCCTTCGGCACACCGATTTCATTGGCCCAAATATCGTAGGCTTCGTCGTCGTCTGCGTAAACGGTGACGAGCAATTTCTCTTTCGGCAATTTGTAAACTTCGGTCAGCAATTCCCACGCGTATTTGATCGCATCGCGCTTGAAGTAATCGCCGAAACTGAAGTTGCCGAGCATTTCAAAAAATGTGTGGTGGCGCGCGGTGTAGCCGACGTTTTCAAGATCGTTGTGCTTGCCGCCGGCACGCACGCAGCGCTGCGAGGTGACCGCGCGCACATAGGCGCGCTTCTCTTTGCCGAGGAAGCAATCCTTGAATTGGTTCATGCCCGCGTTGGTGAACAACAACGTCGGGTCATCACCCGGCACGAGCGAACTCGATGCGACGTGGGTGTGGCCTTTGGAGACGAAAAAATCGATGAAAGCCTGGCGGATGCCGGATACGGTCGTGAGATTCATGGCGCCTGTCGGGGAGCGCGTAGCATTGCGGCCACACGCGAGACGAAAACCGCGATTTTACCAGTGCGGGCCTCGCAAGGCGAACCAAACCACATCATTGACAGGCGTTCAGCCCGTCTCGAAACCCAGCGTAGTTTTGACCGTGGTAAATTTGTCGAGCAAATGTTCGTGCGAGTGGCCGCCCATATTGAGCGTCGCATAACGGTGGCTACCGAGCCATTTCATTTCGCGTTTGAGTCCGCCGCCGTTCTTGATGAATAGCGCCAGAAACGCATCGGGATCGAATTCCTTCAGCCACGTGAGACTTTCGTGCGTCGGCGGATTGGCCATCGGTGCGCCGTCGAATTTGCGGAATACAAAACTGGTCGCCATCTTGTACTTGCCGCGCCCGGGGGTGAGATCGGGCATCGCGCCGGTGGCAATTTTCAGCGCCACCTCATGCAGATTGATGCCATCGACCTTCTCGTACAAGTCTGAAAATTGCGCGGCCATGCGCGGATTGACTTCGATCATCCGGCACTCGCCGCTATCCGGACAGACGCGCATTTCCACATTGAACAAGCCGTGATCCAGTCCGAGCGCTGCGATGATTCTTCGTGCCGTGTTGCGGGCGTTCACGGCGTGTTCCGCCGGCAGACGCGTCGGATATTCAAAACGCATGAATTGGTCTGTGTCCGGATACATGACGGCGTCAACTATGCCGAGCACATTGATTTCGCCATCGATCACCACGCCATCGACATTCACCTGAATGCCGTCGATCAATTCCTCGGCGAGCATCCAATGCGCATCCACATCGAAATCGGTGAGCCGGCGGACGACATCATTGAATGGACGCACCAATCGCTTGATGATGTATTTTTCCCATGGGTGAAAACGCATGTGTTGCTGAAGCGCCGCGAAATTATCGACGCGGCGCGCCAGCACGGAGTACGCGGCCTTCACCGGCTTTACATAAAACGGAAACGCGAGGGGAATTTCCTCGGCGGACTTGAAGGTATAGGGAAACGCGTGAAACGCGACATTCGCCTCGGGCACCTCGCGTTGCAAGATTCGGCGCGCCACATACTTGTGCTGCGATGCGATCAGCGCACCGGGGTCCGCCCCGGGCAATCCAAGCCGCCGCGCCAGTAATGCCGCCGCGAGTGCGCCGAATTGTTCGTTGCTGGAGGTTACCCCATGCAACGGCAAGTGTCGATATTTGCGAACCATCCGGTCGACAAATCGAAACATGTCGAAGGTCAGCAATTGCGCATTGCTCGGAAAACTGAACAGGTCGAAGCCTTCGTAGTGAAAGCGAAATCCGTCTCGCTCGGAGTCGGCGGCGCGCTGAAGTTGCAAACGATCCCAGTCGGCGTCAAACAGAACGAGAATATTCTTCAACCGGGAGCAGCCTCATTGTTGTTTTGTTGCGGGATATACGCAAGGTCTCGGCGCTTGGATTCTAGCAGTGCGGCATGGGTTGAAGCCAATGTGCAATAAACCGCGTTCGGCGACGACACCACAGGTGCATGGGTCGCCGTGCGAGCTTGCAACTTACAATTCGCTCAAACTATCTGTATTTGCCGCGACCAGGACGATATCGCCAAGGAGTTCGGCACGCCGGTGGCCAACACGTTCACTACCAGTACGTAACGGCCATTTTCGTCGCCAGCACAAACATCAGCAACGCAAAGATTTTCTTCAACGTGGCGACCGGCAGCCGATGCGTCATGCGCGCACCCATCGGCGCGGTGATGATGCTGCCCGCGACAATCGCCGCCAAGGCGGGAAGCAGGACGAATCCCAAGTGATAATCGGGAAGCCCCGGCACACGCCAGCCCGCCGCAATATAGCCCAGAGAGCCGATCACCGTCACCGGGATCCCGATCGCAGCACCGGAGCCAATCGCCACGTGCATGGTAATGCCGCAATACAGCAGCACCGGCATGATCAGAAACGTCCCGCCGGCCGAGACCAAACCTGAAAACACACCGATGACCGACCCGATCAAGAACATCGGCACCGCGCTCGGCAACGCGCGCGCGGCCTGCGGCTTTTTCCCCAACAACATTTGTGTCGCAGCCACATAGACAATGACGGCGAACGCCAATGCAAGATTGCGTTGCGAAATCCAGCCGGTCGCGAACGTGGATACAAGCGAGCCCGCCGCCATGCCTGGGGCCACCCGCGCCACCAGCGACCAATTGACCGCGCCATGGCGGTGATGCTCACGCACGCTGACGCTTGACGTGAATGCAGCCGAAGCCATCGCTGTCGCAAGCGCCAAATGTACGTTGTAATCGGCGGTGAGCATCTGCGCGGTGAACAACGCCGCCAATATCGGCACCATGGTCATGCCGCCACCAATCCCCAGCAGACCGGCGAGAAAGCCGACGATGGCACCAGTCAATGCATAAGACGCAAGCCAGATCATTGGAGACCCATCATTCAAGTAGAAAGGTTTGACGTTACTTCATTTCCACGTAAAAAGCGCAATGTGATTTTGGGCGGAGCATTGAGCCGGAACGGCACCCGTTCCTTCGCTTCGCGGAGGAAGTCACCGCCCATGACTGGCAAACGGAAGTATTGATGAGCGTGTGGTTGTAGCAGATAAGGCCTAGCACTGGTGCGGTGTCTGGCGGCTTTTCGTCCCGAACGGCGCACCAGTGATAGAGTTTTCTGTTGGGCACTTCTCAAAACCCCAATAGTTCGTCATTCCGGCGAAGGCCGGAATCCAGCCTGTCGTAAATTCAATGGGTTACGAAGGACTAGGTTCCGGCCTTCGCCGGAACGACGGGTTTTTAGAAGTGCCCTGTTCTTACCTATGCCACGGGATAGATCGACACGCAGCGCCGGGTGTGGGAGGCGGTCACAATTGAACTTGCAATAACGAGATTCTTCGCTCTCCTCAGGATGACAACTACGCGAAAGAGAAATGTAATTGCTACCGCTTATCGCTGACTTGCATGTACGCGCGCGCAACTCCCGGCCCGGCAACGTAGCTGTCAAATAGCGTCCCCAGCAGCACGCTTCCATGCGCAAATGATTCACGATGGGTCGTGAGATTCACACTCTTGCGTATCTGCTCCCGCGTTTCGCCGCGCGCGACCGCCGCACGAACCTGCGTCTCGATCGACTTGAGAACGGCCAACATTTTTGCAAGGTACGCGGTATCGCGCATTACCGGCCCGTGCCCCGGAATGATCGTCGCGGGTTTCAGCAGCAGCAAAGCCTCGAGTGTGGCGATGTAGTCGACCGGAAAAGAGGTCGTCCCAAATAACGGCACGGGCCACACCACCAGATCACCGGTGATGACGATGTTTTCTTTCGGCAGATGCACCACGATATCGGCGGCTGTATGCGCGCGACCGAGATGACGAACGACAATTTCGCGTGCGCCGCGCTGCAATCTCAGTTCCGTTTCCAGCGTCATCGTTGGCGCGATCACCGCCGTGCGCGGTGCCTCGGCAAAGTATCGATCCGCCCACACCAGATCACTTTGAAACGAGAGACGCACTTCATGAGAAATCGGTTTACCCGCGAGATTGACCCCATTCGCCAAGGCCTGACGAATCTCGTCGGCAAACGCCGGCCCTTCGGCGAGCAGTTGCTTGCGGTTGGCGGCACCGGTGGTTTGCATTTCGGTGATGGAATTAGCGTGCCCGATAAACTCCACACCGGGATACGCCTCGCGAAACGCGGCGTTACCCAGCATGTGATCATCGTGCCAATGCGTGTTGATCACATACTTCACCGGTTTCGGCGTCAACTTTTTCAATGCCGTGATCAGTGCGCGCGCATGGGTTGGCCCGGCCCCGGTATCGACCACCACCACATCATCGTCACCGATGATGAATACCGAATTCGAGACAAAGGTGAGGCCTGGCGGCTCGCTGCGGATGGCGGCATATACGCCCTCCGCTACGGGGGAAAGTACAAACTCCGGCGAATTCGCCGCACCCGCCATGGAGATACCCGACCATAGCAGGAGAATACATTTCGTGCAGCGCGATATCATCGACACACCTCGGCGAGAGCAGGAATATCGCAATCTATCCGAATGCGTTGGCGGCGTCAGTCACCAATCGTGGCAAAAATTGTCGCACCGATGCAAACGAGCAATGCCACCGCCGAAACGGGCTATTGTTTGAGCGGCAACGCCTTGCCGGTGTCGAATTTCTGCGGAGCAAATGACTTTGGCTCCGCGGCATCCACCGTGGTCAACGTCACAGGATACGGTGTGAATTTTGGATCATCGCCTTCGCGAAAGCGGGAGAAATGGTCTTTTGCACCAGCGACTCGCTTGGTGCAATTGGGATCGACCGAGTGCGCGCAGTACGGCGGGGCCAAGACGTCGAATAGTTTTGCACGCTCAGCCTTCTTTCCTGCGTAATGGGTGACTTTGGCCGCGAAAACCAATGCGCTCCACGGCTCCAATCGCATTTCGCACGGTACCGAAAAACCGGACTTTGCGACTCTCTCAAGGCACGCAATACTCGCCGAGTACGCCGCTTGATTCAAATTCCAACTGGCATCTACGTCGGTTTTCAACGTGCCATTGGCGTTGCGGCGCGAGATCCGAATTGGCGGTGAATCGGTTTGCCCGCTCACTGGATTGACTTCGAGCCCATCGTAAATGTCGGTGAATTGGCCACTCTTTTCGTCATACCCGCAACCGGGTGACTCACATGCGCTGCTCTCCACTGCGCCAATATGCAGCAACGTTTTCGCCTGACGCGTGAAAACTTGATCGACCACGCAGCGCCACTTACCGAACGACGCGCATTGCTGGCGCACAAACAGATAGTCGCCCCGCCAACGAGACTGTGAGTCGTGCGATACGGCGCTTCCATCGACGGGGCTGTAGTCTGGCTGGACCGTGACAAAGCGATATCGCCGATTGCCCAAATCAACTGTCGTGACGAATTCAACACCGAGATTGTTGCGCGACGTGACGACGACCTCTTGCTTGTCTTTTTCGCTCAACGCGGCGATCGCACTCTGCGGCATCGAAACCATCGTAAACAGCAGCCACGCGCGAAGCAGAATTTTCATAAATTCACCGGAAGATTTTTGTGGTCGCTATTCCTGCGACTCGCCGCGACACGGACAAGTCCGGAATGCCGAACTTATTATCTCCAGCGCGAATCAATCTGTTTGTATCAATCTGTGACCAGCCTGAATCATCTACTGTTCGATGTCGAATTCACTTCCGCTCAAACACAAACTCCGCGGTGATGGGTACCTCGGCGTTCTCCAGACAACTGCCATTCTTGCCCACGCTCACTAGCGAATTTTTGCCGAGTTTGATGGTGTAACGGTCTTCTTTTGCGGTCGCGAGTGGCTGCAACGTAAAGGAAGCAAACACCTGATTCTTTCTCGGCGGCAGCGGATTGTCACGGGTGCCGCCGAAATCATGCGGCGATGGCGGCAATGCAATGGTGATGCCCGCCGGCAATTTTTCGAGTGTCGGATCCGAATAGTGTTCACCCATCTGGTGCTTGATGATTTCAAATTGCCCACTGGAGGCGGCAGAACCGGCTTCGAGCTGAATGGAATGCCCGCAGATCGCCTCCTCAGTCGCACTCGCGCAAAGCGTCACGGTGAGCGGCATCCCGCCGACTTGATAGGTCGTGGACGATTTGCCTTGGCAATTTGTGCCGTTGTGGAACGCAGCGGTAACTACCGCGTGAGCCGGCGCTCCGGCGCAAAAAACAATTGCCGCTTTCACCAATGCGAATTTGAATGTGCGATTCAGTGTCATTTCATGTCTCCATGTTTGTATCCATTTTAATGGAGAGATGCTACGCCACTCTGTGATGGTCGTCACCACTTGGGAGGAGTTCCCGTGATTACGCCCCCAACAACTTCAGCAACTCGGTCTCGCGCTCCGCTTTCAAGCCGCCACGAAACTTCGCGCGGCGCTCCGCGCTTTGGGCATTGAACCACGCCAGCGTATCCGCGGCGGTGGTCGCCAGTGGCCGAAAAGTGAGCCCGGCTCTGACTGATCGAGCGACATTGCGGCGATGGAATCCGGCGGTTTCGCCCTCGCCCGGTACCCATACCGGCAAATCGCTCCACGCGTTGACTTTGTGTTTGTCGAGGAACGCGGTCGATGCTTCACGAAATTCGCAACCGGTCGTCGTTACTGCGCGAATGCCGTAGAGCATGCCGCCCATCGTCAAGGGATGATCAGGGCCGTTGCCGTCAAAGTTGCCGAACGTTTTTGCTTCCGCCATGCGGATGGTCCATTCGGCGAGGTCGCGCGCATCGATGAATTGCACGGGGTCAGCGAGCGGCGGCGTCAAGACTTTTCCGCCTTTCGCGATGCGCATCGGCCAATAGGTGAAACGATCGGTTTCATCGCCCGGCCCGACAATGAGGCCCGGTCGAATTACCGTTGTGATGCCGGGAAATTGCTTGTGCGACTCATCTTCCGACAGGGCTTTTAGTGGCCCGTACAACTCCATGTTTTTTCGCAAGTCGGCGATGGTTTCTTTCATCGAATCATTGCCCGAATATTTTGCGCGCGCTGCGGTGTCGTCATCCCCCGCCTTGGAGTTGTCGGCGTAAACGGACAATGTGGAGATAAAAATGAAATGTCCGACATTGCCTTTCAGCACGGCGGCGGCATCGCGAATCCAGTGCGGAACGCTGGTCGGGTTGTCGATGCAGACGTCGAACTTCTTGCCCTTCAAAGACGCGTAGTCGTTGGTCTCGCGGTCGCCCGTGAGCTCATCCACGTGCGCCGGCCATTCTTTGGGACGCCGTCCGCGATTGAACAGCGTAACCTTGTGGCCGCGGCTCAATGCATAGCGAACCTGATGCGGGCCGGTGAAGCCGGTGCCGCCAAGGATGAGGATCGACAATGGCTTAGGTTTGGCCGTCGCACCCGGTGTTTCGGCGATGGCGGGCATCATGGCGGCAGCGGCGACAGCACCGGCGAACCCAAGCATTTCTCGACGGGTGGTAGGCATGGCGGGACTCTCCGTGGTCGGATAATGGTGACGATGGTTAAGGTGAGGCGCAAGATTGTGTGTGTATCGGGAGCAGGGTCGGAATCATTATTTCTGCTTTTCATCCGCCTTTGTGTGGCACTTTGTGACCGTCGTCGTCGCGCGTAAATTCAGGCTGGTCGTCTCCAGAGATTCAGTGTGAGGCCACCCATCACCAGTAACATCGCCCACAACTTCCATGCCGGCATGGTTTCGCCGAGCCAGAAACTCGACGCCGCCATGCCGAACACCGGCACCAACAACGCCATCGGCGTGACCGTTGCCGCCGGATAGCGCGCCAGCAGCCATCCCCAGACCGCATAGCCAAAAAGTGAGTTTCCCAGCGTCTGCCACGCCACTGCGCACCAAGTACCGACATCGGCATCGCGTAGCCCTGCGGCGATGGCCGGCCAACCTTCGAATATCAACGAGAGCACAAACAATGGCGGTGCCGCAAACAGGCTTGACCAGACCACATACGCGACCATTTGAACTTTACCTGCCTGCTTGCTCACCATGTTGCCGCCGGCCCAGCAGGCGGCGGCCATCAGAATCAATGCGAGCCCGGTGAGCGTGGTGGTGCCATCGGTGTGCGCGGCGATCACGCCGATGCCAATCGTCGCCAATAACAGTGAGACCCATTGCATGGGCCGAACGCGCTCGTGCGAAATGCGCATCGACAGAAAAATCGTGAAAAACACCTGACTTTGAATCACCAGCGACGCGAGCCCCGGTGAAATGTGACCTTTCATCGCGATAAACAGCAAGCCGAACTGGCCGGCACCGATCAGCAAACCGTAGGCGGCGAGGTTTTTCCAGGATGCCTCGGGACGCGGCAAAAAAAACACCAGCGGAAATGCCGCCAACGCGAAGCGCAACGCGCCGAATAGCAGCGGTGGCAAGTGATCAAGGCCCAACTTGATGACGACGAAATTCGAACCCCAAATCGCGACGACCGCGAGCGCCAGCAGCAGATGGCGCAAGGGCAGGACGCCGATGCGTCCTGCGTGGTTCATCGCCCCGCACCGAAAAATTCACGGATCAGGAATGCTTCCAGCCCCGAGCTGTCCTCGATGCGCGCGGACAACACAACGACGCGCCCCATCCGGTGCGATTCCCAGTTGAAATTTTCCTTGTAGTGCTGGCGGATCAATTCGATCATCTTTCGCACCATCGCCATTTCCAGATCACCTTGCGGGCCGGCATCGACATCGATGACTTCCTTCCAGTCGCCGCGCGTGCCGGCGTTGAAGCCGCGAAACGCGAATTGCCCCGAACGATGGCCTTTGTGAAGGATCTGAAAGACGCCGCTGGTGCCGCCGCGTCCCGACAACGATTGCAGATTGCGATTCAGATTTGCCGATGCCGAGTCGCCCACCGCCGGATTTTCACTCGCACGCAGCGCCGAATTGTATTGCCGCAACGCGTCTTCCTCGGCTTTGCGTCGCGCGCGCGCGGCTTCGATCATCGCCAGCATGCTGGGTTCGGCGTCAGGGGGCGTCTGGGTCTTTGGCGGCAGCTCAAGCGGTATCGCCGGTTGATCCGGCGTAGTTCTGGGCACCGACATCATCCTCGGCAAAGTGGGGGCGCGTACCCGCGGCGGAATGACCGGCTCCTGCGGCGCTTCGACCGGCGGTGTGGGCTTGACCACGGGTGGGGCGAGGCGCACCACCAGCGGGCCTTGCGGAACGGTCTGGTTCGGCGTGTCGCCAGTTCGTTCGGGGCGTAGCATGAAAATCATCAGCAGGGCGTGAAGCAACAACGACGCACCGACACCCATGTAGAAACGGCGCATCGATACCGCGCGCTTTTCCTCGACATCGGAAGTCTTCCACAAGATCGGGATCGGGACGGTTGAAATGGCGTTCTCTTGCATGAATGAATGACTGCAACCGTTGCAAATCGACGGCTGCCTCGGCGAGTGGCGGTGCCCACCGCGACGCGCGCCCGATGCGGGAATGAAATGTATGACTGGATTCCCGCCAAATGGTTACATTTTACGCGAGGCGCATTCGAGCTATACTTTTTGGAACGAAGAACTCTCGAGTATCAGTATGTCTGAAACAAACTCCACGGGTTCAATGCGCTCACGGCTTTTGTGGGTCACCATCGGCGTGATCGCCTTGGGCGGCGGTGCCATTTACTGGCAAAGCGAGCGCGAAGCGGCACGGCAACGCGTAGAGCTCGCACGCATCGTCAGTGAGCAGGCTCAAATTCGCCGCGTCAACGAGATCGAAGAAAAACGCGAACGCGAGCGACAACGCCTCGCCGACGAGATTCGCACGCTGAAAGAGGCCGAAGACGCGCAGCGACAACAGGCGATGGCGATCCGCCAGGACGAGGTCAACAACAAGCAATTCGTGGCCGACGACCGCTATGTGCCGCCAGGGCAGGCGGCG
>JANPBQ010000028.1:0-8158 GCA_031430555.1 Betaproteobacteria bacterium
GGCCACTGCCGTTGTTGCCCCACGCCCACAGCGTGTTGTCCGCGCGCAGTGCCAACGTGTGGTCGTAGCCCACCGCCACCCGCGTCACGCCACTGATGTCCGTGCGCTGCACCGGTGCCCCCGTCCCGCTCCATCCAAACAAGATTCCATCCGAACGCAAACCCAATCCAGAGGTGTTGGCGATAACCTGGGGAACACGAGTCTGGAAAGTACTAGTCGCAGTGAGCGAGGACATCGCATCGACAATGCCTACCCCGCATAGCGACTGATTACAGTTTGTGGCGCTGCCAGACACCACGGCATTCGGAAATGTCCGCGTTCTAAATTTCAAAAGGTCACGAATCTGCGTGGGAAGCAGGGCGGGCTTAAGTGAGAGCATCAAACTCGCCACGCCCGTGACATGCGCTGCGGCAACACTGGTGCCGACGACTTGCGTGTAAATATCGGCGGCGGGAATGGTAGTTCCTGCGTTCATCGTTGTTGAAATCGCCGTAACGCCAGTTCCCACACCGCCGGGTGCGCTTAGTGTAATGACCGATCCGAAATTCGCGTAACTTGGCAGGCCGCCGTTGTTGTCTACGGCCCCCACATTGATTACGCCGGCGCAATTCCCAGGCGAATAATTGATGGCCTGCGCGCCATTGTTATTGCCCGCGGCAACGATGATCGCAACACCCTTGGTATTCACGGCATCGATAGCAGATTGCATCAAGGCGCTGCAGGCACCGAGGGCGGCGAGACTGATGTTCAGAACTTGCGCCTTGTTGACATTGGCCGGCACGCCGGGCAATGGCAAACCCACTGCCCAGCGCATCCCATCAATAATGTCGGATTCATATCCGCCGCATTTACCCACCACCCGCAATGGCAGCAGCTTTGAGCTCCAGTTGATGCCGGCAATCCCGAGGCCGTTGTTCGCATTTGCCCCAATGACACCGGCCATCGCGGTGCCGTGCCAGCGGCTGTCGGTGACAGGACAACCCGCCAAAGGTTGCCCGACTGCCGCCTCGGCGGCAGTCACCCAATCACCAGGATCGGTGGGATCGGCGTCGCGCAGGTCGCTGTCATTGCTGCGTTCCGCGAGTGAGACAAAGTCATATCCCCCGATCCATCTGCCTGCCATGTCTTCATGCGGGCGCATGCCGGTATCCAGGATGGCAATGACAACACTGCTTGAACCGGTCGTGATGTCCCACGCACCGAGCATGTTGATGCCGTTGGCTTGGCCGAGGTTCCACTGGTTGACGTATTGCGGATCGCTGGGGGTGGCTTGCGGAAAAAACAAGCGATCCGGCAATACTTCCAAAACTTCGGGGTCAGGGGAAATGCGTTTGATAATCGCCTGTACTTCGTTCGCAGACATGCGTCTGGACAAACGGATCACATGCGAACCATCGCCCATCGTGCGTAGCGGCGTGAGCGATTCCGTCGTGAGCACTTGCAGGCGCGCGGTGGTCTTTTGGCGATGCTCGGTTTGCGCGTCGCGCGCTACGCGGACGGTAGACTGTGCGATGGCGGTCGCTTTGCCGGATATCAGCGCAGCGGCGGAAACATCCTGAACAACGGCAACTGGCGCGCTCTTGAGCCGGACGATCAAACGGTCTGTGAGAGCATATTCTGGTTGTAATAAGTGCGGTTGAATGGCGGCAGCAAAAGTCGCACCAAGAGCCGCGCAAAGACCAATGCACACAGACACATACGCGAATGCAACGAACCGACGCTTCATGAGAAGCTCCTTCGTACGCCGTTGAGACTTACCTCCTGCGGCTCTGCGTGGCCGTATTGGTGGGTTTGCTACTGCTCGGTCACCGAATTTCTTGCAGTCCCAAGGTATTCCCAGTCGCACGCGTTGTCAATGTGGAATATTTCCCTATACGCGGGTGGGGGCAAGGAGTATTTTCCCGAATTTAATGTCGAAAGCCTAGAACTGGCGCGGCGTTTCACGCGTTTTCCGACGGAGAAGCCCGCCAATAGGTGAGTTTGATAGTTTGAGAACGTCGACACCTCATCCCCAGCTTCTGCTTCGCTTCAAGTGTGCCCTTGTCCCAACGGAAAATGAGCTTGATAAGGGCAATGGCGGTGGAATTCGACACTGCCGGATTCACCTCATACGCTGGATTCGCGGCTGCGCGGAAAAACGGCCCGCCTTGGGCAACGCGCGTTCAATGCGTCGAGTCTTTGTGCGCCATTGCGGTATCGTGAATTTTCACGGCAAACTCAGCACTTGCCTCCGCGCGCGCGAAAATATTTCCCTTGCTCGCCAAAATCATTTCCCGCACCGATTCATTCATCCCGCGATTCGATGCAACCTCAATCGCCTTGGCCACGTAATCGTCGATATTTGCCGCAACGAGTTGTTCGAGCCCCATCAATTGCAACATCGCCATCGTCTGCCGACCGCGCATGAACTCGCCCGGCAGCGTAACCACCGGAACGTTGGCCGCGAACGCGTCGAGGCTGGTGCCGCCGCCGGACCAGTGCAGGGTATCCAGCATTACGTCAGCCAACGCGAGCGCGCTGCGAAACATGTCGCCGCTCAATCGCGGCAGGAATTTGAATTGACCTTTCGCGGCGACACCGGCGGCTTCGAGGCGGCCCGCCAATCGATTGGCGAAGGCCATCGTAATCGCGGGGCTGCCGCCTTGAAAAAACACCAGCACCGCGCGGCTGTCGGCAGCGAGAATCTTGACGAATATTTCATCCATGTCGGGATGAATTTTGAATAGCGACTGCGGGCAGAAATACAGATGCGCGTCTGCGGGCAAACCGAATGCGGAGCGTGGGACGGCCTTTCCCATGGGTGGCAGCGGCAAATCCACTCCGATCCCATCCAGCAAAATTGTCTTTTCCGAATAATGCGCGGCGTGATTTTCCGGCTCCATCATTTCGCAGCTCAGAAAATAATCGATCTCTGCGCTACCGGTTGTCACCGGATGCCCCCACGCGGCGATTTGCACCGGCGCCAATCGCATCGCGGAAAGCAAATAGGATCCCGTGCTCATGCCGACTTCGGGATGGATCAGCACGTCGAGTTGATCGGCCAAAATCCTTTGGCCATTTTCGCGCGGCCCCATCAACAGGCGCGTGAAATGTTCGCTGCCGGATTCGATGCGCCGCGTCAGGTCATCTTCACCTTGCCCGGTGTAATAGATGTGCCGATCGAATTTTGCGGGATCGAGTTGAGTAATCCAGCGCTCAAAATAAATTCCGGCGGTGGAAGAATAGAACCACTTGCCGACAAAGCCGATTTTCAGTTTTCGCTGCCCATCGAATTTAATCGGCAGTGGCTGCTTCAATTCGGGCGCCGCGGTCTCAACGAGGCTGGCAATCAGACCCGCATACCGCGATTGCAATTCGCGATCATTTCGGCCCTGATAAGCCAGCAGAAAATTGGAGCGTTCGACGCTGAATACTTGAGCGGCTCGACGTCTCCACTTGGGCAACTCGGCATGCAATTTCTCCAGACCGTCGGTATAAGCCGCGCGACTCGCCGCCAACGAATTCGTGTCTGCATAAATCATCGGCAGCAACAAGCGCGCGTCCAACGCGAACGACAACACGTCTGGATGCGTTGTCATCGCCGCAACGGCGATCGACTTCGCCTCCGCCGCGAGTCCTAATTCATGTTTGATGAAGACATGCAACGACAACGTTCGAATGTCGTTCGCGTCCAGCGCGATTGCGCGCATGGCGGCGGCATCGGCCCGCTCGAATTGCCAGTTTTCGACCAGCAATCGCGTCAGCCTTTTCCACGCCGCCGCATCGGTGGGCTCGTCGGCGACAATTGATTCGTAGATCGCGATGACGCTCGGCAAATCGCCCTGCCGATATTGAACGCGCGCCAAGGTTTCGCGCCATGCAATGGTGGCCGGCTCAAGTGCGACGGCCGCTTTCGCCTGCGCAAGTGCGACGTCTAGATGGCCGGCGGCAATTTCGTCTACCGCAAGTTGATTGAAATCGCGGGCAGTGGTCGGTGGCATCGGTTGGCGTGCGGTGCGTTTGTTATTTCCACGCCTCGGCGAATGCCTTCCAATGCGAGGCGGCAACATTCGCCGCGAGGAAATCTCTCGCCACCTGAATCTCGGCGTCATAACCTTTTTGATTCAGGGCACCGCGCATCAATTGAAACCGCAGGTACACCAGATACGTGTTCATCACATCAGTCTCGCAGTAGTCGCGGATATGGCTGATCTCGCCGCGCTGATACGCGTCCCAGACTTGCGAGCCATCCATGCCGAGCTTGCCGGGAAAACCGCACAACTGCGCCATCTGATCGAGTGCGGCTGACGCGCGCGGCTGATACATCGCGAGCAGATCCATCAGATCGAGATGGCGCATGTGATAGCGACCGATGTAGTTGTTCCACTTGAAATCGCGGTCGTCCTCACCCATGTCCCAGAATTTGGCGGCGGCGATGCCGTGAATCAGCGCGCGATAATTGAGCACCGGCAAATCGAATCCGCCGCCGTTCCATGAAACGAGTTGCGGTGTGTAGCGCTCGATACCGTCGAAGAATCGATGTATCAGCGTCGCCTCTGCGTCGCCGGGTTTGCCGATCGACCACGCTTTCAATCCTTCATCGGTGCGCAGCACACAGGAAATCGCCGCGACGCGATGCAGATGATGCTGAAGAAAATCGCTGCCGCCGGTGGCCTGACGGCGGCGTTGGAAGGCGAGTTCCGCGACAGCCGCATCGCTCATCGCGTCTTCGATGTCATTCAATTTCCGCAGTCCCGCGATATCAGGAATGGTTTCGATATCGAACACGAGAATTGGCGTCATCGTGCATTCCCCGGCACCCATGAAGGGAGCCACGTAGGCAACCAGGGTGTGAGCCACGACGACGATTCCTGATTGTGTCGTGCCTCCTTTTTCATCCAATCTCCACGCGAATCGCGGAGGTACCAGCCGAGCGGTGCGCGCTTGATCCAGCGTGATCCGAAGATTTGCTGCATTTGCGGTTCCCAATCGGGTCGGCCATTGGCACGGGCGATTTCGCGGTACATGGTTTCGCGATCCTTGTTTTCTTCCGTCACGAGTCGGACGATTTTCACGAGCGCGTCCGCCGGGATCAACGCCGGATCGCGCACGGCGACAAACCCATTGTAGGTAAAACCGATCGCACCGGCCCGATAGTGCGGCTCGAACTGCGCGTGACGCTCGACCAGATTTTGGCGGATGATCACGACCGACGCGGAGCGCACATTGAATTCCGTCTCAACGGCATTCTCAACCGCCTCGCCATTCTTGGTGACATTGCTTGCGCAACCCACTGCGGCGAGCACAATTGCAAGCAAAAAATACTGACGCCAGTACCGCGATGCTTGCATGTTCATCACTTCTGCGGCGCGGTCGGTGACGCCGCATTCGCCGCCTTCCGTGTTGGCGCACTCGCCGAGTCGCGCGGAAGCGTATCGTCGATGACTTTGTCGGCGGCCGCTTCGGCCGCCTTGTGCGGGAAGAAACTGATCACATTGCAACCCGTTGCCACCGCCAAACCACCCAGCGCCAATACCACCGCACATATTTTCTTGATTTTCATATCGGCCATTTTAGCGTTCTCGCTGCGCGATTGGCGGCTTTCACGCGGGAAATACCCCCGTCGAAAGGTAGCGGTCGCCACGGTCGCAGATGATATGCACCACCACCGAGTTCGTCGTTTCACGCGCGACCTGAATGGCCGCCGCCAAGCCGCCGCCGGACGAAATCCCCGCGAAAATGCCTTCCTCGCGCGCGAGCCGCCGCGTCATTTCTTCGCTCTCGGCCTGCGTCACTTCGATGATCCGATCCACCCGTGGTCTTTCGAATATTTTCGGCAAGTAGGCCTCGGGCCACTTGCGAATGCCGGGTACATTTGATCCATCGGCCGGTTGGACGCCGACAATTTGTATCGCGGGATTTTTCTCTTTCAGGAAACGCGACACGCCCATGATGGTGCCGGTGGTGCCCATGGTCGCGACAAAATGCGTGATCTTGCCGCCGGTATCGCGCCAGATTTCCGGTCCGGTGCCACGATAGTGCGCGAGCGGATTATCGGGGTTGGCGAACTGATCGAGAATATGCCCTGCCCGTTCAATCTTCAGCCGCTCGGCGGTATCGCGGGCACCTTCCATGCCGATCGCTTGCGGCGTCAACACCAGTTCTGCGCCGAACGCGCGCATGGTTTGCCGGCGCTCGATGCTCAGGTGTTCCGGCATGACCAGCACCATCTTGTAGCCCTTGATCGCCGCCGCCATGGCGAGCGCGATGCCGGTGTTGCCGCTGGTGGCTTCGATCAGCGTGTGGCCAGGCCGAATTTCGCCTCGCGCTTCGGCGCCGTTGATCATGGAAATCGCCGGTCGATCCTTGACCGAGCCGGCTGGATTGTTGCCTTCGAGCTTGGAGAAAATCGTGTTCGAGGCATCGATGGCATCGCGCGCGGGTATGCGTTGCAATCGGACAAGCGGGGTATTGCCGATGAAGGATTCGATGGTATTCATTTCTGATGATTGGGCGAGGGCGAGGAAAGTGTTGCGGAAAGAATCGCGATAAAGTCTTTGACGTAACCGCGCAAATAGGTTCCCTTGCGATAGGCGAGCTTGGTGACGCGCTCGGGGAATAATTTGCTGCCATCCAGTGCCACAAGATCCTGATCGCGCTCGGCGTCATAGGCGACACCGGCAATGATGCCCACGCCCAGGCCATGCCGCACATAAGTCTTAATCACGTCCGTATCAATCGCCGTCAAGACCACGTTGATCGGCACGTTGGCATCGGCAAAGGTCTCATCAAGCGCGGTTCGGCCGGTGAAGGCCGCATCGTAGGTGACCAAGGGATACGCCGCAATTCGCGCCAGCGTCAATTTTTTTTCGCGTGTGAGGGGATGATTCTTGGGCACCACCACGCAGTGATGCCAACGGTACAGCGGCTCGGTGATGAGCTCAGGAAAGCGGTCCAGCGTTTCAGTGGCAATCGCGATATCAGCTTCGCCCGCAATCACGCCATTGGCCAGATCGCGCGGGCTGCCTTGATGTATCGACAGGCGCACGTCGGGATATTTTGTCGTGAATAATTTGATCGCCGACGGCAGGATGTAGCGCGCCTGCATGTGGGTGGCGGCGATGACAAAAGTACCGTGTTCGGCGCGGGTGAATTCCTGGCCGACGCGCTTCAGATTCTCTACTTCGGCCCAGAGCCGCTCGGCGATTTCGATCACCCACTCACCCGCCGGTGTCAATGCCGTTAGGCGCTTCCCCTGGCGCACGAATACATCCACGCCGAGCTCGTTCTCCAATTCGCGCACCTGCCGCGAGACGCCCGGCTGCGAGGTATGCAGCGCCAGGGCGGCGGCGGAAAGATTCAATTTGCGGCGCGCGATTTCGCGGACGTAGCGGATTTGTTGCAGGTTCATGTAGATCTTTGCGCGCCGGCTGCGAGGCAGCTATATAACCAAAATAATGGATTGACTATAAATATACTCTATTTCGACATAAAACGACGAATCAAACCGGCTGCCAAGGCGGGTTGACACAACGTAGGATGCGTGGAGCGCAGCGATACCCATCATATCTATTTGCAATATTGATGGGTATCGCTGCGCTCCAGCCATCCTACAAAATGCGCGTTGTTGTACGCCGTCTAATCAAGTTTCACATCGGCCTTTTTCACCGCCGCGCTCCAGCGCTCGGTTTCGGTTTTGAGAAATGCCGCGAACTGCGCCGAGTCGAGAAACGCCGGATCGGCGCCCTGCGTCACCATGCGCGTGCGCACCTCTTCATTGGCCAGTGTTTTGCGAAACGCATCCGTCAATTTCGCCGTCACATCGGCGGGCAACTTGGCCGGTGCCAGCACACCGTAAAATCCGACGACCTCGAAATCCTTCACGCCGGATTCCGCCATCGTGGGGACATCGGGTATCGCGCTATTGCGCTCCTTGCCGGTCATCGCCAGCGCTCGCACTTTGCCGGCCTTCAAATATTGCGAAACTTGTGGAATCGACTCCGCCATGAACTGCACCTGCCCACCCAGCAAATCGGTGAACGCGGGTGCCGTACCTTTATAAGGCACATGCACCATCTGAATCCCGGTTGCGTCTTGCAGCATCTCCGGCACCAGATGTGAAATGCCGCCATTGCCGGCGGAACCATAATTCACTTTGCCGGGATTTTTCTTTGCATAC
>JANPBQ010000029.1:0-9508 GCA_031430555.1 Betaproteobacteria bacterium
GGCACTGGCGAATACGTGATTCGCGCGCTTGCCTGCCGGCAAATTTCGGATAATGTCGAGAGGGGTATGAGCCTGAGCGCCAGCATTGATGCGGTGCTTCAAGGCATGGGCCGCGATTTTGATGCGGATGTGGGATTCATCGGCATCGATGCGCAAGGCAGCGTCGTGGGTGCGCACCGCACACCGCATATGCCACATGCATGGTTTTCCGGTTCATCGGAAATCGTGGCAAAGATGCGTGCGTGAGACGGGCAATTCCGGTGAAATTCGGCGGAAAAAGTAACCGTTCGCCCTGAGCCTGTCGAAGGGTATCGTGCAACAAATCCTTCGACAGGCTCAGGGCGAACGGTGGCTAGGGACACAATTTCGAGAACACATTTTTTCCTGACCGAATGAAACCACTCAACCTCATCAAGCCCGCGCCGCAAACCTTGCTCGAAACCAAACGGGTGATCCTGCGCCGCTACACGATGAATGACCTCGACCGGCTGGATCGGCTGAACAGCAATGTCGAGGTCATGCGCTACATCGGCGATGGCAGCTTGCGCACGCGCGAGCAAACACGTGCGGGCATTGTGCGCGTGCAGCGCATTTACGAGAATTTTCCCGGCCTTGGTTTTTGGGTGGCGGAGGAGAAACCGACACGCAATTTTGTCGGCGTATTCGCGCTTTTCTACATCCCCAAAACCGTGGAAGTAGAAGTCGGCTATCGGCTGACGAAATCTGCGTGGGGACGCGGCCTTGCCACCGAGGGTGCTGGCACATTGGTGCGCTATGGCATATTTGAATTGGGATTGAAGCGCGTGGTCGGCCTCACCCATGCCGAAAATGAACCCTCCAAACGCGTGTTGATGAAGGCGGGCCTCCAGCCGCGCGGTACCGGCAACTATTACGATAAAGAACTTTGCTACTTCGTTGCGTCGGCGTCGGATTTCAGGCGATCCTGAGCGTCGGTCAGGTTTCAAGCAAAGGCGTGGCAAGCGAATGGCCGAAAGTCCTACACGCGAGCCGTGTTTCGCCCGATACAATTAGGGCTGGTTCGTCAATAACACTCGACGCCTCACTTGCCCATCGTGCCGATCGACAATAAGCCCTACAAAATTCCGCGCTCCACATTGATCGTGATTTATACCGTTGCGCAAGAGGTGCTGCTGATCGAACGCGCGGATCGCCCCGGTTACTGGCAATCCGTGACGGGCAGCCAGGAAGAAGGTGAATCGCTCGAACAAACGGCCACGCGCGAGGTTCGTGAAGAAACCGGGATAGAAGCGTCGGCGCAGTCGCTTGAGAATTGGCGCATACAAAATGTGTACGAGATTTATCCAATCTGGCGGCATCGCTACGCGCCGGGTGTGACGCACAACAGCGAAAATGTCTTCGGCCTTTGTTTGCCGTCGCAAGTGGCGGTTCAATTGAATGCGCGTGAACACCTGCGGCATTTGTGGCTCCCCGTTGAGGAAGCCGCCGCGAAGTGTTTTTCGAGTTCCAACCGCGACGCGATCTTGGAAATTCCCAATCTTCTTGCAACAAGGATTGCGGCGACCACAAAGGCCCGGGTGACGCATGACTGATCGCATCACGCTGGCCACGTACAACATCCACAAAGGCCTTTCGCCGCTCAATCGCAAGCTGGTGATTCATGAAGTGCGCGACCGGCTCGATCTGTTGAAGGCCGATATTTTGCTGTTGCAGGAAGTGCAGGGCGCGCACGCCGGCAACAAGGCGCGCTTTGCCAATTGGCCGGATTTGCCGCAGCACGAACATCTGGCCGAGGGCCGCTACCGGGATATTGTCTACGGCCTAAATGCCCATCATCATCATGGCGATCATGGCAACGCGATCCTCTCGGCATTCCCGGTGGTGAACTGGACCAACCAAAATGTTTCGCATCATCGCTATGAGCGGCGCGGGCATTTGATGGCACGTATCGATATCCCCGGCTGGTCAACGCCGCTGACCTGCGTATGCGTTCACCTCGGGCTGTTTCAACGCAGCCGCAACATGCAGCTTGAGCGGCTGGCGGAATTCTTGCAGGAGAGTGCGGCGCACGATTCACCACTGATCGTCGCCGGCGATTTCAACGACTGGCGCAGCAAAAGAAGTGGTGTGAGCAAAAACCTGTTCCGCGAATTGGGGCTGGAGGAGGCGTTCGAAATGACCCACGGAAAGCCGGCGCGCACGTTCCCCGCATTCATGCCGATCCTGACACTTGACCGCATCTACGTGCGCGGCCTGAATGTGCATCAGGCGAAGCGTCTGCACGGCAATGTCGATGGGGCGAAGTGGCACGGTATGTCGGATCACGCCGGGCTGTCGGTCACGTTCAGCCGGAAATAAATGGATCTCATCGAAGGCAATCGCATTACCTTGCTGAAGAACGGCGCGGATTTTTTTCCGGCGCTGATTAACGCCATCGATGCGGCGGTGTTGGATGTGCGCGTCGAGACCTACATTTTTGAAGCCGATGCCGCGGGCAAACTCATTGGTGACGCCATGATGCGCGCCGCCAGACGTGGCGTGGCGGTGCGGCTGTTGGTCGATGGTGTTGGCTCGTGGCGTACGCCCACCGTGTTTTTTGAAGCGTTGCGCGCGGCGGGCGTCAAGTTGTTGATATTCCGGCCGGTCAGCAAATGGTTCGGTTTTCGCCGCAGCCACTTGCGGCGCATTCACCGGAAAATTGCGCTGGTCGACGGCAAAGTGGGCTTTGTCGGCGGCATCAATTTAGTCGATGACATGACGGAATCGTTGTCCGAGCACCCGCGTTATGACTATGCGGTGCAGGTGGAAGGACCGCTACTGGCCGACATTTATCCGTCTTCGCATCACCTGTGGCGTTGGGTCGCGTTGCTGCATTTGCGCCGCAAGGATGTCGGCGATCAACCGGTGCCGGTGAGCGCCACGCAAATCGGCGATCAGCGCGCCGCATTCGTCGTGCGCGACAGTGTTCGTCACCGCCGCGCCATTGAGCGCATGTACAACCAGGCGATCAATCATTCGCGCGAAAGCGTGCTGCTGGTCTGCCCGTATTTTCTGCCGGGGCGGCATTTGCGCCGCGTACTCGTCAACGCCGCCAAACGCGGTGTTGCGATTACGATCCTGCTGCAAGGCCGCGCCGATCACCGGTTGTTGCAGATGGCCACGCGCGCGCTGTACGCGCGCTTGCTAGGCGTAGGCATACTGATTTATGAATACGACAAAAGCATGCTGCACGGCAAGGTCGCGGTGGTCGATGACGAATGGGCGACGGTGGGTTCCAGCAATCTCGACCCATTCAGCCTGTTTTTGAATCGCGAAGCCAACGTGGTGGTGGTGGATAAGGAATTCGCGCGCGGGTTGCGCGAGTCGGTGATGGCGGAAATTGGCGGTGGGGCGAGGCGCTGCCGCACGGAGGACTGGCAGCGTCGCAGCGTGTTTGCGCGGGTGGAATCATGGTTCGCGTATGGTGTTGCGCGCTGGGCCGCCGGCGTGCTCGGGTTTGCAAAATATTGGGAGTAGGTGCCTATCTTTCCCGCTGCCGTAGGATGGGTGGAGCGCAGCGATACCCATCAATGGATATGCGACCCGTGATGGGTATCGGCAAGTGCGCCTCCACCCATCCTACGGTGAACCATTCCTACATCTGTTTGAACAAATGCGAAAATGGCCGGCTGACGGTGAGATTTTCTTTGCGGCCTTTCACTTTCACCGTTGCCTGCCCGCGAAAGTCGCGTGACACCGCATCGATGGCCGACGCATTGACGATGGTCGAGCGATGGATTTGCCAGAATTTTTCGGCGTCAATGCCATCGAGTATTTCCTTGATCGGCGTTTTTATCAGCGCGTCGAATTCCTTGGTAGCGACCAGCGTGTATTTCTCATCCGACTGAAAAAACAGCACGTCCTCAATCGGAATCAAACGCAGATTCGCGCCGATGTTGGCTTTGATCCATTTCAGTTTTTCGGCTTGCGGATTCAGCTTCGCGGACAAGTGCGCGACCAGCGCTTCCAGATTTTGCGGCGCACCGGCAGTGGGCGAATCACCGAGCCGTTCCTGCAAACGTGTGATCGCGGTTTGCAGGCGATCATCGCTGTAGGGCTTCAACACGTAGTCGATGGCACCGGTGTCGAATGCGTCCACCGCGTATTGATCAAACGCGGTCACAAAAACGATGTGGCACTTGATATCGCGATTGGCGGCAAGCGATTTCGCGACTTCCACGCCGGTCATTTCCGGCATCTGGATATCGAGAAACGCCAAGCGTGGCTTCAGTTCCGCGATCGCTTCCAGCGCGGATTCGCCATCGCCGACATCGGCGAGAATCTTCAATGCCGGCCACAGCTTGGTGAGCTTGGCTTTCAGTTGCGCGCGAAGGATCGGCTCGTCCTCCGCGATGATCGCGGTGATTTCGGTTGTCATAAATTCTAGTCTAACGGATTCTTTTCCCGTTTGCGCCACCAGAACCAGTACAACGCGAGACCGATCAGGATGAAAGGCGCCAGCGCAGGCACCATGCCGACGAGGGTCGCAAGCAAGGCGAAAATCAGCACCCCCACCAACAGAATGCCGAGTCCATAGAGCAACCCGACGACCACCAGGATGATCAACGCGACCACCGCAAACGCGGCAATCAGCAGCAGCGTGCCGAGCGCCTTGCCTTCGATGCCGTCGAGATGCGCATCGCCCACTTGCATCGGCAATGCGCCGGAATACAGGGCGGCGAGCATCAATCCAAATACCACCGCCAGCACCACCATCAGCGTGATGAAGGTCACCGACATCATCTTCGCCCACACGCCGTGCGTGGTGGCCGCCGCGTGGCGGGTGCGCGACCACCAGCCGGTCGGCGCGGGTGCGGCGGTCATTGCCGCTGCCGCCGGACCGGATGCGCCCATTGCGCCTTCCACGCTGCCCGCCGCCGGCACATTGGTCTCAACCGGAATTTCAATGGAGGCAACAACGCCTTTCGGATCATTGGACTCGAGCGTCAGTTTGGCGGCGTCGCCATAGATCGCGATCAGGCGTTCGCGGATATTGCTGAGCCCCACGCCACCGCCCGCTTGTGTGGGCGCATCGGTCAAGCCGCGGCCGGTGTCTTTCACCGAGACTTTGATGCGCCTGCCGGTTGCGGTGAACACCGGCTGCACGATGACATCGATGCGCCCGCCTTCGCGCTGCGGTTCGAGTCCGTGCTTGATCGCGTTCTCAACCAGCGAGGGCAACATCATTGGGGGAAACGACGAACTCATCAGATCGGCCGGGCAATCGATATCGAAGGCGAGGCGCTCGCCCATACGCATTTTCAGGATGTTCAAGTACGCCCGCACCAATTCGATTTCCTGGCCGACGGTGGAGGTGTTCTCGCGCATCTTCGGCAAAGACGAACGCAAGTATTGAATCAGATGGCCGGTCATCTGGTTCGCCTGTGCCGGGTCAACTTCCGTCAACGCTTGCACATTGGCGAGCGTGTTGTAGAGAAAATGCGGCTCGACTTGCGCCTGCAAGGCCTGCAAACGCGCTTCGGTGATCTGCCGATTGGAATTGCTGACGTCGGCTTCCTTGGTCTTCTGCTCGGCGACGGCGGTGGCGCGGCGCGAGCGGCCGATGAAGTATTTCGCGATCAACATCATGATGAAAATCGGGATGAACGCCAGCACGACCAGCGAGCCGATGCCCGCGCGCGCCACATCGCTCGCCACCTTGGCATGAATCGCCTCGCGCAATTCCGGCGGCAACGGCGGGTGTGGCACTAGCGGCGTGGGCATCTCGATTTTTATTTTTCCATTGTCGTCGATGTCGATGTTTCCGCTGATGCGGGCACCGCCGATGGTGCCGTCAAAGTCCACGCCCTGCTTTTCGTTTGCGCCGGTTTTCGCGGGGGCTTTGAGGGGCTTCGGTGGCGCGGGAGGCTCGGCTACCTTGGGTG
This sequence comes from Betaproteobacteria bacterium, assembly GCA_031430555.1. Lineage (GTDB taxonomy): Bacteria > Pseudomonadota > Gammaproteobacteria > Burkholderiales > Usitatibacteraceae > UKL13-2. The sequence goes on from JANPBQ010000029.1 coordinate 5,904, forward strand.
ACGCAGGAAGATTGGATTTTTTATTCATGCCGGTTGCATCAGTGCCAACGATTGCGCCCGCTTTTTCCGGCGTGTTCGTATCGACATCTATCTTGACGGCCTCGTCGCCGACGTTGAATCCGATCGACACGCCGCGTCGCCGATTCTCGGCCAATTTTTTGACGGCTTCTTTCGCCGCAGTCTCTTTGTCGCGCGCGGCGCGAATCGTGGCATCCAACGCTTGCTGGGTTGCGGTGGTATCGACGCCGCTCGATTTCAGTTTTTCCAACGTGTCGCGGCTGGTTTCTTCCACGCTTTCGCGGGCTTCGCGTGCCGCTTCCAGGGCCGAATCCGCCGCGTCTTTCGCGGCTTCCAATGCGCGTTCCTTGACCTCTTTGACGGTTTCGCGCGCGGCGCGGGTCGCTTCGTGCTGAGCTTCGCGTTGCACGGCGAAGATCTCGCGACGGGCCTGGGCAATTTCTTCCAACGCGCGCGCCATTTCCTGTTGCCGCGCCGGGTCACTCGATCGATCTTTGATCGCGCCAACGATCTGTTCGGCCATGCCCAGGGCACTATCGCCGACGGCGCGGTCGATTTCCCGCTTGATGGCGCGGCGCTCTTCCGGGGTGGACCCGCTTTCGGCCATGCGGATGACTTGCACCGGTGCTGAGAAAATCACCAGCAACAATAGCGTCGAGAATCCCAGCAGGATCATGGCCCACCAGGGCGTGCGGTTGATGAAATCGCCGAAAGCTTTGAACATGTTGAATCCGAGTTGAATGTCGCAGTTTACGTGAGGTCGCCGGGAGGCAATGCGCCAACCCTATGACATGACTGCATGGTAGGGGTAGCCGATACCCTTCTCAACCACGGGCAGGCGGATTGCAGAATTGGCGGGATGGATTGCAGGCGATGGCGTGGAATGCGCGGGCTGAATGCGGCGGAAGGCGGGCCTGCAGAATGAAAAAGCCATGCAAGAATCAAAAACACCAGCATTGGTGAGGCGTTTGGCGGTTTTTCGTCTGGAAAGGCGCGCCAGTGCTGGAGTTTGATGTGGAAAATCTAGAATTACACTGTCATCCTCGCGAAAGCGGGGATCCATGTTCCGTTACCAATTGGGCGATAACCAAAAATGGATCCCCGCGTGCGCGAGGATGGCAGTGTTTTTTTTGACTACCGGATGCAATATTCGCGTTTGGCTAGCACCGGCCGGCGCGAGCGGGGTATTGGGGCCATGCCAACAGAATGTTGCCAGGACGCCGATTCCCGCAAAGCGACCACTCACATCTGCTTGAACAAGTGCGTGAAATTGCGGCTGACGGTGAGCGTTTCCGGGCGATTTTTGAGCTTCAGATCCGCCTGATCGCGAAGCCCGCGCACCACGGCCGCAATGGCGCGCGTATTGACCAGCGTGGCGCGATGAATTTGCCAGAACTGCTGTGGATCGAGCGCCGACAATAGCTCTTTGATCGGCTTGCGAATCAGCACCTCGGTATCTTCCAGGACGACGCGCGTGTACTTTTCATCAGACTGAAAATAGATCACTTCGTCCACCGGAATCAATCGCACGGTCTGGCCGACACTCGCTTTGATCCATCGCAGGAATTCGCCCGTGGGCAGGCCCATGTGCTGGGTGAGTTGGCGCAGCACATTTGCCACGTCGGTATCGGTATCGCGTTCGCCTTCGCTGTGGGCATTCGACTCCAAACGTTCCTTGAGCCGCAATACCGTCTCGGTCAGGCGCGCTTCGTTGAACGGCTTCAACACATAATCGATTGCGCCGCGCTCGAAGGCTTCGACCGCGTGTTCATCGTAGGCGGTGACGAAGACGATGTGCGCGCGCTTTTCGCGCCCCCGGCCAATCAGGCGCGCCGCTTCGAGGCCCGTCATTACGGGCATATGAATGTCGAGGAACACGATATCCGGTTCATGCTCCTCGAACAGCGCCAGCGCTTCCGCGCCGTTCACCGCTTCGGCGTTGATCATCAGTTCGGGCCACAATTTGCCCAGGCGGAACTTGAGCTGCTCGCGCAGCAGGGGCTCATCGTCGGCGATGATTGCCGTGATCGCGTTTTTCATGATTTCAGGAATTCATCTCTTGTGCCCACTCAAGCGCTGGCAGCATCGCGCCCAATGCGGATTCGGGCCACCACGCCGCGCGGCGTATTTTCTTCCAGCAATAGTTTGGCATTTTTTCGATAGAGCGCGGTCAGGCGCTCGCGGATATTTCTGAGGCCGATGCCCATCCCGTTCGAATGCGAAAGACCCTGTCCGGTATCGGCGACGCACACATCGAGCGCGCCGTCGCCCGCCATCTCCGCCCAGACGCGAATTTCGCCGCCCTGCTGCAAGGGATCGATGCCATGCTTGATCGCGTTCTCCACCAGCGTCAACAGCATCATCGGCGGGAACGCCGCGCCGCGCAGCGTCTCCGGAATATCCACCGTGAAGGTCAGGCGCGGCCCCATTCGCAATTGCTGAATCTCAAGATACGCGCGCGCCATTTCCGCCTCGCGTCCCAGCGTGGTGCCGCCCTCGCGCATCTCCGGCAAGGCGGCACGCAAATAAGTGATGAGTGACTCCAGCGTGCGCGCGGCAAGCGGCGGATTCGCTTCCACCAGGTGCTGCACATTGGCGAGCGTATTGAACAAAAAGTGCGGCTCGATCTGCGCTTGCATCAGTTTCAAGCGCGCCTCGAGTACTTGCTTTTCCAGCTCATGGCGTTCCGCGTCGCCCTTGGCGATATCGGCCGCCGCGCGCGCCGCGCGCTCGCGGTAAACAAGCAAGGTCGTCGCCAAGACGCCGAGCGCAATCCCGGCACCGGTAAAAATCACCATGCCCCAAAAAATCGCCTGATTGGTCACCATTTCGGAGAGAGAACGACCGATCACCAATCCGGATACGACCGTGCCGACTACGGCGCCTGCGATCAGCGCAAAAAATTGCGCCTGCTCGACACGCAAACGCGTCGGCCGGATCTGTGCATGCAAGGTGCCGCCAAGAATATAGGCGAACAACATCACCACTGCGACGATGAACAGGCGAATCCACAGATACCAGAAATCGACGTTGTAGGAGAAATACGGCTTGACGATCACCGTGGCGATGGTGGTGAGCAGCATCGCGAGCAAAATCCGGCGCGGGGTGAATTGCTGGAGGAAATTCAGAAAAGTCTTCATGGTGAAAGCATATCCCGGCAAACGCCATTGCGGGAGCAGACTGCGATGGGGCGCGGAAAGGCGGGAATAGCCCGCGCTGGGGCAGGCTATCCGTGATTTGCGGCACTTAGCGCGGCAGACCCGTTGAACCGCAAGCCGCGCGCCGACAATTCGCGAACGATGTGCGCTCGCGCGTGCAATGAAACGTAATCCACGCCCTGTCTGCGGATTTTTTTGAGACCACGGCTTGACGGCTTCGCAACACACCAAAAAGTGGCAAAAGTCGCCCGAATTTCTATGTTCGCTGTCGCACAGAAGTCACGCAAGCGCGGGAGCACAATCAAGTCGCCAATGTCTGGCCTTGATGTCGAACTGTGAAGGACTCCCATGCGAATCGCCATTGCCGCAATCATCTGCTTGTTGTCAACCGGTGTTTTTGCGAAGCTGCCCCCCGCGACCGAGGAGGCG
>JANPBQ010000030.1:0-1852 GCA_031430555.1 Betaproteobacteria bacterium
GATTCGAGCGCGGCCAGCGCAAGAAACGGTTTGATCGTGGAGCCCGGCGGATAGGCACCCTGCAAGGCGCGATTCAGCAACGGTCGATCTACCGAGGTATTCAGCAGATCCCAATTTTGCGGATCGATCCCATCGACAAACAAACTTGGATCAAAACCGGGTCGCGAAATCAGCGCAAGGATTTCGCCGTTGCGCGGGTCGATCGCCACCACCGCGCCACGCCGGTCGCCGAAGGTGTCTTCGATGGCGCGCTGCAATTTCATGTCGAGCGTCAGGGTGAGATTGTTGCCCGCGATCGGCATCGTCTTGGCGAGCGAACGGATCGCGCGGCCCCCCGCGTCGATCTCCACCTGCTCGGCGCCGGTTCTGCCGTGCAGCTCGGATTCGTAACTGCCTTCGATGCCGAGTTTGCCGATGTGATCGGTGCCTTTGTAATTGGCGGCAAGCCCGGCCGACTCGATTTTCTTCACTTCCGCATCGTTGATGCGGCCGATGTAGCCGATCGCATGCGAGGCGACTTCACCGTGGGGATAATTGCGGAACAGGCGCGCCTGAATGTCGAAGCCCGGAAAGCGGTAGCGGTTGACCGCGAAGCGCGCGATTTCTTCATCCGACAAGCGCGTGCGGATCGGCAGCGACTCGAAATTCTTGCTCTCCTCCATGAGTTTTTTGAAGCGTCGCCGGTCGCGCGCCTGAATGTCGATGACGGTTGCGAGTTCATCGAGCGCGCGGTCGAGATTGGCGACTCGCGAGGGCATGACTTCGAGCGTGTACGCTGAATAATTGGCCGCGATCACTTCGCCGTTTCGGTCGAGGATCAGCCCGCGGTTCGGCACCACCGGCACCACCGAGATGCGGTTCGCCTCGGCAAGCGTGTGAAAGTGGCTGCGCTTGATCACCTGCAAATACACCATGCGCCCGGCGAGTACCGCAAACGCAACGATGACGCAGATGCCGGCGAACAGCGCGCGCGCGCGGAACACCGTGAGTTCCGCTTCCCGATTCTTGATGGCCGTGCCGATCATTGCTGCGTCATTTCCATCGAGAAACTAATGCATCATCGTGGTTTGCCGCGACGCGCGACGGAAACGCGGCAGATTCGCGACGAAATCGAGCGGCGGCCATAGCGCCGCGCCTAGCACCGGCGACAGCGCCAGCAGCAGGCCGGGAAACTCGCGTCCAAGTGAAAAATTCAGCCCGACCACCATGGTCTGCGCGAACGCCAGGATCGTGCCGACATGCAGCGCCTGTTCGAGCAGGCTCAATTGCAAAATCCGCAACCGCAACAATTGCGCGAGATAGATCGCCACCACATACACCAGCGCGTGTTGACCAAGCAGCACGCTGTCGGCCACATCCATCACCAGGCCGAACGCGAATCCCGCGCCCTGGCCGATGCTGCGCGGCTGGCTTACGCTCCAGTAGAGCAACACCAGCAACACAAAATCAGGATGCGCGCGAAGCAATGCGCCGCTCCAGGGCAGCAGGTTCAACAGAAACGCGAACGCGATCGAGCCCACCAGCAAGCGCAACGGCGCGGGGGGGCGCATCGGTTCGTGCGAGATCGGGGACAAGTCCATCAGCGCGGCTCGCGTCGCTTGGCACCGCCGCCACGCTCGCGCGCAGGACGCTTTTCATCTGCCTTCACGTCGGGGCGGGGATAATCGTGGAGCTCTTGCCGGATCAGGACCTTCACGAAGCGATGTTGATTGGTGCCGGCGGCCGGGTTCGCGGAAATGCGGGCGAACGGAAACGCGGGATTCTTTTCGACCGCCGTAATCACCGCCACGGAGAGCCCCGCCGGGTAGGTTCCATCGATGCCCGACGTGACCAACGCGTCGCCCACTTGAAC
>JANPBQ010000031.1:0-12936 GCA_031430555.1 Betaproteobacteria bacterium
CCGCCGCCAGACCGCGACTGATCTCTTCGCGCACCGCCAGCGTCATCTGTGTATATGTATAACTCTGCTTCCCGCTTTCCATCGCAACTCCCTTTCGTGAACATAATACTAAGGTGTTGCACTAATACTTAGAGACCGCCGTTCCGGGGCCCAATGTTGAGTGCAACTCAAGTGGTCACAAAAATTGGGTACCGGCATTCGCCGGTACGACAGTAGTTGACAGAAGTACCCCAAGTTTTACTAAAGAATCACCCCATACGGCCAGTTTTCCCGCACCACTTGCGCCGGAAGCTTCTTCAGCACTTCGATCGCAAACGCGGTATCCGCGTCCGACAACGCATGTAACGCATGCGCGCGCAACAGCGTCTGCAACGCTTTACCGAACATCGGCGGATCGAGCATTTCGCCGTTGAACTTGATCGCGCCGCCCAGCAACGCGTCAGCCTCGATCGCTGCTTTTAGAATCGCGCTCTTGGTTTTGATATCGGTGGGCGAGGGCGTGTAGGCCACTTTGCACGGATGAATGTGGAAGGGATGAATCACCTGCTTGCCCGTCATGCCCATGGCCGACTCTTCGCAGGCGTGGCCGTAGACTACGCGTGATTCTTCGTCGCCATGCAAATCGAGCCAGCGGCGCACGTCGTTGGGCTCCACAAAGGTTTCCGGCATCGCTGATTGGCCGATCAACGTTTCGACGCCGCCGATGACACCTTTACCGGCGATGCGCGCTTCGAACAACACTTGATTCATGAAATAGGCCAACTCCACGGTCCAGTTTCGTGGCGTGATCTGAATGCCCATCGCTTTCGAGAAATCGTGAATGCCGAATACAACGTGTTTGACGGTGGCGTATTGCATTAAATCGGGGGCGATCTTGAGCGACTTCGGATGCTCAATGATGGGTTGAATCGTCATGCGGTGATTCAATCCCACCAACACGGCGGAGAGATCGCGGATTTCTGGCGAGCCGTAGGCCTCGCCCGCTTTGGCCAGCATCACCACATCGATGTGATCCGACAAATCACGGATCATTTGCAAATCCTTCTCGTACTCATCGGTGCGGAACGGATTGATCCGCACCGCAACTTGAACTTCCTTCCTTTTTTTCATGCCCGGCAATTCCTGCCGCAATAGTTGGCGCGACATTTCTTTCTGCCGGCAACCGTCTTCAAGATCGAATATCAGCGTGTGCGAATTGGTGCCGGAGGCGTGTTTCTTGAACCGCTGCGCGGCCTGCTCAAGGTCTTCATACAAGCCCAGCGCGGGAGCGTATTTGACCGGCGGATAATAGATTTGTATGCCCGGCCAGTAATCGCCCAGCATATCGGCGGTCATGCCATGGTTTTCAGCCCCGGGATGGGTACCGGGAATTAGTTCGGCGCGCGCATGTTTCATCGTGTTCTCCGCAGGCCGGCGATGGTGGGGTTTCCGCCGGCGACAAGTCAAATGCATCGTCAAATTACACGCAATGTTGCAGCGCGTCAATAAGTCTTATAAAAGACATAAGATAGCTTACATAGGGCAAGGACGGTTTGCTGTAAGGTTGCCGTAATTTGCGCATGCGTAAATGATCGGCAGCGCACAGAAACAGTCGCAATGCGCTGGTTTGGCGCGCGTAGAATGAAATCATCCCGATCTTTTCCCAAAGGAGACTCAACATGAGTACCCGCGATGTCGTCGTTCTCGGCGCGGCACGATCAGCAATCGGCACCTTCGGCGGATCGCTTGCCGATATCGAGCCTGCCGAATTGGCTGGCAATGTGATGAAGGAAGCGGTCAAACGTTCGGGTGTGGATCCCAAGGCAATCAATTATGTGACGGTCGGCAACACTATTCCCACGGAGAGCCGCTTTGCCTATGTGGCGCGGGTGGCGTCGATCCAGGCGGGACTACCGATGGATTCGGTGGCGATGTCGGTGAACCGGCTGTGTTCCTCCGGCCTGCAAGGCATTGTCACGACCGCGCAGAACATTTTGCTCGGCGACTGCGACTATGGCGTGGGTGGTGGCGTGGAAGTAATGAGCCGCGGCGGGTATCTATCGACCGCGATGCGTAGCGGTGCGCGCATGGGCGACACCAAACTAATCGATACGATGGTTGCAACGCTGACCGATCCGTTCGGCGTGGGTCACATGGGCATCACGGCGGAAAATCTCGTCACAAAATGGGGAATTACCCGCGAAGAGCAGGATGCTGTCGCTGTGGAATCCCACCGCCGTGCGGCGGCCGCTATTACCGAGGGCCGCTTCAAGTCGCAAATCGTGCCGATCGTGATGAAGACCAGAAAGGGTGAGGTCATTTTCGACACGGACGAACATGTGAAGCCAGGTACGACAATGGAGACGCTGGGAAAGATGAAACCCGCGTTCAAAAAAGATGGCGGCACCGTGACGGCGGGCAACGCTTCCGGTGTCAACGACGGCGCTGCTTTTTTTGTACTGGGTGACGCGACCTTGGCGGCGGCGGCGGGATATAAGGCGATCGCGCGGCTGGTGTCATATGCGGTGGCCGGCGTGCCGAATGAGATCATGGGCGAAGGCCCGATACCCGCCACCAAACTCGCATTGAAAAAAGGCGGCGTGACGCTCGAACAAATGGATGTAATCGAAAGCAACGAAGCCTTCGCCGCGCAGGCGATTGCTGTTTCGCGCGGACTTGGGCTGGATCCGAAGAAAACAAATCCAAACGGGGGTGCCATTGCGCTTGGCCATCCGATTGGCTGTTCGGGCGCATTTCTTGCCACCAAGGCGATATATGAGTTACATCGCACCGGGGGCCGTTACGCACTGGTAACAATGTGCATCGGCGGCGGTCAAGGCATCGCGGCGGTATTTGAGCGCCTTTGAACGCCTTGGCGCGGCGCGCCGGTCGCCGGCAATTCAAAAACCACAAAGAGCATTGCGCCGCAGCATCTGCGGACGGATTTCCACCAGGAGGTGAACATGAGTGATTTAATTGTGGCAAGAATTGAAGCCAACCCGAAGTACCTTGAACTGCGACAGAAGCGCAATACCTTGGGTTGGACACTGACCATTCTGATGCTCTTGGTCTATTTCGGCTACATTGCGTTGATCGCGTTCAACAAGCCGTTTCTTGCGCAACCCATCGGAAATGGCGTGACCACACTTGGAGTTCCAATCGGGTTGGCGGTGATTATTTTCACCATAGTGATTACCGGCATCTATGTGCGCAGAGCCAACGGTGAATTCGACCAACTGACGGCAGAGATCCTCAAAGAGGCCGCGAAATGAAGATCGCGTTCAACTTGCTCGCGGCTGTCGCGGCAACACTATTTGCCGGCACCGCATTCGCTGCCGGTGCAGACCTCGGCCAAGTCGACAAGCAGCCCACCAATTGGGTCGCGATCGGTATGTTCTCGGTGTTCGTGATTGCCACCTTGTTCATCACCAAATGGGCGGCCGCCAAAACAAAATCGGCCGCCGATTTTTATACTGCGGGCGGAGGAATCACGGGATTCCAGAACGGGCTGGCGATTGCCGGCGACTATATGTCGGCCGCGTCCTTTCTGGGCATCTCGGCGGCCGTCATGGCCACCGGCTACGATGGACTGATTTATTCGATCGGCTTTCTGGTCGGCTGGCCGATCATCACTTTCCTGATGGCCGAGCGTTTGCGAAACTTGGGAAAGTTTACCTTTGCCGATGTGGCCGGTTACCGATTCCAGCAGACCCCCATTCGCGTGTTCGCCGCGTCGGGCACGCTTGTTGTGGTGCTGTTTTACCTGATCGCGCAGATGGTCGGTGCGGGTGCGCTGATCAAATTGCTGTTCGGTCTGGAATATTGGATCGCGGTGGTCATCGTCGGCGGGCTGATGATGGTTTATGTGCTGTTCGGCGGCATGACCGCCACGACGTGGGTACAGATCATCAAGGCTGTGATGTTGTTGGCCGGCGTGACTTTCATGGCGCTCATGGTGCTGTCCCAGTACAACTTCAGTCCCGAGGCGCTGTTTGCAAAAGGCGTTGAAGTCAGAACCCAGATCGCCGCGAATGGCGGCAAGGCACCGGCCGAAGCCGCCTCGATCGGTCTCTCAATCATGGGGCCGGGTGGCTTCATCAAGGATCCCATCTCGGCCATTTCTTTCGGTATGGCATTGATGTTCGGCACCGCCGGGCTGCCGCATATTCTGATGCGCTTTTTCACTGTTCCCGATGCCAAGCAGGCGCGCAAGTCGGTACTCTGGGCCACCACATGGATAGGCTACTTCTACGTGCTGATTTTCATTATCGGGTTTGGTGCGATCACGCTGGTACTGACCAATCCTGAATTCGCAGATACTGCCAAGGGCATCATCAAAGGCGGTGGTGGTTCCGCGAACATGGCGGCGGTGTTGGTGGCCAAAGCGGTGGGCGGCAATGTATTCTTCGGCTTCATTTCAGCCGTCGCCTTCGCAACCATTCTGGCGGTGGTGGCAGGCTTGACGCTGTCGGGTGCGTCGGCCGTGTCGCACGATATCTATGCGACCGTGATCAAAAAAGGCAACGCCGATAGCGACGCGGAACTCAAAGTTTCGAGGCTGACGGTTTTGGTACTTGGCGTGCTCGCCGTCGCGCTCGGCATCGCGTTCGAGAAGCAAAATATCGCCTTCATGGTCGCGTTGGCATTTGCGATCGCCGCGTCCGCCAACTTCCCGGTCTTGTTCATGTCGGTTTTGTGGAAGGATTGCACCACCCGGGGTGCGGTCATCGGCGGCTTCCTCGGACTGATTTCGTCTGTGGGTTTGACCATCGTCTCGCCGTCAGTCTGGGAGGCGACGCTGGGCAATCCGAAGGGTTCGGCATTGTTCCCTTACTCGTCGCCTGCCCTGTTCTCCGTGACCATCGGGTTTGTCGGCATCTGGCTTTTCTCGATACTCGACAAGAGCCCGCAAGCTGCGACCGAGCGCGCCGCGTTTAAGGCACAACAAGTGCGATCCGAGACTGGCTTTGGTGCCTCGGGCGTGTCGGGACACTGACCCAGACCTTATCCTGGCTGCGGGAAATTGTTATCCGGCAGCCAGGAGATGTCGTAGCTTGATGAAAGCGAACGCGGCCATGATGGCGTCGTTCAGGGCGTCGTGCGCATTGCGTACCGGCAGATCAAGATCGTTCATCAAGGTGGCGAATCGCAAGTCGATAAAGGGATTGTCGCGCAGGTGTCGCGGCAGTTGCCGGAACTTGAAGTCGTAGTACATCGCCGAGACTTCGTTCCTCTGTTGCGGCATACCCATATCGCCGCCAAGTAGCGGTGCTACCGCGCGGTCGATCATGGCAAGGTCAAACTCAAGGTAGTAGCCGACAAGCGGTCGGCTACCGATAAATTCCATCAATTGCACCATTGCGGTTTCAAGCGCCATCCCTTGCGCGACATCCTGCTCGCGCAACTGATGAATGCGTACGCTGTCGGCGGAAACGCGCTTATCCGGGCGCACCAGCAGTTCAAGCCGCTCACTCGTCATCACCCGGTTACCAACGATGCGCACCGCCGCAATGGAAATGATTTCATCGGTATTCACGTTGAGGCCGGTCGTTTCACAGTCGAGCGCCACCCATTCGTTTGGCGGGGGCGGCGCGAACATGTACCTAAATTGCGGGTTTTCCAGGTTGTAGAGCAGCCACTGTCTTTCCAGTGCCGCGAACCAACCGGTCGGCGACAGCCATTCCATCACGAAACCATGTCAAGATGAAAGTGCTGACGCATCAGCCCCTTGAAACGCTTGACCACGTCGAGCGTGTCTTTCAAGAGATCGCGGTCCAGACTGCTGAGTGTTGACAGGCGAATGCCGCCGGGAGGCAGGCGATTGCTGGCAAGATTGGCCAGACCGACCTTCAATTTCAGCGCCATGAAGAAATGCAGACTCTCGGTCAGATCCGCGCCCATCCCCGTGGTCAGCTTGCCCGCCGCCACCAACTGCTGAATCCGGGCTACCGTACCAAGGTCGCTTAACCGCTGTTCAAGCGCCATGCTGCGAATGCCATGCACCAGCGGAAAGATTCCCGCCTTCTTCAGGTCAAGCTCGTCCTCATGAAGCTCATTGCGTGTCAGCAGGCGATTCCACCAGCCGCCGCTTTCGGCGAAAGAATTGATGGCCGACGCAAAGCGGGCAAGCATCGCGTCGTTGTCGGTAACAAGGTTGAACACGCCTTGCCGCACCTGATCAAGCAGGTTGCCGTCACCGCTCACGGTATGAGCATCGAGAAATATGGCCAATGACATTAGCGTATCCGGCGTCGGCAACATCAGCCATTGCCGTGTCATTTGCGCAAAATCGCTAGCGGTCTGTCGCCAAACGGGGTTGCTCACCATGATGTTTCCCGGGCAATCCGGATAACCGAAATCGCGTAGCGCCGCAGAAAACTGGCTACAGATTTCCGCGAGACTCGAAGGCGGGACATAGCCGTCGCGCAGAATAAGCCCATTGTCCTGATCGGTCTTCAGCAGTTGCTCGCCGCGACCCTCGCTACCCATGACGAAAAGGCAGCTATTGGCGACCAGATCAGGCGGCGCAATCAAATGCCAGGCTCGTTCGAACAGTCTCGCGTTGAGTTCCTGCACAAGCGTGGCGATCAGGCTGACCTTGGTGCCGCCTTGATGGAGCAGCGCGATAAGCTTGTTGATATGCAGTGCGGCCTCGGCAAGTGCGGCGAGGCTGTCGGATTGCATGATCTTGATGCTGATCAAATAGGAATGGTTCGACATGAAGCTGAACAAATCCAATGCTTCCAGAATGCCGACAATTCGTTCACTGTCCACGACGCCGGCGTTATCGACTTCGGCAACTATCACACGATGTACGCGCTTTTGAATCATGACCGCGAGCGCATCGCCAAGTTGCCCGGATGGCCGAACTGATATCAACGAGAAATTCGCCAGATCACGAACCGCCAGTTCGTGCAGCGGCGTCCCGCTCAGGATCGCTCGTTGAAGACCCGTGTGGGTAAAAATCCCGAGGCGCGGCGGATGGCAGGCATGGTCTCGCACCAGCACCGTGGTGATACGCTCGGTTTTGAACAACTTCACGATCGAGACGATATCCGTGTCAGCATCGACAAAGTGCGCCGGACGCACAAACGCCTCATCGACTCTGGCCATCGTCAAAGACTGCAACTCGTGCTGACTCTTGCTTTGCGAAATCGCGCTTAGCTTGTTGGATAGATCCGAGAACAACATTGCGCCAAACGTAGCATTGCTGGCGATCAGACTGCTGACGGTATCCTTTGCCAGCTGGTATGCGACAACTTCTTCGCCTGCCACAAACCGGTTGCTTACTTTTCCTGCGACCAAACCCCGGCCGTCGAAACAATCGTTGACGCCGTAGGTATTGATGATTTCGGTGCCTTCATACTGGTGGACCACGCCCTTGATGATGACAAAAAGATGTGCGGGCTGGACGCCTAGGTCAAGGATGTTTTCTTCCGCGCGATAGTAGGCAATATCGACGCTATTTCGTACCAGCCTTTGCTCGTCGGGACTCAGGCAATCGAAAGGCGACTCGGAAAAATTAAACGCATTGGGCATGATTGACATCCTTCACGGCGACTCTATTAAAACAAGGCCAGGAGATGAAATATCGCTTTAATGGTTTCCTGCCGACTCTTAGTGTCACTTTGATGATACTGCGAGAAATTACGGGAGATGTATATCACCTGTCGTCGGTACTCCCGTAAGGGCCCTGTCAGGTTACAGGGATGTAATAACAATACGGCCCACTTTGCCGCAACATGCCTGTTCTGCTGTAAATTAGTTAAATACAAGAGCACCATCGGAAGCAGCCGCACGCGCGTCCCGGGTGCCACCCGGAAAGCACCTCAAACTGGAGAACCCCATGGCATCGATCGAATCGGTATCCCACGAAAACCGTATATTCAATCCACCGGCAGCGTTGGCAAGTCAGGCCAACATTTCCGGTATGTCGGCCTATCAGGCTCTGTGTGATGAAGCTGAAAGAGACTATGCCGGTTTTTGGGGCCGACTCGCGCGCGAAAACCTTTCCTGGCACAAGCCATTTACTCAGGTTCTCGATGAATCAAAAGCGCCGTTTTACCGCTGGTTCGACGATGGCGAACTGAATGTGTCGTACAACTGCCTTGACCGCAATCTCACCAACGGCAACGCGGAAAAGACGGCAATAATTTTTGAAGCTGATGATGGTGTTGCGACAAAGATTACCTACCGCGAACTGCACTGGCGTGTGTGCAAGTTCGCCAATGCACTGAAGGCAAAGGGCGTCAAGAAAGGCGAACGCGTCATCATTTATATGCCGATGACCATCGAGGGTGTGATCGCGATGCAGGCCTGTGCCCGCATCGGTGCGATCCACTCGGTGGTGTTTGGCGGTTTTTCAGCCAAATCGGTGCATGAGCGAATATTGGATGCGGGTGCGGTCGCGATCATCACGGCTGATGAGCAAATGCGTGGTGGCAAGGCACTGCCGATCAAAAAAATTGTTGACGAAGCGTTTGCAATGGGTGGATGCGAGCAACTGAAGGCCTGCATCGTCTACAAGCGCACGGGTGGCAATGTGAGCATGTCTGCGGGGCGCGACCATTGGTGGCACGACGTAGAGGCTGCTGCAAGCGAAGTGTGCGAGCCGGAATGGGTGAACGCCGAACATCCGCTATTCATACTTTACACCTCAGGTTCGACGGGAAAACCCAAAGGCATCCAGCATTCCACCGGCGGCTATTTGCTTTGGGCGCATTTGACTATGAAATGGACGTTTGACTCAAAGCCGAATGATATTTTCTGGTGTACCGCAGATATCGGCTGGGTAACGGGTCATTCATACATCACGTATGGCCCGCTCTCTGTAGGCGCGACTGAGATCGTGTTTGAAGGTGTGCCAACTTATCCGAACGCGGGCCGTTTCTGGGAAACCATTCAGAAGCACAAGGTCAACGTTTTTTACACCGCACCCACCGCAATTCGCTCGCTCATAAAAGCCGGCGAGGTGGACCCGAAAACACATCCGCGTAATTTCGATCTGTCGTCGTTGCGAATTCTTGGCTCGGTCGGTGAGCCGATCAATCCGGCGGCGTGGATGTGGTATTACGAAAACGTCGGCGGCTCGCGCTGTCCGATTGTCGATACGTTCTGGCAAACCGAAACCGGCGGCCACATGATTTCTCCGCTGCCCGGCGTCACGCCGATGATTCCAGGTTCGTGCACGTTGCCGCTACCCGGCATAATGGCCGCCATCGTTGACGAGGTGGGGCACGATGTTGAAAATGGCAACGGTGGAATTCTGGTGGTGAAGCGTCCCTGGCCGTCGATGGTGCGCACGATTTGGGGCGACCCGGAGCGTTTCGAGAAAACTTACTTTCCGGAGGAGCTCGGTGGCAAGCTTTATCTCGCCGGCGATGGTGCCGTGCGCGATAAAGAACACGGCTATTTCACGATCATGGGCCGCATCGATGATGTGCTAAATGTTTCCGGACATCGTTTAGGAACCATGGAAATTGAATCGGCGTTGGTGTCGAATTCGCTTCTGGTCGCCGAAGCCGCCGTGGTCGGCCGGCCGGACGACATGACCGGCGAAGCGGTATGCGCATTCGTGGTTTTAAAAGGCGCACGACCGACTGGCGAGGATGCGATTGCGATGGCAAAAGTGCTGCGCGAATGGGTCGGCAAGGAAATCGGGCCGATCGCCAAACCCAAAGACATTCGCTTTGGCGACAATCTGCCGAAGACCCGTTCGGGAAAAATCATGCGGCGTTTGTTGCGCTCGATTGCGAAGGGCGAGGCGATCACGCAAGATGTGTCGACGCTCGAGAATCCGGCGATTCTGGAGCAACTGAAACAATCGATTTAAGCGGATGCCGACTGCGGTCGTGGCGGCTGTACATGAAAGTTAAACTCCAGCATTGGCGGGCGTTTCCGGGCGAAAATGTCTCGAAAACCTCTCCAATGCTTGAGTTTCGTGTCGGGGTATTACTGCTTACCGTTTTTTTTTCTCCCCGGACTTGTTCCGGGGGTGTGGCGGGGAATTTGGATCGCGTGCGATGCGCCCGCTGAACGCCAAGCCAATGCAGTGGCTTGGCCCAATTTTCATCGTATCTCAAGAGATTGCAAAAATTGGGTACCGGCATTCGCCGGTACGACAGGGTTTCTTAGAATTACGCGTCGAGATGCAAGCGATGATGCCGCTCTCGAAAATTACGGCACGAACTGCCGAGGCGCATTGAATCATGTTGCCACCCAATCACTCGCAACCGGCCCCATCGCTGATCGCAACTACGAGCGAAGAACTCCGCCATCACGCGCCGTTCGCCGAGATGGAAACCACGGCGTTGCAGTATCTTGCAACTCGCTTGTCATTGGCATATTTCGCCAAGGGCGAAACACTGTTGACACCGGGCCACGGCAATGTGCGCACGTTTTTCATTGTGCAAAAAGGCCTCGTGCAGGGGCGCGACCCAAAAACCGTTGACGCGGGCAATGCGTTGCTCACATTGGCCGCAGGCGAGTGTTTCCCGATTGGCGCATTGATTTCGCGACGCGCGAGCGTGCTCAATTTTGTCGCGGCAGAGGACTCGTTTTGCTACCAACTCCCACTCGAGGATTTCGAGCATGTGATGGATGTCTCGCGGCCGTTCCGCGATTTCGCTACACGACGCCTCGCCGCATTGCTTGATCAATCGAGGCGGGCCGTGCAGGGACAGTACACCGCGCGCGTTTCGGAAGCGCGCAACTTATCAAGCCCTTTGAAATCGATCATCGCGCGCGCGCCGGTCACGGTCGCGCCACAAACGCCGATCCGCGCGGTGCTGGAGATGATGAAAGACCTGCGCATCGGCTCCGTGGTGATCGCGGATGGGTTGGGAAAGCCGCTCGGCATTTTCACTGAGCGCGATGTGCTCGACCGCATCGCATTGGCCGGCACTGCGCAGGATGCGCCGATCGAAATCGCCATGACGCCAAACCCCTTCAGCCTGCCGGCGCACGCGCCCCTGTTTGAAGCGGCGCGCGCGATGGCGCAGTTTCGTTTTCGCCATGTGCTGGTGATGGAGGAAGAGCGGCTTGCCGGCATCGTGTCCGAACGCGATCTCTTCACGTTGCAGCGCCTTTCACCAGGCGAGATCGCCAAGACAATTGAACACGCCGATACGGTCGATGCACTCGCTCGCGCGTCGCTGGAAGTGCGCTGCCTTGCCGGCGCGTTGCTGGCGCAGGGCGTCGGCGCTGAGCAACTCACGCAGTTTGTCACCACGTTGAATGACGCCATTGTCGGCCGCGCGCTGGCGCACGCCGCACGCGAAAGCGCGCCGCCTCCGGTGCCATGGTGCTGGCTGGGGCTGGGTTCCGAAGGACGTATGGAACAAACGCTCGCCACCGATCAGGACAACGCCATCATCTTCGCGCCCGCCGATGAAGGTGAGATCGAGACGACGCGCGCCGGCTTCTTGCGGTTCGCCGATGCGGCCAACCGCATTCTCGATCGCTGCGGGTTTCCGCTTTGCAAAGGCGACATCATGGCGAGGAATCCCAAGTGGTGCCTCACGCCGGCGGAGTGGCGCAAGACGTTCGCCGATTGGATCGCGACCCCGCATCCCGAGGCGCTCTTGAACGCGGCAATATTTTTTGACTTTCGTATCCTGCATGCTGCATCGTCCATCGACGCCGAACTCGCGGAATCGCTGCGCCGCTGGTTAAGCGCGCAGGTTGCGTCGCGCAACATGTTCTTTCGCTTGATGGCTGAGAACGCGTTGCAGGTGCGGCCCCCCTTGGGTGTGCTGCGCGATTTCATCGCCGATGACAACGACGCGCCGGGAACGATCGATCTGAAAAAAGTCGGCGCGCGACCGTTCATCGACGCGGCGCGGATCTTCGCGTTGAAGCACGGTGTCGCGGCGTCAAACACGGCCGAGCGCATCCGTTTGGCGGCGCCGAAAATGAACATGTCGGCCGACGAGGCCGCCGCAATCATCGATGGATTTCATTTTGTGCAATCGCTACGGCTGCGCAGTCAAGACGACCCCGATGCGCCGGTCGACGTTGCGCCAGTCACGTCGCCGAACCGCATTGATCCGGATCGCTTGAATGAATTGGATCGTCGCATCCTGAAAGAGGCGCTGCGGCAGGCGCGCAAATTGCAAAGCCGGCTTGAAATGGATTTTCTGCAATGAAACTGCTGGATGCAATTTTCGGCGCGCGCGCTGTGGAGTTGGATGCCGCAACAGAGGCGGCGATCGCACGCTGGCGGGCACTTTCTCCCGCCGATTTACGTGCACCGTTGCCCACCCAGCGCTGGCGGGTGGTGGATGTGGAGACGACTGGGCTCGATATGCGCCGTGACCGCCTGCTCGCCATCGGCGCGGTCGCGATGGAGGGCAACGAGATTCGCTTACAAGACAGCTTTGAAATTGTGTTGAAGCAGGCCAAACCGAGCACCACCGGCAACATCCTGATTCACCGCATCGGCGGCAGCGAGCAGTGCGATGGCATCGAGCCGCGCGCGGCGCTGCTCGCTTTTTTGTCCTACGCCGAAAAAATTCCCTGCGTTGCGTTTCACGCGCAGTTCGATGAAGCCATGTTGAAACGCGCGTTCGATGAATATCTTGGCCTCGCTTTTTCGCCCCTCTTCATCGATCTTGCCTTGCTCGCGCCGGTATTGTGCAGCGACGCACCGCCTGGACTGCGCAGCCTCGATGACTGGGTGGATTATTTTTCGATCGCAATTCCAGCGCGGCACCGCGCGGTCGCGGACGCGTTTGGCACGGCGCAATTGTTTCAGGTGTTGCTGCGCCGCGCGGTCAAGCAAAATATCGGCTCGGCCGAGGCCTTGTTCAAAATTGCCCAGGATCAGCGCTGGCTGGCGAGAATTCGGCCACACTGACAGCGGTTGACAAGAGCCGCGCGCCGGGAATAAATAGCGCATCGCACGATTACCGGAGTCTTTGTTGCGTCGCACATCCTCTCATTCCCCATCCACACCCA
>JANPBQ010000032.1:0-28063 GCA_031430555.1 Betaproteobacteria bacterium
GTTTGCCCATGCGGAACCGGATCTTACGGCTGCATATCTGCGCACCAAATCCGAAATCGATCCTTCCTGGGCCGATGTCAGGCCGGCGGCAGAGGCGGCATGGAATCGTGTTGACCGAGCCTGGACGGCGACGATTTGATCTTAAACGCACCTTGAAAAATCTATCGCCCGCGCGGGTGGCGATCCACGATGGCAATTCTGTCAGCGCGCAAACCTGGAACCCCATCGTCGAGGGATCATGGCGAAGAGGATGGGAATTCCCGATCTAGCACCCGCACTGGCGCGGCTTTATGAGGCTTTTCGTCTCAAAACGCCCGCCAAATGGCGATCTGCGACGCAGGGTACTTCAAAAAGCTCGTCGTTCCGGCGAAGCAACCGTGTCAAGCAAAAGGTTGAATTTGCCAAGCTTTGTCTTTTTTTAGGATAGCGTTGAGAATGGTCAGCAGCTTCCGCATGCATGCAGTCATCGCAAGCTTGAACGGCTTGCCGGCCTTGGTCAGGCGTTCGAACATGGCCTTGATCGGTGGATTGTGTGTTTTTGCCGAGAGCGTTGCCATGTATAGCACGCAACGGATCTCCGCGCGTCCACCACGAATGTATCGTTTCCCTTGCCGCGTACCGCTGTCGTCGGGGAATGGAGCCAGGCCGACCAGTGCTGAAATCTGCTGGCGATTCAGCGTGCCTAACTCTGGCAAGTCCGCCAAAAGTGAGAACGTCGTCACATTACCCACCCCCGGTACGCTGTCGAGCAGTTCGGCCTTGTGGCACCACACCGGCGACTTCTTCAGGCGATCACCCAGATCGGTTTCCAGCTTGACGATGCGCTTGTCCAGCCAGGCGATGTGCAGCTCGATATCCTTTTTGGCAACCGCAGGCACCGACGCCAGACGCGTCTTCTCCTGCGCGCGCATGGTCACCAGTTGCAGGCGACGATTGAGCACGTCAGCCAGTGCCCGCTGCGCCTCGTCCGGGAACGCGCGTAGTGGTGGCGTCATCCGTTCGCCAAACAAAGCCAGCACCTTGGCATCGAGCTTATCGGTCTTGGCAAAGTGGCCCTTGGCTTTGGCGAAGTCACGCACCTGCTTCGGATTGACCACCACGACCGGTAAACCCGCAACGGCCAAGGCGCTGACCACGGCGGTCTCATACCCTCCGGTCGCTTCAACCACAATGCGCTCGACACCGCTGCCTGTGAGCAACGCCACCAGCGCCGCCACGCCAACCGAATCATTGGCAACTTGCAGCGACGCACTGACCGGCAGACAATCAAAATCCAGTGTTAACTTGCTGACATCAATACCGACAAACTTGGTTTCCATGTTGATCACCCCTCCTTGTGTTCAATCCGGTGTGCGACCGTCCAACCGTTCGGGTTTGCACAACACAGTGCCCAAAAAAGAAGAAGCACCGATCTTCGCTTCGCCGCGTACTTGCCTCAACCCGCGCAGTACCAGGCCGGATCGATCTGATGCCCCTCCGCCAACAACAACTACCACCACTGCGCGGCACGTTCGGATGCGTGCCGCGCGCCGCGAGATACCCACAGGGCGCTTCGCGGCTGTGGACAAGACGCGTCAGGGTAGTGATAAGACCCCGCGCCTTGTCCACAGCCAAGCCCTGTGGATATCTCGCTACGTTCCCCTTCGTAAAAAAGAGCCAAAACCATGGGAACAATATAATTCTGGGACATACAAGGCCGGTACCCAATTTTCGTAAGCCATTGACACATTGACAAAATTGGGCCCCGGCCGCAGCCTGCCCTCGAATGTCTTAATCGGGGGCCGGGGAAACAGAGATTTGAGGTAAATAGAAGTACCCGTTGAAATGGGTTGCGCACGCTCTTACTGCGCGGACACCCTGATCGCACTCACCCGCTCCCCATCGCGCACCCTCAATCTTCAACGTCCCGCGAATGCACCGCAGGCTTCAGCGACGAGTTTTGCCATGCCGCGTGTGCCACGCGTGTTGCACGGCAAGGCAAAAAATCATGTTTCGGTTGTACGAATCAAAAGCTGAATAAGTTCGCCTTGCCGATGCGTCCCTGTTTTAGAAAATATGGTTTTCAGATGCGAGCGAATTGTCTGAACGGAGACGTGAAGCACCTGCGCAATCGAGGCGACGTCGTCGCCCTCCATCAACGCAGCAGCCACTCTTGATTCGGCGGGCGTCATATCGAACAGCGAACCCAAAAGCATGAGGTCGATACACTTGCCGCTTCGTGGGTGGGTGATGGTGACGAGAATCGCCTCGCGGTCGCCAAAGGCGCTCATCGAATCTTCTGGTCGGAGATTCCACAAGGTACAGAATGCGCCGGTGCCGTTTCTGTCAGTCAAGCGAAGTGCGGCTCTTTGTCCCGGTGTGTTGCCTCTTGTCGGGGCACCTACTCCCACCTCGGCAATTGCGCTCAATAATTGGCGATCGGACGCGGCGTCCTGGCAGGAAAGCCGCTGATTTTGTTTGCGCAATAAGCCACCGTCCGCCAAGAGCGCCGCGGCAACGGCATTTGACGCGACAATCCCTCCCGCGCGGTTAACCAGAAACATGGCGCGATCTGAAGCCTCCATGAGGCGCTGCCCAACCGTCGCGGCAAATTTAAGGCCACGCAAATGTTGGGAAATACGAAATGCGGCGGCCAGGTGACCAAGGTAAACGCCCGCAAGTCTCACATCTTTGGGTGTGAAGACCGGATTCTCATAACTGCGAATGACGCCTGCCATCGCCACATGGCGCGTGTCCTCGCCAACTTTCGCGCCGACCAACGCCCTGACGTTGTAGGACCGCCAAAACTGCTGATAGAAGGGGTGATTTTCGTACTCGATTCGCGGGAATGAATCAGCGGTATGCACAACTTGACCGACGGGCAGTGTCGCGAGGAGGCGCGCATGCGGATCGGCTTTGTGAAAGTCACGGACGTAGTCAAGTACCGCATCATTGGGGCCGAAATCCGGCTGCTCGCACAGCGTCAATGCGCCGGTGAATTTGTCCGCAATGACGACTTGGCAGACCAGCGCGTTGTTGGCGTGCGTGAGTGGCCCAAGGGCTTCAGGCCATAATTTGATTCCCGCGGCGGCTTCGTAAAGGCCCTGTACGACCTGTTCGTCAACGTTCATTGCGTCGCCTACACTTGTGATGGGAGAACGGCGATTGTGGAACGGCCAAGTTGTCGTGCTATGTGCGGAATTTCCAACGACGTGGACTGCGGCTGCCATGCATTACCGCCAATACAACGACATCCTTTTGCTCGACGCGGTAATAGACGCCGAATGGAAACCGATGCGCCAACGCACGCCGCGTATTTCTGTGTACGACAGGATAGATCAGCGGCGCATTCGAAACAGACGCGAACGTCGCCAGTATTTCGTCAAGAAACTGGTGTCCAAGTCCGGGCACTTGCGCTTCGTACCAAGCCGCGGCATCCGCCAAGTCTTGCTCTGCATCTGGTTGGAGTCGAACCACAAATATCATAGTTTGCGGCGGATTTCAGCCATTGCGTCGGCAGCGAGGCGACCGGGACGAGGATCCGCCTCATAGGCATCGAGGCGTCGATCAAGCTCAGCCTTCTGATCGTCAGTCAACGGCAACGAATGCTCAACTGCGGCGATGCTGTCCCACAAATCTTCAACCAGCCTGAGTCGTTCTTGGACCGGAAGTTGCTTCAGTTTTGCATTCATTGTTTTACCTCGAAATTGATACCTATCACCCCGATTTTAACGCGATCACAAATCCCCAACCCGCAGCAACATCCCCACCAATTCCGATTGTCGCTTCGCACCGGTCTTGCCAAATATCGTTTTCAATTGCGATCTCACGGTGCTAACCGCAAGATTCAATGACGTGGCAATTTTCTTGGGTGAGTGTCCTTTCGCCAGCGCGGCCGCGACTTTCGCCTCTGCCGGTGTGAGATCAAACATCGTGGCAAGCAAGAGTGGATCGGGATTGATCGTCGTCAATTTGCCGGGTTCAAAAATCGTGACCAGCACTTGGGGCGTAAATCCAAAGGATCCAAGCGTATTTTCGGGGCGTAGCGCCTGCATGCTGGCAATCGCGCGCTGCGGCGAACCCTTCTTGCTTATGCGCAGGATTCTTCGTTCCGCTCTGGGAAGCACGGCCGCATGGCTTGCGTTATGCGGCGCAAGTGCGATTTCACGCATGGCGAGCATCATGTCCACATCGCACTCGGTGTCCGCGCACGATAGCAGGCCATTGGCATTGATGAGCAGATCGCCACGGTCGATAATTGCCTGCCCCGCTTTGTTGCAATACATGATTCGCCGCACATCATCGATCAGGATGATCGGCTGGCGCATCCTTTCCAGAACCGCTTGACCGACGTTCAATTGCTCCGACTTCTTGCTCAGCAGCATATTGTTCTGGAACGCTTCAAGCAAATGGCTTGCGAGCCGTTGAATCATCCCGCGTTCTTCGATATTGAAAGGCTGATCTTCTCGCCCGCGAATCATCACAAACGTCAGCGCACGCTCGGCATCCTCGAAAATCTTGGCGGCAAATGCGTATCTGCCACCATAAGGTAACAAAAACTCCTGATAAAAAGGGCTGGACGCAACATACGCTTCGTCAAAATGTTCTTCACAGGCAATCCAGTTTCCCGCTGGCATCTGCGCCAGCATGGCTGCCCTCGGATCGATTCTCGAATAGTGTCGGAAGTAATCCAGCGCACATTCCGGCGAAGCTTTGCCGGACTCATAGCTGAAAGAAAGCGTACCCGTTCGTTTATCGATGCACAGAAACTGCACGACCCACGCGTTCAACGCCTCTTCCATTTTCTTAAGCGGCACGATCCACTCGGCCAGTCCGGCACTGGCGCGATATAGGTCGCGTATGATGACGTCAACGTCGAACACGGGTCGCGTTTCGAGGCTTGCATGATTGCCGGTAGTTGCCAATGTTTTCATGAGAACCGCCTAAATGAAATTTCGTGCGTCGGTTGCTTACCCCAAATAGGGGATGACACAAGTGGGTCGATTCCGTAGCGTGCACATATCCAAGATTAAAGGATGCCACGTTTCTTTCATTTGTGTGCAGATTGGATGGAAAGTCCTACCTGCGGAGGTAGGGTCATTGCATGGCAATTGAGCTAGCGCAATTTCTGCTATCGCGGGGTTGGATTCTAGTCTGGGGGCAAATTGATATTTCAATATTACTCAAGTTTATTTGCCGAGCTTATCTTCAAAGTCTTAAGCGCACTTGGCGGGATGCCATAACAACAGCAAAAACATGCAGGGAGAATGATTAATGGACCTCCACTCGGTGCTTTGTTTCCGTTTTCGTGTTGTTACGCGCAAGTCCCGCTTTGCTACTGCAAGCGAACATATTCCGTCCGCGCAATCCCAAAATCCATCACAGCGCGAACACAATACTGTCGCGCGTACGATCAATCTGAAAACCAGATTCTATGAAGCGTCCCAAGATGTAGTCTGCCTCTTATGTGCAGCAATCAACATAAATCAAGGAGGCTTCCCGCGTAACGACTGTCTCTCGAATACAGTGCGTAGCTCGCGTTTTTGCGCACTCATCCTGTCGGCATTCGTTGGTACCGCCGCTGCCGGGCCTTTCGCCTACATCACTAACCAATTCAGCAACAATGTTTCGGTAATTGATACCGCGAACAATACCGTGGTCGCCACAGTGGCAGTAGGAAACCAGCCGTATGGCGTTGCCGTTGATCCCGCCGGTACGCGCGTTTATATCGGGAATTTCACAGGCAACACGGTCTCGGTAATCGACACCGCGACCAACACCGTGGTCGCCACCGTGGCGGTGGGAATCGCTCCTTATGGCGTCGCCATCAACCCCGCTGGGACGCGCGTGTACGTGGCGAACTCAAGCAGCAACGACATTTCAGTAATTGACACAGCGACGAACGCGGTGATCGCCACGGTGCCGGTCGGCAACATGCCGCTTGGCGTCGCCGTCAACCCCGCAGGAACGCGTGCTTATGTGGCGAACTCCAGCAGCAGCAATGTATCGGTAATCGACCTTGGCACGAATATCGAGGTCGCAACCGTTATGGTGGGAACCGGCCCTGAGGGTGTCGCCATCAACGCCGCAGGGACGCGCGCGTACGTGGCAAACAAGCTGAGCAATAGCGTATCGGTAATCGATACCGCGACCAACAATGTTGTTGCCGCCGTGCCGTTGGCACCGGGAACCCAGGCGGTCGGCGTTGCGGTCAATCCCGCCGGTACACGCGCCTATGTGGGAAACATTAGTACCAATGACCTCTTTGTGATCGACACCTCTACTAACACTGTGATCGCCAACGTGACGGTAGGCGCTGGCCCGCGCGGCATTGCGGTTGGCCCCACCGGTGCACGCATTTACGTGGCGAACGGCACCAGCAACAATGTTTCGGTGATCGACAGCGCCACCAATACTGTGGTCGCTACCATCGCGGCGGGAACTGCTCCCGGTGCCTTTGGCCTTTTCATCGGCCCGGCCAACGCGACGATTCCCGATGCCCCGACTATTGGATCTGCCACTGCAAGTAACAGTAGCGCGACGGTTGCGTTTACTCCCCCAGCCAATGATGGTGGCGCAGCCATCTTGAGTTACAAAGCGACCTGCAACGCCGGTGGTTTTTTCGTGACGGGTACGATGTCGCCACTCACCGTGACCGGCCTTGCCAATGGCACGACTTATACGTGCTCGGTTACCGCTACCAACGCCATCGGCACCGGGCCTGCTTCGGCGCAGTCGAATAGCGTTACGCCGACGGCTCCGTCGCCGCCAAAGCTTGTCACACCACAACTGCCATCAGCAACACAGGGCCAAGCATACTCTGCGAGTCTGTTAGTCGGCGCCGTACTGCCACTTGCCAACGCGGCTGTCACCGGGCTGCCTGCCGGTCTCACGGCAACGCACAACGGTAGTGGCAGTCTTGCCATTTCGGGGACGCCGACGATGTCAGGAACGTTCATGCTGAGCGTCACCGCGACAGACACATCCGCCGGAATGCTTAATACCAGTGTCACATTGACGGTACGACCGACATTTAATTACGCGACCAATGTCATCGGAACCGCAGCTGGCCTCAATCACTCCTGTGCAGTCGTCAACGGTGGCGTGCAATGCTGGGGTAAGAATTCAAATGGACAGCTAGGCAATAATAGCGTTATCGATAGCCCAATTCCGGTTCAGGCGATTCCAGTTGGCAGTGGCGCAACCGAAGTTTCAGGCGGCAGTTTTCATACTTGCGCGGTTGTAAATGGAGGTGTGCGTTGTTGGGGCAGTAACGGCTCCGGCCAGTTAGGCAATAACAGTACAACTCAAAGCCTTGTTCCTGTTGACGCTATTGCGACAGGTAGTGGGGTTACCGGGATCGCGGCAGCGGATCAACATACTTGCGCGGTCGTAAATAGTGGGGTGAGGTGCTGGGGCAATGGCGCGCAGGGCCAATTAGGAAACAACAGCCCCGCGCAAAGTCTCATTCCTGTGCAATCCATCCCTGCAGGCAGTAATGTTAGTGCAGTCGCGGCGGGTGGATTCCACACGTGTGCCGTGGTGAGTGGTGGCGTGCAATGCTGGGGGTTCAATAGCACCGGCGAACTTGGCATTAATAGCACCACCACGGCTTTTGTGCCTACGCAAACCATTCTGGCCGGAAGCAATGTCACTGCTGTTTCAGCGGGAGGCGCATTCAGTTGTGCAGTCGTCGCTGGCGGCGTGCGTTGCTGGGGCAATAACGTGGTCGGCCAACTCGGCGATAACACGAACACACAAAGGCTCACTCCCGTCCAGACAATCCCCGCCGGCAGCAATGTCGTCGCGGTGGCGTCTGGCAATAGCCATTCTTGTGCGGTGCTCAATGGCGGTACACAGTGTTGGGGAGCAAATAGTCTTGGTCAGTTTGGCAACAATAGTACGGCGCAAAGCTTGATTCCAACTCAGGCAATTGCGGCAGGGAGCAACGTCACTGCAGTGGCAGCAGGAGGGTCACATACTTGTGCACTGGTCAATGGCAGTGTTCGATGTGCGGGCGCAAACTCCAATGGCCAACTCGGCGACAATCGATCACAGCGAAGCCTTGTTCCGGTTCAGGCAATTGCCACCGGCAACAACATCACAGCGTTGACAGTAGGAACTCAACATAGCTGCGCAGTCATTGGCGGTGGCGTGCAATGCTGGGGCCGAAACGATTCCGGCCAACTCGGCAATGGCAGCACCGTCGATAGCGTAACCCCGGTACAGGCGATTGTTGCGGGAAGCTTCGCCACGCAGGTCGCTGCGTCGAATACTCACACGTGTGCCCTCGTCAATGCAGGTGTCCAGTGCTGGGGTACAAATTTCAGCGGTCTGGGAAACGGAAGTACATTAGTAAGTAGCGTTCCGATACAAGTGATCGCGACTGGCAGCGGTGTAACAGCGATAGCAGTAACTCAAAGTGTCAGTTGCGCTGCGGTCAGCGGTGGATTGCAATGTTGGGGACGCAATAACCTCGGCCAGCTCGGCAACAACAGCACTGTGGACAGCCTCGTGCCAGTTCAGACAATTAGTGCCGGCAGCAATGTCACAGCCGTTGCGTTAGGCAGTTTTCACGGTTGCGCCGTCGTTAATGGTGGGGTGCGATGCTGGGGCTCCAACAACAACGGCCAGCTTGGCAACAATAGCACCGCGAATAGCCTCGTCCCGGTGCAGTCCATTGGTGCTGGCAATAACGCCACTGCGGTGGTCGCATTCGGCCAATCGCATAGCTGCGCGGTGGTCAATGGCGGTGTCCAATGTTGGGGTGCGAACGGCGTCGGCCAGCTTGGCAACAATTCCACCACGCCAAGCTTGGTTCCAGTACAAACCATTGCGGCTGGCAGTAACGTCATCGCGCTGGCACCAGGAAGCGCGAACTGTGCGCTCGCCAATGGCGGAGTACTGTGCTGGGGTAGTAATTTTTCCGGTCAATTCGGCAATAACACCACCATCGATAGCCTTGTACCGGTGCAGACGATTTCCGCTGGTAGCAATGTCACGGCAATAGCGGGCGGTGGCCATGACTGCGCGGTCGTTAACGCTGGTGTCGTTTGCTGGGGCGCGAATGACAGAGGGCAATTGGGCAACAGCGCAAGTTATTCCGGCTTGTTGCCGGTCGCTACGTTTTTGCCAGTCAGTCTGGCTGCCACCACGACAACGGTTTCGAGCAGTTCCTCTCCGAGCAATCCCGGGGACTCGGTTACATTTACGGCCACGGTCACGGGTAGCACGCCGACCGGAACGGTCAGCTTCACTGCAAACAGCGTCGCGATTGCTGGCTGTACCAACATCGCGTTGGCGGGCGGAACTGCGGCATGCACCACATCGTCGCTTGCGTCGGGCACGATCAGCATCGCCGCCAACTATAGTGGTGATGCAAGCAACGCCGTGTCTGTTGGGAACCTCAGCCAAATTGTTGCCGCAGCGACCATGCCCCAACTGATTACCCCATCGCTTCCGAACGCAAACACGGGCCAAGCATTCACCGGAAACTTGCTGATCGGCGGTGTTCCGTTTCCCACCAACGTAACCGTCACCGGCCTACCTGCTGGCCTGACTGCCACCCACACAGGCAACGGCAATGTCTCGATCAGCGGCACGCCGAGCGCTGCACCGGGTTCGTATTCGCTGTCCGTTACCGCCACAAACACCACCGGCATGGCGACATTTACGGTGCCGTTTGCGCTGTATCAATGGGCGGCTACACCGCCAGCAGGAATCACCGCCGTCGCAGCAGGTGGGGCGCATAGCTGCGCGGTCATCGGTGGCGGGGTGCAGTGCTGGGGCAGCAACTATAACGGCCAACTGGGCGACGGAAGTTACACACAACGATCAACGCCGGTGCAAGCGATTGCGGCGGGAAGCGGTGCGACGGCAGTGGCGACAAGTGCTGGGCAATCGGCGATAGGATTGCATAGTTGCGCGGTCGTCAATGGGGGCGTGAAGTGCTGGGGTCAGAACGGCAATGGTCAACTCGGCAACAATGCGACCGTCACAAGCCCATCGCCTGTGCAAGCGATTGTAGTCGGCAGTAACGCCACCGCGGTCGCCGCCGGTGGCTCTCATAGCTGCGCGCTGGTGAATGGCGGCGTGCAGTGTTGGGGCGTAAACGGCAACGGTCAACTGGGCAACAACACCACAGCGCAGAGCCTGGTTCCGGTACAGGCGATTCCGTCGGGAAGCAGCGTCACGGCAATCGCGGCGGGTGACCGCCATACGTGTGCTGTCATCGCAGGTGGTGTGCAGTGCTGGGGTGCCAACGACAACGGCCAACTTGGCAATAGCACCACCACGCAGAGCTTGATTCCGGTGCAGGTTATTGCCGCTGGCGGCAACGCTACGGCAGTCGATGCCGGTAATGCGACGACTTGTGCCGTCGTCAACGGTGGCGTGCAGTGCTGGGGTGTAAGTAACTATGGAGCCGTGCAGGATCTGGTGCCGACGCCGATCATTGCACCCGCGAGCGGCGCGACTGCGGTCGCGGTCGGACTTTGGTACAAATGCGCGATTGTCAGCGGCGGCGTGCAGTGCTGGGGGGCCGATTATTTCGGGCAGCTTGGCAACAACAACTCTGTGGACAGCGCAACGCCGATCCAAACAATTGCTGCGGGCAGCAATGCAACCGCAATTTCTGCCGGCACCGATCACACTTGTGCCATCGTCAACAGCACTTTGAAGTGCTGGGGTGCAAACCACGACGGCAGGATCGGCATCAACAGCGTTGCGATCAGCAATTCACCTATTGCGGTAATCGCCGCTGGAAGCAATGCAACCGCCGTCGCAGCGGGCAACGGTCACTCGTGCGCGGTCGTGAATGGTGGTGCCCAATGCTGGGGGCAAAACAGTTCCGGGCAACTCGGCAACAACAGTTTCGCATTTAGTCCTGCACCGGTGCAGGCGATTGCTGCGGGTGGCAATGTGACTGCGATCGGGGCGGGCTTTTATCATAGTTGCGCGGTGGTCAACGGCGGTGTGCAGTGCTGGGGTGCCAATTTCAATGGGCAGCTTGGTAACAATTCCACTACCGACAATACCTCGCCCGTGATGGCGATTGCTGTAAGCAGCAATGTCACGGCAATAGCGACCGGCGAAGCGTTCACCTGCGCCGTGATTGCAGGCGGCGTGCAGTGCTGGGGTGTCAATACGAGTGGGCAACTCGGCAACAACAGTACGACGCAAAGTCTCATTCCCGTTCAGGCGATTGCCGCCGGTAGCAACGTTACCGCCATCGCAGCCGGCGCGTCTCACACTTGCGCGGTCGTCAACGGCGGCGTGCAGTGCTGGGGCCTGAATAGCGGCGGGCAATTGGGAAACAACAGCACGGCGCAAAGTCTGGTGCCGGTGCAGACCATCGTTGCGGGAAGCGGCGCAACAGCGGTGGACGTGGCTAAGGATCATAGTTGCGCGGCTGTCAATGGCGGCATCTTGTGCTGGGGCCAGAATAGCAATGCAAGGTTGGGCAACAACGGCACGGCGCAAAGTCTGGTGCCGGTTCAGGCTGTCGCGTCGGGCAGCAATGCAACATCGGTCGGCACGGGTTACACCGCGCATAGTTGCGCGCTGGTGAATGCCGGGGTGCAGTGTTGGGGTGCAAACTACTTTGGCCAACTCGGCACCGGAAGCACTCCAAGTCAGAGCCTGATTCCGGTGCAAACGATCTCCGCAAACCGCAATGTCACCGCTCTTGGTGTCGGAGTCGACCACACTTGCGCTGTCATCAATGGTGGTGTCGTGTGCTGGGGAGTCAATGGCAACGGCCAACTCGGTCAATCAACCGGTCTCGCATTTTCGCCGATGGCAGTGCTCTTCCCTCGCCCTGCGACCGCTTCGACGGTATCGTCCTCGACGCAGAATTCCACGCCAGGCGCTTCCGTTACGTTCACGATGAACGTTACCGGTACCAGCCCAAGCGGCACGGTGAATTTCACCGCCAATGGCAATGCCATCGCAGGTTGCACAGCCGTTGCATTGGGGAGCGGCACCGCAACCTGTACGACATCGTCGCTGCCTGCGGGAGTGAATACGATACTCGCAAGCTATGGCGGCGACGCCAACAACACCGCAGCGATGGCGAGTTTCACGCAAATTGTGCTCGGCAACGTCGCACCGCAACTCGTCACGCCGGCACTTGCGAACGCAACCATCAATCAGCCTTATGCAGCGAATTTGCTCGTTAGTGGTTTCCCGGCCCCGTCCGTAATCACCGTGACGGGACTGCCACCGGGCTTGACGGCAACGAGCAATGGCAGCGGCAGCGTGGCCATTGCCGGTACGCCAACTTCAGCGGGCAGCTTTACACTGGCAGTTGCGGCGTCCAACACGATTGCACCGGCGCTCAATACGACGGTGTCGTTGGTTGTCGCTTCGGCGGTTAATTACGCGACCAATGTGAGCAGTATCAGCTCCGGGGGGGCATTCAGTTGCGTCGTGTTGAATGGTGGCGTTCAATGCTGGGGCAATAACAACAATGGCCAGCTCGGCAATGGCGGGATCATCACCAGCAGCGTGGCAGTATCGGCGATCAGTGCCGGCAGCAACGCAACATCCGTGTCTGCGGGTGCAAATCATGCCTGCGCTGTGGTCGGCGGTGGCGTGCAGTGTTGGGGATTCAATGGTAGTGGCCAGTTAGGCAATAACAGCACAACAGATAGTTCGGTTCCTATTTCGATCATCGCTACAGGCGCAAATGTCACTGCGGTTGCCAGCGGCAGCAATCATACCTGTGCGGTCATCAACGGCGGCCTTCAATGTTGGGGGCTCAACACCAACGGTCAACTTGGCAATAACAGTACGGTTCAGAGCACGGTGCCGGTGCAGACGATTCCCAGTAGCAGCAACGTCACGATGGTATCTGCGGGAGCCAGCCATACCTGCGTGGTGATCAATGGCGGCGTGCAGTGTTGGGGCCTCAACAATCGCGGGCAACTTGGCAACAACAGCACGACGCAGAGCCTAGTGCCAGTACAAACCATCGCCGCGATGAGTGGCGTCACGACGGTCTCCGGCGGACAGGCGGGTGCTTCGGTATGCGCGATTGTCAATGGTGGTGTGCAATGTTGGGGTGCCAATAACAATGGCCAGTTGGGCAACAACACCATCACCGACAGTCTCGTCCCGGTGCCGGTTTTCCCAGCGGGAAGCAACGTAACAGATATATCAAGCGGCCCGATTCACGTCTGTGCAATCGTCAATGGTGGCGTGCAATGTTGGGGCAGTGATACTGCCGGACAGTTGGGCAATGGCGAGATTGTAAATAGTCCCGTTCCAGTGCAAACCTATCCAGCGGGCAGCAACGTCACATCGGTTGCGGCAGGCGGTTCGCACACATGCGCGGTCGTTGGTGGCAGTGTGAAGTGCTGGGGCAGCAACATTACCGGCCAGCTTGGTATAGGCATTGAGTCTAGAAAAATCACACCCGGTCAATCTTTGCCTGCCGGTAGCGGCGTCGATGATGTGACTGCAGGCGGCGATCAATCCTGCGCAAGAATTGCTGGGGGCCTGCGCTGCTGGGGCGGAAACTGGGCTGGCCAACTGGGTGTCGGCAACAACATCAGCAGAACACAAACTCTCACGCCACAGCAAACCATACCCGCCGGCAGCAACGTGACTTCGGCCTTGGCCGGTAACGGCCTTACTTGCGCGGTAGTCAATGGTGGCGTTCAGTGCTGGGGTGACAACAGTACGGGCAATCTCGGCATCGGCAGCACGACAGCCAGTCTGGTGCCAGTGCAAACGATTGTCGCTGGGAGCTTTGCGACCGCCGTCTCGTCAACGCAAATTCACGGTTGTGGCGTGGTCAACGGCGGCGTGCAATGCTGGGGCGCGAATGGGAACGGGCAACTCGGCAATAACAACTTTGCGCAAAGCAACGTGCCTGTACAAGCCATTCCTGCGGGAAGCAATGCCACCGGCGTCAGCGCGGGCCAGCGACATAGCTGCGCGGTCGTCAATGGCGGCGTGCAGTGCTGGGGCCTCAACGGCAATGGGCAACTGGGTAACAACAGCACTGTCACGAGTCCAGTGCCGATTCAAATCATTCCGCCCGGCAGCAACGTCACGTCAGTCGCCGCCGGCAATTTCCACACATGCGCATTGGTCAGCGGCGGTGTTCAATGTTGGGGGCAAAACAATCTTGGTCAGCTTGGCAACAACACAACGACACAAAGTCTTGTGCCCGTGCAAACAATCCCCGCCGGCAGCGGCGTCACGGCGCTCTCAGCCGAATTCAGTCACGCCTGTGTGATCATCAACGGCGGTGTGCAGTGCTGGGGGAACAATAATGGTGGCAAGCTAGGCAACAACAGCTTGGCACAAAGCAACGTTCCGGTGCAGGCAATACCGCCGGGAAGCAATGTCACATCTGTTTCTGCGGGCAATCACAGTTGCGCGGTGATCAACGGCGGCGTGGTTTGCTGGGGACAAAACGTCAATGGACAATTGGCCGATCCAAGTACCTACTCAGGCTTGTTGCCGGTCGCGGCACGAGTATTTGCGGCCACCTTGGCACCGTCAACGACAGCCGTCGTCACCAGTGGCTCGCCTTCAATCGTGGGTGCTACCGTCACGTTTACCGCAACCGTCAGCGGCAGCACCCCAACCGGCACCGTAAATTTCAAATCCGACGGCACCACCATCTCGGGTTGCGGTTCTGTTGCACTCGTTTCCGGATCCGCGCAGTGCACAACTTCCTTCGTCACCCCCGGCAACAAAGTCATCACCGCCGATTACAGCGGCGATGCCAACAATTCCGCGAGCACGGGAACATTGAGTGGCGGGCAAGTGGTGAATGCGGGCACGATTACGCTCTCACCCTCCACCCTGCCAAACGGGACGATTAGTACCGCCTACAACCAGACCATCACGGCAAGTGGGGGCACGGCAGCCTATAGCTTTGCCGTCACCGCAGGTAGCCCACCAGCCGGTCTCGCACTGTCGAGCGGCGGGGTACTGAGCGGCACACCGACTACTGCTGGCAGCTTCAACTTCACCGTTACCGCCACGGATGCCAATACGGCGACAGGGTCGCGGGCGTATTCGCTGACCGTTCCGCAACTCAGCCAGACGGTGAACTTTGCCCCATCTTCGCCGGTCACGATAGGGGTCGCGCCGATTGTTCTGACTGCCATTGCCTCCAGCGGACTAACCGCATTTACATTTTCCACGAGCAGTGCAGTCAGTATCTGTACGGTTTCAGGCAACACGCTGACAGTTGTCGGTGTTGGTACATGCGCGCTCACTGCGAGTCAGGCCGGCAATACCAATTTTGCCAGTGCGTCGACCAATGCCAGTGTGATCATTAATGCGGCTGCGTCGAGTGCGCCCAAATTGGTGACGCCTCAATTGCCGCCGGGTATCCAAGGCCAGCTATATTCGGCCAGTCTGATGATTGGTTCCGTTCTGCCGTTAAATAGTGCCTCAGTCACCGGACTACCATCAGGCTTGACTGCTACGCATAACGGCAGCGGCAGCATTGCCATTGTCGGTACGCCGATGGTGTCGGGGAGCTTTACCCTTGCAGTCACCGCGACTGACAACGCAGCAGGTGCACTTAGCGCCAGTGTGAACCTGAGCGTTGTACGCGTTGCGAGCAATATCACATTGGTATCGACAGGCTATCAACACACTTGCGCGGTGGTTAACGGTGGGGTGCAATGCTGGGGAAAGAATAATTTTGGGCAGCTTGGCAACAACAGCGCAATAGACAGCCCGATACCAGTCCAGGCGATTGCCGCAGGAAGCAATGTCACCGTAGTTTCGGCTGGCTATCAGCATACCTGTGCCGTCGCGAACGGCGGCGTGCAATGCTGGGGCTATAACGGCAACGGTCAACTCGGAAACGCTAGTACCACGAATAGCCTTGTGCCCGTGCAGGCGATCACGACAGGTAGCAATGTAACGGACGTATCCGCGCAGGGCGATGCCCATAGTTGCGCCGTGCTTAACGGCGGCGTGCAATGTTGGGGCTATAACAGCAAAGGCCAACTCGGCAACAACAGCACGACACAGAGTTTGGTGCCAGTGCAATCGGTCACCTCCGGGAGCAATGCGACCGCAGTGTCGGCAGGTGCCCAGAGTACTTGTGCGGTGGTCAACGGCGGCGTGAGATGCTGGGGATACAACGTTGCGGGGCAGCTGGGTAACAACAGCACGGCAGATAGCCTCGCACCAGTGCAGACAATCATTGCGGGAAGCAACGTAACTGCGATCTCGGCGGGCCAAGTCCACAGTTGTGCGGTCGTCAATGGCGGGGTGCAATGCTGGGGCAGCAATGGTGGTCGGCTTGGTAACAATAGCGCCGCTGCGAGCCTTATTCCGGTGCAGGCAATCGCCGCAGGCAGCAATGTCACTGCAATTTCGGCACGCCATCAACACAGTTGCGCAGTGGTGAGCGGCGGCATCCAATGCTGGGGCGACAATATTGTGGGCCAGCTAGGCAATGGCAACGACATGACAAGCCTGGTTCCGATACAAACTATTTCCGCCAGTAGCAATGCGACTGCCATTTCGGTGGGCTATGTGTACACCTGTTCCGTGACGAATGGCGTGGTGCAATGCTGGGGCGACAACGGCTATGGTCAGCTTGGCAACAATCGCTCCGTGCTGAATTTGGTACCAGTGCAAGTCATTTCGACAGGCAGCAATGTGACAGCAGTGGCAGCGGGACATGATCATAGCTGCGCGGTTATCAATGATGGCGTCCAGTGCTGGGGTTACAACGGCGATGGCGTGTTGGGCAACAACAGCACCGTACAAAGCATGATTCCCGTACCGGCCATTGCTGCCGGTAGCATTGTCACTACCGTGGCGGCGAGTAGGCAACATAGCTGTGCGGTGGCTAACGGCGGTGTGCGTTGCTGGGGCCGCAATAGCAATGGCCAACTCGGGAACGGTAGCACCACGCAAAGTCTCGTCCCAGTGCAGTCAATTGCAACCGGCAGCAATGCAACGGCGATAGCAACCGGCGACCTGCATACCTGTGCAGTGATTAACGGCGGCGTGCAGTGCTGGGGCGATAACGGTAACGGTCAGCTTGGTATTGGCAGCACCGCGCAAAGTCAAGTCCCGGCTCAAGCAATTGTCGCTGGCAGTAACGCGGTTGCCGTGGCCGTTGCGCTGGGCCATAGCTGCGCGGTGGTCAATGGTGGTGTCCAGTGTTGGGGCTATAACGGTGACGGTCGGCTGGGAAATAACAGTACTGTGAGTAGCACCACTCCTGTGCAGGCGGTCAGTCCGGGCAGTAATGTAACTGCAGTTTCGGTGGGATCGCAATTCAGTTGTGCTGTGCTCAATGGTGGCGTGCAATGCTGGGGCCAAATCCCGAGTCGCGCGAATAGTCTTGTGCCGGCACAGGTGATTGCTGCTGGGAGCAACGCTACGGCGATTGCGGTGGGTGATGGGCACGGATGTGCAGCCGTAAATGGGGGTGTTCAATGTTGGGGTGGAGGTGGTATTGGCCGACTTGGCAACAACGACACGGCAAATAGCTTTGCGCCAGTGCAAACCATACCCGCTGGTAGCAATGTTCTGGCGCTATCGGCAGCGAACCATACTTGCGCGTTGATCAATGGTGGCGTGACCTGCTGGGGATACAACGCTAGCGGCCAACTCACTGATGTTTACAACGCGCCAGCGTTGCGGCCAACGACCGCACTGATACTTGCAACTCAAAGCACGACGATCACGTCTGTTGCGAGCAGTGCCCCAATGATTGTAGTTGGCAGTAACGTCACCTTCACCGCCACTGTCGTCGGCAGCAGCCCGACCGGTGCCGTAAACTTCAAGACTGATGGCGCCACCATTTCCGGATGTGGCACGGTCGCTCTCGCGTCCGGCTCTGCGCAGTGCACAACGACATTCGCAACCGCTGGCAACAAAGTCATCACCGCCGACTACAGCGGCGATGCCAACAACGCACCCAGTACTGGCACATTGACGGGCGGTCAGGTCGTCAATGCAGTGACCTACACCGTCACCCCAACTTCAGGCGGCAATGGCAGCATCAGTCCCACTGGCGTTCAAACCGTCAATTCCGGAAGTACCGCAACGTTCACCGTGACCGCGAATTCGGGTTATGTTGCGATCATTACCGGAACC
Organism: Betaproteobacteria bacterium; assembly: GCA_031430555.1. GTDB lineage: Bacteria > Pseudomonadota > Gammaproteobacteria > Burkholderiales > Usitatibacteraceae > UKL13-2. Next base: position 18,076 of record JANPBQ010000032.1, read on the forward strand.
TGTGGCGGCACTCTTATCGGTGCCACACCAAACTACAGCTACACCACCAATCCGATCACAGCCAACTGTACCGTCATCGCGAGCTTTAACGCCACCGCCACGATCCCAGGTGCCCCGACCATTGGAACAGGCGTCGCAGGTGACGGCCAGGCAACGATCAGTTTCATGCCGCCGGCAAGTGATGGCGGATCCGCCATTCTCAGTTACACGGCGATCTGCAATGCGGGCGGGTTTTTTGCCACAGGAACGATGTCGCCACTGACCGTTACGGGTCTTGCCAATGGCACCGCATACGCTTGTACTGTATCGGCAACCAATTCGGTCGGTACCGGCAATCCCTCTGCAACGGTCAATGTCACGCCGCAGCCGACACCGGCATTTACGGCTGTTCAATCGCGCAAAACCCATGGTGCTGCCGGAACATTTGATCTCTTGATTGACCATACCAAGCCCATCAGTGGCGCGGTCACCGTTGAGCCACGATTCAGCGGCGCAGGTCATAGGATCGTGTTCCAGTTCCCCGGGCCAATTGCATCGGTGGGTACGGCATCGGTCGTCAACGCGAACGCAACGGTGATCGGCTTGGCATACGCGATAGCTGCAGGTAACGAGGTGATTGTCGCCGTGACGGGAGTTGCCGACAATCAACGCGCCAAAGTTACCGTCAATGGCATCAATGGATCGGGGATCGCATCGGTTTCGCTGGGATTCCTGGTCGGGGATGTGAACAGCACACGCGCCGTCAACTCAAGCGATTTCAGTGCGATCAAGCGGCGAATCGGGCAGAACACCACTATTGGCAATGCCCGGTTCGACATTAACGCGTCCGGCGCGATAAGCCAGGCAGACGTGACGGCGGCAAAGGCTAGATCCGGGTTGGCGCTGCCGTAGCGGCCAAAAATTCCCTCACTCCTTGATTAGAAAAAGTGGTGGGACGTTGGATTGCGCATGGCGGCCATGTGCTTGCATGGTTTAGGCCTTCCGCGAGCACTGGTGCGGCGTTCGGGGGCAAATACTGTGGAAAGGCTCGCCAAATGGCGATCTACGATTTAGGGTACTTCTATTGATCCGGCAATTAAACGAGTTGAACTTGCCACAATAAATCCCCTCCCCGGCGAAGGCGGGGCCCAATTTCAATTGTGAAATTGCACCAAAAATTGGATCCCCGCCTTCGCGGGGAAAAGCGTGGTTTCAACATGGTTAGTTGCCGCATCTATGTTGATCCGGCAACTAAATATGTTTGATGCGCTTCCCTTCCCCGCGAAGGCGGTGATCCAGTGACGTTGCAGCGAACGACGCAGGGTTCCCGCATTCGCGGGAACGACGAACCCTTGGGAATCGTCGTCACCTAGTTACGCAATTCTCAATAGCCGCGAACAACCACGAAGGTTGCGCCGAATGGGAATCCGAATTTCATAAACATTTGAGAGATGACGAAAAGTGGATCCCCGCGTGGGCAAGTGCCCGGTCTATCCTGAGTCCGTCAAAGGGCGAGGATGACCGGATTTTTTGGAGGCAGGAGAGGTACTTGTTTCAACTGCTCCTGCCTTACTGCGCGGACACCCTGATCGCACTCACCCGCTCCCCATCGCGCACCCGCTCACCCGGATAGACAATCACTTCGTCGTTCTCAGCGAGACCGGAAAGTACTTCGGCCTCCACGCCGGATCGGGCACCCACGCTGACGGTTTTCGATCGTGCGCGCCCGTTGTCGACGGCAAACGTTGACCAGTCCGCACCGCGCCGAAATAAAGCACCGACGGGCACTTTCAAGGTGCGCGCGGATCGCCCGGTGACGATGCGGCCTTCGACACGAAAATTGTCGCCCAGTGCGAGACGTTCATTCGCCGGTGCAAGAATCTCCACCACCACATTCACCCTCTGCTCTTCCACGCCGAGCGCCGAGAATTTGGTGAATGCGGCCGGCTCGACCAATTTGACTCTTGCGGCCAGCGGTTTGCCGCCGCCCCATTGTTCCAGTTCAACCGGTGTTCCCGGCGCGATCACGGCACCGTCGCGCGAAAGCACGGTGATTACCGCCTCCAGATCGGCCGGGTCGCCAATTTCCATCAACGGTGTTCCGGCCGCCACCACTCGCGTGCTCTCTTCGATCAAGCGCAACACGCGGCCATTGGCGGGGGCCACGATCGGTGTTTGCGCCTTGTGTTGCGCGCCGGACTTGCCCGCCGCGCCGCCGGGCACAAAATCCGCCAACTCCGCTTCGGTCACACGCAACGCGCTTTCGACCGCCGTCTTTTCCTTCGCGGCGGATGATTCGGCGAAGCGCGCGGACTCGATTTCGCGCAGCGTGACCATCTTGCCCGCAAATAATTTTTCGACGCGTTGCAAATCGCCCGCCGCGAAACTCTGCGCCGCGCGGGCTTTTTCCAGATTCGCCGCTGCCGCATCGCGCCGCGCATCGGCCGAAGCGCGGCCACGCGCATCGAGCATGGTGGAGGAAATCGGATCGATGACGGCGACCACCGTGCGCCCCGCTTCCACGGTATCGCCCACTTTCAGCGCAATGCGCCGCAAGTGCCCGCCAACGGGTGCCGAGACCAGGTAGCGATGGCGAATGCGTGTCTTGCCTTCTTCGGTGATCGTGGTTTGCAGCGGCCCCATCGTTACGCGCGCCGTTTCGACCGGCGTCGGCTTGGGCCACAAGCCGGCGACGAGGAGCGCCAGCAATATTGCCGCGCCCGCATACGGCAACCAGCGACGCTTTGAATTTACCGACCCGGCTTTCGCGCGGACGGGTGAAACGGATTGGGTCGAGTCGTTGTTCGTCATGGTTTTTATGTTCTATTCCGGCGCACGCAATGCACCGATTAAATTGAGCCGATCCAATTTTCGCAATACGAACAGCGCGGACGCAATCGATGCGATCGTCACAATCACCGCCGCGATCGCGTAATTTTGCGCCGTAAAGATGATCGGCAGGCGCACCGTCTCGGTATTCACTTGCTGCAGGATAACGATGGAAAAAAACGTGCCCAGCAACAGGCCAAGCGGCACGGCGATCAGTGCGAGCGTCACCAATTCGATCACCAACACCGCGCCGACCTCGCGGCGCGAAAAACCGATCACGCGCAAAGTCGCCAGCTCGCGTGCGCGCTCGGCGAGTGAAATCTGCGCGTTGTTGTACACCACGCCAAAGGCCACCACCGTTGCCAGCACCAGGTAAATACTTTGCAGCAAATTGATGCTGGCCGCCGTGGTTTCCTTGAAACTTTCCCGCAAGGAATCCTTGATTGCGACCACGCTCACACGCGGCGTGCTTTTCAACGCCCGCAGGAATTCCGCGCGGCGCGGACTCTCCACGGTAAAGCTGGCGCCCGAGATGACATCGCCCTCGCCCAGCAGCCGGTTCAGCGCGCCGAGTTCCATATATGCCGATAGACCCGCGAAATCTTCGGACATCCCGACCAGCCGTACCGATCGAATCACCCGCTTGCCTTCCAGCGATTCAACCCTCAATTCGTCGCCGACTTTTGCATTCAACAATTCCGCGAGCTTGGCCGATACCACCAAGCCCCCGGCGTTGATGCCATCCAGCCGGATTTGCCGGTGTCCCGCGCCGATCACACGGTTGTGCAAGCCATCGGCAGGCAAGCCTTGCAAGCCGATTTGCCGATGGATCGGCCCGAAATGAATACGCACGAATGCATTGCGAAACGATTCCGCCGCGACGGCACCCGGCAGTTGGCGTAAATGGTTCAACGCCTCTGCGCTGGCCGGCTCGATCAAGCCGATCGTGATGTCCTGACGCTGCACCACGTCCCATTGAAACTCGAGAATTTCGGCGACGCTGTCGCGCAGGCAATTTGGCACGATCAGAATGCCCGTCGCCAGCGCCAGACCGATCACCGTGAGTGCGGCTTGCAATGGTTTGCGCTCCAGATTTCGCATCGCGATGCGAAATGAGTGGGTCAACCATTTGGCGACACCGGTGCGCTCGATCAGCGCCGGACGATAGCTGGAAGGCGGCTCGGGGCGCATCGCTTCCGCGGGGGGAAGTCGCGCGGCGCGGCGCACCGCGCTCCACACGCCGACGATGGCGGCGAGCGTGCTGACCAGTAGCGCCAGCAGCAAGGCAGATTGATCCAACTGGAATTTGAGCACCGGAAAGCGGAAGAACACGTGATACATCTCGACCAGCCGTTCACCTAAAAAAACTCCGCCCATTGCGCCGAGCACCGTGCCCAGCGCCACCATCGCAAACGCGAATTTCAGGTAGTGAACGACGATTTGCCGATTGCTGAATCCGAACGCTTTCAGGATGGCGATCTGTTCGCGCTGTAGCGACAACAATCGCGACAAGACGGCATGCGTCATGAACGCCGCCACGCTCAGGAACACCAACGGAAAGCCGATCGCGAGCGTGGTCAGCAGGCCGATTTCATCGGTCACGCGGATATGCGAGGGATGCGTCGCGCGTCCATAGGCACCGCGCGCACCATAGGATTCTAGCAATCGATCCAGCGCGGCGATCACGCCCGCCTCGTGAGCGCCGGGTGCCAACGTGAGGGCGACATCGTTGAATGCGCCGGTCAAATCGAACGCCGCCGCGAGCTCCTGATACGGCATCCAGAAGATGCCGAAACTTCGATGATCCGGCAAGGCGGCACCCGGTCGCGCTTCAAAAATATACTCGGGCGACAGCACAATGCCGGCAATGCGAAACACGGTGCGCCGGCCATTCAACAACAGCGTGAGCGTGTCGCCGGACTTCAGTCCATTCGCCTCGGCGAATGCCTCGCCAATCAAGAGTTCACCTCGGCTGCGCGGCGAAAGCCAGCGACCGGCGCGCAAATACAAACGGTTCAATTCCGGCGTGCCCACATCAGGGAGCGAACGCAGTACGCCGCTTGCCGGCTCATCGCGCCCGGCTAAATCGAGTGTTGCGCGTGCGCTCACGCCGGTCTGCACCGTCGCCACACCTGAAATATCCTGGATGCGCGCGGCGATCGACAGCGGTGCGCGTTTCAGCTGCGCGAACACGTCGGCAAAATGATGCACTTGGTAATACTCGCGCTGCGTGTTCGAAAGCGAAAAAATCAGGCTCCGCGCCATGATCATCATCGCGAGCCCGCAAGCGATCACCATCGCCACCGCAATCGCCTGGCCCCGCAGGCGCAGCAGATCGCGCAACAGTTTCCGATCCAGATTCGAAATCTTCACCATTGCAAACTGGCCGGGAGCGCGCGGGTGGTGTTGGCGACAATGCTTTGCACACGGCCATCGGAAAAGCGGATCACGCGATCCGCCATGCCGGCCATCACCGCGTTGTGAGTGATGATGACGGTGAGCGTTCCCAGTTCGCGGTTTACGCGCTCGATAGCCTCCAACACTACGATGCCGGTATGGACATCGAGCGCGCCAGTCGGCTCATCGCACAGCAACACTTCCGGGCGTTTCGCGATGGCGCGGGCGATCGCCACGCGCTGCTGCTCGCCGCCCGAGAGTTGCGCCGGAAAATGGTCGAGCCTGGCACCCAGGTTGACCATGTTCAGCGCCTCTTCGGCGGGCATTGCGTTGTCGGAAATCTCGGTGATGAGCGCGACGTTTTCGCGCGCGGTCAGACTCGGGATCAAGTTATAGAACTGGAAAACAAAGCCCACCGAGACGCGCCGATATTGGGTGAGCGCATCTTCATCGGCGGCGGCGAGGTCGAGATCACGATAGGTCAGCGTGCCCGAGGTGGGTACATCGAGTCCGCCGATGTTGTTGAGAAATGTGGTCTTGCCGCTTCCTGAAGGGCCGAGCAGCACCACCAATTCGCCCTTGTTGAGATCGAGATCGACGCCGGCCAGCGCGCGCACTTCGGTCAATCCCTCGCCATAGGTTTTGGTCAACCCCCGAATGCGAAATACGGGGCTGTCGGATTCATTCTGCGGGCGGGTGTTTTCCACCTCGGCGGCGTGTCCCGTCCGATCGTGCTGGGCTATGTCCATGGATTTGCGCATTCTCGAAGCCTACCAAACTCTGCCGGGGGTTCGACGCCTTTTCGACGAAATTTGCACGCCAATATCGGCGCCACCAGGGAAAAAGGGCCGAAAGTTACCCATGCCCGTTCAGGCCCCGCGCCGCCGAGATTGCATTTCGCGCGGTGATTCCTGCATTTCGTCGGTAACCACGTGCGTCCCCGGGGGCTCGCGGATAGTGTTGCATTGTCGCCGCAGAATTGTTTCGCGACCGAAGCCAACCTTCAATCGTTGTCATCCAACCCAGGAGCCGCAGATGAACAAACTCACTTCAAGTCTGATCGCCGTTGCGATCGCGTTGTCCATCACGAACGCCAGCGCCGCGATCGTCACCAACCCGGGCGCACAAGCGCTCTCCACCCAGGAAATTATCGCCGCCACGCTGCAACCCTACGAGGTCACACGCGCCGCGTTCCACGAATTTCGCGGCACGTACATCATGGAGGACGGCACGCTGCTGCGACTCACACGGCATGGCCGAAATTTCTACATCGAGGTCGCCGGACAGCCCCGGATGGAAGTGCGCGCATCGACGCCCAACACATTTGTCGCCATCGGCGGCAATTCGGCAATCACGTTTGAACAGGCTGCAAACGGTGTGGTGTCGCGGGTCTTGCTGAAGCAGGCCGCAACCGGCTGAGACGGTTTTCAACGTTGATTGGCTGTGCGACGGCAGTTGGCGCGCGCAGCAAGTCCTGGAATTTTTTCCCGTGAAAGCCAATCATCATGAAATTGAGCATCGTTGCACGCCGCAATGGGTGGATTGCATTTTCGTTGACGTTCTTCGTACCGGCTGCCATCAGTGCAGCCGAAACGGAGGCGGAAAGCAAATCAATCACGGCCCGCAGTAAACCCGACGAGCTGTTTCGACGCATCGAAGCGCTGGATCGCGCGCTGTTCGATGCATTCAATCGCTGCGAGATCGAGAAGCTTGAGCGTTTTTTCGCGCCCGAACTTGAGTTCTATCACGACAAGGCCGGCGTGACCTGGACGCGTGACGAATTCATGCAAAACGTGAAGAAAAATGTTTGTGGAAAATTCCGCCGTGAGCTGGTAGCGGAGACACTTGAGGTGTGGCCGCTCGGTGACTACGGCGCCGTCTATTCCGGCACCCACCGCTTCTGCCAGTTTGCCTCGGGCAAATGCGAAGGCACGGGGAAATTCATGCACATTTGGCGCAATCAGGGTGGAGATTGGCAGATCACCCGCGCGATCAGTTATGACCACAAGTCCGCGCGATGAACGTCACGAAGAATCCCTCGCAAGACTTCGGATTGGCGTTCAGGGCTTTGCGGGCACCATGAATCTTTTGAAGAACGCTTCCGCGCGCGTCTGCGTATCCGCCGTCGCGGTCACGTTTGCGGCGACCGATGTGCGCTTCGGGTTCGGCGTGTCATACGCATGTGTGGCACCTTCATAACGAACGAACTCCACATCGCCGCGCCGGCTTCCCACGCTGAGTTTTTCGCAATTGCGAAAGCTCACTTCTTCATCCTCGGTACCGATCAACAGCAGTACCGGCGCGTAACTGCGATACGACGCGCCGTAATGTTTGCTGACGGGGGTACAGGCGGGATAGACGGCAATCGCCGCACGAAAACCCTTCTCAATCGTCGGCTTTTCCATGCCCTTGCTCGCCTCGGCCATGGTTGACAAGGTCGCGCTGCCGCCGTTCGACCAGCCTTGCAGAAACACGCGATCTTTTTGAACATCATTACGGCTGCGCAAATAGGCGAGGCCGCGATAGGCATCGAACGGGCGCACGGTGATTTCGTTGATCTCGGGCGGACGGCGGCCATCATTGGTGCCCGCCTCAAATCCCTTGTGATAACCGCGCGGGCCGAAGGTGTCGACATAGAGGCCCACATAGCCGCGCTCCGCCCAGAATTTTCCCCACAGCGACGTGCGCGCGGAAAGCGTGGTGGCGTCGAAGCGTTTGGCGGCGGAACTGTAGACGCCTGATCTTCCGTGAAGCATTACGATCGCGGGGCGCGGCGCGGGAAATGCCTTCGCGTCCGGCAGATACAGATAGCCCGTGAGTTTCACCTTCCCGTCGGCACTGTCGAAAGTGACCGTCTCGGGTGTTAGCGCGAGCACGGCAAGTGAGGCGAGACAACTCGCCACCAACGCGGCGCGCACCAACGAACCGGCGATCATTTCGTTTCTCCCTTGGTTGCCTGTGTCACGCGCACCTCGTCGATCAACGTGCGCTGGCAACACACGCCATCGCGAAACCAATGCCAGGTGCGTGCGCGGTGGGTGGCACCCTGCCCCAGCGCGATCAATTCGGTGAGCTCGCTGCCCGGCGAATCATGGCGCCGCCAGCGAAACACAATGCAGCGCTCGCCGGCCTCCCATGCAGCACCTTCGATGTGCTCGGTGTTCCAGCGCAACATGCCATCGACGAAATAGCCGGGATGCTCAACCTCCAACGCGCGGCCATCGTCCCAGGTGAAATGATTGCGTTGCAAGTAATGCGGGCCGCTTTCGGGAAAACTCACTTCCACGCGCGAGTGGTGTTTATCGACGGTCCGCCCGTCGATATCCACCGTGCGGTATCGCCCTTCCCATACGCCCTGATGCGCATACAGGCTCGGCATGTTTTTGGCGAATGGATTCATGTCAGTGCGAAGTCTGAGAGTGGAATCAATGGAACGCAGCGCAAATAAAGAGGGCTGCCTGTCGACAGCCCTCCTTTATTCACAACGCCGACGCGCTCAATCCAAAAACGAATTTACAAAATCCAGCACATTCTGCCGATCCATGCGGAATACGCCGCCGGTACCCGCACAGTTTCCGTTGATGCCGAACGAGGTCACACCGGCGACGACGTTGCTGTTGCCGAGGAAATTCGGCCCGCCGGAATCACCGAAGCACGTGCCACCCGTGTTGGCGTTGTTGGACAGCAGCAACGAAAAATTGCCGACGAATCCGGTGTTGATCTGATTCAATTTCGGCGTGGCAACCATGCGGATTTTCAGCGCCGAATTTTGAAACGAGGCCGCGTCCGGAAAGCTCTTCTGCAGTCCGTAACCCACCGCCGTGAACGTGACATCCTGCGTGCCGCGCTTGGTCTTTAAGGCATCGAGCTGGTTCACCGTGGGCATCACGCCGTATGTAGCGCGTATGACCGGGTCGCAGAGCGTCACGACACCGACATCGTGCAGCACGAACGAGCCTTCATTGAATTGCGGATGCGTGGCGATGCCGCAGAACTCGACACTGGTGGGTCCGCCGGTCGGATATCCGAGTGCGACTTGATTCGCCTGCACGTTCGACTCGAACCAGATGCGCCCCCCTGATGCGCCGTCGGTGCAATGCCCGGCGGTCAACAGGACGGTCGGTGACAGCAATGTCCCCGAACAGCGCCAGGCGGGCGAACCCCCTTCATCAAAAATCAACAAGCCGACGTGCGGATGCGCTTCGCCGTCGGGAGATCCATCGGTGACTGCGTGTGCAGCGGGAACCGCGCCCAAAGCGAGTGCGGCGGCAAGCAAAACTGATGTTGAAAAAGACCTCATGTAAATCTCCTTTGACTTTTTTTTATGAAAATTGCCGAAGAACTTAACGGCCGGGTAGGCCGATAGCGGGATCACCAACGCCTTGCAAACCACGGCACGCGCCATCTAAGTGCGCGTGCAATCGCCCCCCTTGAGGTCGATAACAAGAATTGTAGCCCAAGCCAATGCCGCCGCGCATGTCTTGTTGCCGGCTACTGAAGTACGACGCAGGAATGCAAAATGTCCAATACTGGCGCGGTGTTTCAGCCATTTTCACGCCGAAATGCGCGTGTATGCTGGTGATTCGCTCGCTGGCCCGGGCGTTCAGTTCACTTGTACTTCGCGCCGCCCTCAACGCATCGACTTAGTCTTACTGTGTTATAAAAAACAAGCTATTATGCGCGCATCTTCAACCAACCTGTCAAGGCGAAGATGGACGCGAGAATGGAAAGGTTCGAGGAGTACGTGTCGATGATTGCGGGTCAGCTTGGGCATGCGGATCGA
>JANPBQ010000033.1:0-13690 GCA_031430555.1 Betaproteobacteria bacterium
GCGGTGCGTGAGCGCGATCTTGTACCAATCGAAATTGCCGGTGCCGGATTGAAACCGGCTGACACGCTCGGGCAAACGGATGGTGGTGTGAGTGTCGGGGTACTGCGCCGGATCGCGACGGTTGCCGTAAGGGGCAAGTGCCGCATTGCGCCCGGACAATGCGCGGTAATACAAACCCAGCACCGGCGCAATGCCCTCCAGCGATTGGCCGGCGTGACGGTGGGAGTCAGGCGTCTCGTCGTTGCCCGCCGCGATTTTTTCCAGCGCGGCGCGTACGCCGGGCAGGGTGAATCCTTTCACGGAAATATCGCGTGGATCACCTGGCGAATTCCCTTGGCGAGCAATGCGTCATCCGTCATCGCCTGAATAATGGCGACATCGCAGGCGCGACGCGGGGTGATGCCTTGCGCGATCAATCGCCCCGCATAAATCAGCAGCCGTGTGCTCGGCCCTTCCAAAAGGTTCTGCTGATCGAGATGGCGAATCTGCATGCCGGCCAGCGCGAGTGCGTCTGCGGTGGCAGCGTCAACGCTGGATTCGTGCTCGATGATGCGTTGTTCTAGCGCCTGCGCGGGGTAGTCGAATTCGATCGACACAAAGCGTTGCCGGGTGCTGTGCTTCAAGTCCTTGATGCTGGATTGATAGCCGGGGTTGTAGGAAACGACGAGAAAGAAATCTTCATGCGCCTTTAAAATCTCACCCTTTTTCTCGATCGGCAGCAGGCGGCGATGATCGGTCAACGAATGGATGACCACAATCGTGTCCTTGCGTGCTTCGACGATTTCATCGAGATAGCAAATACCGCCTTGCTGGACCGCGCGCGTCAACGGCCCGTCGATCCAATGCGTGCCCTCGGCGGAGAGCAGATAGCGCCCCACCAGATCGGTCGCGGTCAGGTCTTCATGGCAACTCACGGTGGTCAATGAAAAAGCGGTCGACACCCCAGCCTTGCGCGCGAGATGCCAAGACATGTATTCGACGAAGCGGGTTTTGCCGCATCCGGTTGGGCCTTTGAGGAGCACTGGCATCCGCTCGCGGTGTGCCGCCTCGAAGAGCGTGATTTCGTCGGCAACGGGAAGGTAGAACGGTTCGGGTGTTGGCTGACGCGAATCGACATTGGTGGGGATGGGTGACGCTGAATGCACAGGGATTCCTAAGTTAGTAGGTTGGGTTGCCGAAGGCTACCCGACGTATTGGTGCCCACCGTGTTGTCAGGTAGCCTTCGGCAACCTGACCTACCATTTTCGTGCAGCACACGGTGTCAATTGTGTCGCCTCAATTAGTACGGTTTCTCGCCCTTCACCGTCACGCGTCGCAGCTTCCGCAGATGGCCGTCGTCGAAATGACGCCGCGCATGCAGTGTGCTGCGATTGTCCCAGATCAGTACATCGCCCAAGCGCCAGCGGTGTTCGTACTGGAATTCCACTTGCTCCTGATGATCGAAAACGCGGGTCAACAACGCATCACTTTCCGCGCGCGGCATCCCAACAATGCATTCAGTCATCAATCGATTCACATAAATCGATTTTTTCCGGGTCGCCGGATGGGTACGAAATATCGGGTGTGCGTAAGTGCGGGTGGTGTCGGTCGGCGGTGTATCGATGCGCGCCACGACATTACTGGCGCCGTAGCCGGGCTCATAGCTGTGCATCGCCATGCGGCCTTCGAGCGCGGACTTGAGATCGACCGGCAGCGATTCATAGGCCGCGACCATGCTGGCAAATACCGTGTTGCCGCCCTCCGGTGGAATGGCGATCGCATGCAGCAAGGCGGCCATGCAGGGCTGTTCGAGATAACACATGTCGGAGTGAAAAAACATTTCGCCATCCGGCAGCGCGCCGATATATTTTCCATCCTTGCGTTCATTGGTGACATACATGATGGCGGGATGTGCGGTGCCTTCGTATTGCTTTAAGGTATGCGCGAGCGGGCCGAAGCGTTCGGCGAATCGAACTTGTTGCATGTCATCGAGGTCTTGATCGCGGAACAGCAGCACGGCGTGTTCGTGCCATTCGCGTTCGATCTTCCTGAACGTGTCGTCGTCGATGGGCGCGGATAAATCAATGCCGGTGATTTCCGCGCCGATGCAAGGTGCCAGCTTGCGCACGGCCAAGTGAGGGGCGTTTGCTGCATTTGCAACCGATGGGAGCATGATTCCGGCTTTCTACGTGTGGCGCTCGGCTTGCCCGCCCAGAATTGAATTGTCTGCGTCATCGTATTCCGCACCAACGATACGCGTCAATCGGACTTTCCGCTATGTGGCACGGTAACCCGCCACGCGGAATTTGGCTAAACTAGGCCGCTCCAATCCGGCACCATTCAACGCAGCAATTCACCAGAAACCTTGAATGAAACACACGCACAATTTACTCCTTGCTTTCATCGCATCCATCTCGCTCGGCTCGCCATCATCGGGTGCCCAAACCGCTCCCGCGAAGGACGCCTATCCCAATAAGTCGATTCGTTTCATTGTCACTTATCCCCCGGGCGGCGGCAACGACATCATCGCCCGCCTGCTCGCGCAAAAAATGAGCGAATCAATGGGCCAGGCGGTGAACGTCGATAACCGTGCCGGTGCCGGCGGCACCATCGGCACGGCGGCGGCGGCGAAGTCGCCGGCAGACGGATACACCATCGTGCTGGTGTCGCCGCCATTCGTGATGGCGCCATCGCTGTATGCCAATTTGCCCTACGACACGCTCAAGGACTTGACGCCGGTGACGGTGGTCGGCGCGGTGCCAAATGTGTTGGTGGTGCATCCTGCCGTTCCCGCCAAGTCGATCACCGACTTGATCGCCTTCGCGCGCGCGAAACCCACGGCACTTTCCGCCGCAACGCTCGGCAGCGCGACCACCCAACATCTGGCCGCCGCGATGTTCAACAGCATGGCCAAGACCGATGTCTTGCTGGTGCCCTACAAAGGCAGCGCGCCCGGCATGAACGATTTGCTCGGCGGACAGGTGCAGATGATGTTCAACGCGATGCCCTCGACGCTCGCGCATATCAAGAGCGGCCAGTTGCGCGCGCTGGGGGTGACCAGCCTGAAACGCTCGCCGCTGGCGCCCGATGTCCCAACCGTTGCCGAAACGCTGCCCGGTTTCGAGATTTCCACCTGGTACGGCGTACTGGCGCCCACTGGCACGCCGGAGGCAATCATCGCCAAGCTGAATCGAGAGATCATTTACGCCGCGCAGCTGCCGGACGTGAGAAAGAAACTTGAAGAGATGGGCGTGGAATTGCAGCTATCGACTCCAGCGGTATTCGGTGCGCTGATCAAGTCTGAAATGTCCAAGTGGGCCGAGGTAATTCGGGTGACAGGCGTGAAAGCGGATTAGCGGTTTGTTTTCGGGTTCGTATTGCAATTTTCCGACTCTTCATCTGCGGAGCATTTCCTCCTTTTTTAGGGCGGTAGTGCTCCGCAAATTGCGGGACGTGAAATTGCATATGTTCAAGTATCAATGCAGCAAGCCAATTGTGCCCAATGAACAGTTGGTCAATAAAATTGCGCACATCAAGATTGCAACGAGGAGAAAATAGTGGAAAACAATGTCAAGTCAAATGAGCCGATTGGTGGCGCACAAAAAGCGACAGACGCCTCGCCCGAATCCAGGGACAGCCTTGACCGGCGCTCTTTTCTGAAATCCGCTGTTGCGGCGGCAGGTGCCGCGTCCGTCGCCGGTCACGCCACCGCTGCGGATGCCCCGGCGGACGGAAAAGCTGGAAAGATGATTGGCACCGCTCACGTTAAAGAAAAGAAACCGCGCGGCGAACGCACCATTCCGCGCCCCGGTTCGGATTTCATGGTCGATGTCATCAAGACCTTGAACATCGACTACGCCGCGAGTAATCCGGGATCGAGTTTTCGCAGCCTGCACGAATCGACCGTCAATTACGGCGGCAACAAGAAGCCCGAATTCATCACCTGCCTGCACGAGGAATCATCGGTCGCGATGGCGCACGGCTATGCGAAAGCGGCCGGCAAACCGATGGCCGTTTATGTTCACGGCACGGTCGGTCTGCAGCACGCGTCGATGGCCATTTACAACGCTTGGTGCGACCGCGTGCCGCTTATCATGTTCGCCGGCAACGGGATGGATGCCGACAAGCGCCGCCCCGGCACGGAATGGTCACACTCGGTGCAGGACGCCGCCGCGATCGTGCGCGATTTTGTCAAGTGGGACGACAATCCCGCGTCTTTGCAGCATTTCGCCGAATCAACGGTGCGCGCCTACAAAATCGCGACCACCACGCCAATGGAGCCGACGCTGGTCATGGCCGACATCGATTTGCAGGAAGACCATATCGAGGACGAAGCGGCGCTGCGCATTCCCAAACTGGTTCACGCGATCCCCTCGCAAGGCGACGCGGGTGCCCTTGCAGAGGCCGCCAATCTATTGGTCAATGCGAAGTCGCCGGTGATCCTCGCCGACCGTGCCGCGCGCACGCAGGAGGGCGTCAAGCGGCTGGTGGCGCTCGCGGAGGCGTTGAATGTGCCGGTCGTCGATCTCGGCGGGCGGATGAATTTTCCGAGCCGCCACTATCTCTGCCACAGCGATGCGCGGCGCGCGCTGGTGCGCGATGCCGACGTGGTGTTGATGCTGGAAGTCTTTGACCCGTGGGGCAATTTCAATTCGGTGAGTGACCCGCACAAGGAATATCGGCGCATTTCGAAAGCGGATGTGAAGATCATCAGCATCTCGATGAGCGACGTCTATATCCGCTCCAATTATCAGGATTTCCAGCGTTTCATGCCGGTCGATATGCCGATTGTCGGTGATGTCGAGGCGACACTACCGGCGTTGACTGAAGCCGTGAAGCGCGCGATGACGCCGGATCGCAAAATCGCGATCGACGCGCGTGCGCCGAAAATGCGCGAGGCGCATTTGAAATTGATTGACAGCGCCAAAGAAGCTGCCGCCATCGGCTGGGACTTGAGTCCTATCAGCACGGCGCGCATGGCGATGGAAACATGGAACGCGATCAAGGGCGAAAATTGGTCGCTCGCGGTGAGCGACCGCATCAGTTGGGCGCGGCGGCTGTGGCCTACGACGGAACACTATCAAATGCTTGGAAATTCGGGCGGGCAGGGCGTGGGCTATGGCGCGCCTGCCGCCGTCGGGGCTGCGCTCGCAAACCGCGATCTCGGCCGCTTCACGGTCACGTTCCAACCCGACGGCGATTTGATGTACGCGCCGGGTGTGTTGTGGACGGCCGCGCATCACAAGATTCCGCTGCTGTTCGTAATGCACAACAACCGCGCCTACCATCAGGAGGTGATGCATCTTCAGCGCATGGCCGCCATGCACGATCGGCGACCCGATCAGGCGGACATCGGTAACGTCATCACCGACCCGAACATCGACTTCGCCAAACTGGCACAAGCACACGGCGTGTGGGGCGAGGGGCCGATCACCGATCCTGCAATGCTCGCGGCGGCGTTGAAACGCGCGGTGGCGGTGGTGAAAAGTGGCGCACCGGCATTGCTGGATGTGGTGTGTCAGGCACGGTAGTGGCCTCAGCTGACTTCGTTAAAATCGACGCACACGATGCATCGGAGGCAATATGTGCAGAAACATCAGGACACTTTTCAACTTCCAACCGCCCGCCACCGATGCGGAAATTCGCGATGCATCGCTGCAATTCGTCAGGAAACTGAGCGGCTTCAGCGTGCCCTCCAAAACGAACGCGCCGGCATTTGAACGCGCGGTCGATGAAGTTGCCGCGTCCGCGCGACGGCTCATTGATTCGCTGGTGACCACTGCCGATCCGCGCGATCGTGAAATTGAAGCGGCGCGCGCGAAGGCGAGGGCGGCGGCGCGATTTGGTCAAACTACAGCCGTGTTTCCATCCGAAAACGACAATTTGTCATCCTGAGCAACGCGAAGGATCTCGTCGCGACAAGATCCTTCGCGTTGCTCAGGATGACAGGTGATTTTCGGCGGTGCCGGAAATCACATCCCCGCGAGTAGCGGAATATCCTTCGCCTTCGGACCGGCCTTTATCGTCGACAACCATGCATGGATGTCGGCGAGATCGGCGTCCGAGACGAATTTCACATCGTAGCGCGGCATATCCTGGCGGGGATTGCGCAATTGCGTTTTCATCGCGTCGATCGGCCACACATTGGGCGCGATTTGCGGGCCACTCGTGCGTTCGCCGCCGTTGCCCACTGTGCCGTGGCAGGTGTGGCACATGTTTTTTGTGTAGAGCTTTTGGCCGCGCTCGGGGGAGGGGGCGTTTGCTTGCTGCGCCGCCGCCAATGGCGACACCAACGCGACGATGAGTACGGCGAATATTTTTTTCAAGATGAAATCTCCTTATATATTCTTGTGAATATCATACGCGTTCAATGATGACTGCGATGCCCTGACCGACGCCGATGCACATAGTGCAAAGCGCGTAGCGACCGTTGCGGCGATGCAATTCATAGGTCGCCGTCGTGATCAATCGCGCACCCGAAGCGCCGAGCGGATGGCCGAGCGCAATCGCGCCGCCATTGGGGTTGACGTGTGCGGCATCGTCTTTGAGTCCGAGGTCGCGCATGACAGCCAGACCTTGCGCAGCGAAGGCTTCGTTCAATTCGATCACGTCCATTTGATCGAGCGTCAATCCCGCCAATGCCAACACCTTTCGGGTCGCGGGCGCGGGCCCCATGCCCATGATGCGCGGCGCGAGGCCGGCAGTGGACATGGCCACAATGCGCGCCATGGGTGTCAGGCCGAATTTCGCTGCGCTCGCTTCATTTGCGATCAGTAACGCGCACGAGCCATCGTTCACGCCCGAGGCATTGCCAGCGGTGACGGTGCCGGATTCACGAACGATGGGCTTTAATTTCGCCAGCGACTCCATTGAGGTTTCACGCGGATGTTCATCATTGCTGACGATGATCGCATCGCCTTTTTTTTGCGGCAACGACACCGGCACAATTTCGTTGTCGAAATGCCCCGCCGCCTGCGCCGCCAATGCGCGCTGCTGGCTGCGCAAAGCAAACGCATCCTGATCCGCACGCGAAATGTTGAACTCTTCCGCGACGTTCTCGGCCGTCTCGGGCATCTGATCGACGCCGAACATCGCTTTCATTTTCGGATTAATGAAACGCCAGCCGATGGTGGTGTCATAGATTGCGTTGGTTCGTGAAAAAGCGGCATCGGCCTTCGGCATCACAAACGGTGCGCGGCTCATGCTTTCGACGCCGCCCGCAAT
The DNA here is from genome assembly GCA_031430555.1 of Betaproteobacteria bacterium. Lineage (GTDB taxonomy): Bacteria > Pseudomonadota > Gammaproteobacteria > Burkholderiales > Usitatibacteraceae > UKL13-2. Next base: position 7,204 of record JANPBQ010000033.1, read on the forward strand.
CATCAATTGGGATTCGCCCGATTTGATCGCGCGCGCCGCCGTGCCGACGGCATCCATGCCGGAACCGCAGAGACGATTCACGGTGCTGCCGCCGATTTCCTTTGGCAATCCCGCCAGCAGCAGCGCCATGCGCGCCACGTTGCGATTGTCTTCGCCCGCCTGATTTGCGCAGCCCATGATCACGTCGTCCACCGCGGCCCAATCGATTTTGGAATTTCGGTCGATCAACGCCTTGATGGAAAGTGCGGCGAGGTCATCCGCGCGGATGCCGGAAAGCGCGCCGCCGTAGCGGCCGAAGGGGGTGCGGATTGCGTCGCAAATGTAGGCGTTATTCATAGGCATCATGTTGTTCGCGGGAATGACCGGAACTGAGAAATATTCAGGGTCGAATGGAATTTACTTAAACGCTTCTTGGATGACCAGTACAGAGAATGGGATTTTGAGGCGCAACAGTGTCAAATGTCTCCCCGGCGAACAACCACAAGGGTTGCGCCGGGCCGGGGCCCAAGGTTCGTAATTGTCGGCGCGCAATTCAAATTAGGCCCCGGTCTTCGCCGGGGAGACAAGCAAAGTAAACGCCACTTGACTCCGTGTAAACAAGAAAATCGCATGAGTCATATTACGTGCCGACTATTGCGCGGGGTCGAGAGCCATCGCGACCCCACACATTTTCTGCAATTCTGATATCGCCAAACCATCAACCAAATCCACCACCCGCAACCCCTGCGCCGTAATATTAATTACTGCCAAATCCGAATATATCCGGCTCACGCAAGCAATTCCCGTCAGCGGATAGGTGCAAGTCTTCACGAGTTTGCTTTCCCCGCTCTTGGTGAGCAACTCCATCATCACGTAGGTTTTTTTGGCGCCAATCGCGAGATCCATGGCGCCGCCCACGGCGGGAATCGCGTCCGCGCCTCCGGTGTGCCAATTGGCCAAATCACCCGTGATCGACACCTGAAACGCGCCCAGCACGCAGATATCCAGATGCCCGCCGCGCATCATGCCGAACGAATCCGCATGATGAAAAAACGAACCACCGTGAAGCAGCGTCACCGGCTGTTTTCCGGCATTGATGAGGTCGTAATCTTCCTCACCGGGCGCGGGTGCCGGCCCCATGCCAAGAATGCCGTTCTCGCTGTGCAAAAATACTTCGCGGTCTTTCGGCAGGTGATTCGCCACCAGCGTCGGCAGGCCGATGCCGAGATTCACGTAGGCACCTTCGGGAATATCTTTGGCGACGCGCGCGGCCATTTGGTCGCGGTTCCATTTAGTCAATGAGCTCATGCCGCCACCTGCTTGAAACCCGCCGCTGCCGTCGTGATGCGCGGAATCTTCACGACACGCTGCACGAATATTCCTGGTGTGACGATGCTCTCCGGATCGAGCGCCCCAAGTTCGACGACTTCGTGCACCGATGCAATGGTGAGCCTCGCCGCACTCGCCATGATCGGCCCGAAATTGCGCGCCGCTTTGCGATAAACCAGATTGCCCCAGCGATCGCCCTTTTCGGCTTTGATCAACGCAACATCGGCGTGAATCGGCATTTCCAGAACGTACATGCGACCATTGATTTCGCGGGTTTCCTTGCCCTTGGCGAGATCGGTGCCATGGCCGGTCGGCGAAAAGAACGCGCCGATGCCGGCGCCTGCTGCACGGATGCGCTCCGCCAAGTTGCCTTGCGGCACCAACTCCAATTCCAGCTTTCCGCTGCGATACAGGCCATCGAAAATATGCGAATCGACTTGGCGCGGAAACGAACAGATGATTTTTCGCACCTGTCCGGCTTTAAGCAAGGCGGCCAAGCCCGCCTCACCATTGCCGGCATTGTTGTTGACGATGACGAGATCGCGCGCGCCTTGCGCGATGAGGCCATCGATCAATTCGCCCGGCTGCCCTGCGCCGCCAAAGCCACCGATCATCACGGTCGAGCCGTCGTTGATATCGGCGAGTGCCTCAGCGATGGAGGCGGTGATTTTGTTGATCATGAATTTATGTTGACTCGACTGAAAAGTGCGGCGCTGAAGTGAATCCCGCCAGAAATGATGACGGCGTTTTTGGCCACACTCATGGGTTCCGCTTTTACGACTGTGAGACTTGAGTTTACTGTGTCGTCGGCGCGTTTGTCGTGACGGTAGTCATGGTGAAGGCTCGCAGACGCAAGTAGGCGCTGATTGCGGGCATATTCAGAATGTGTATAATTTGATACATGAGTGAAATTCGATACAGTATGAAACAGGCCATCAATCGTCTCGGCCAAGATCTGCGCACGGCGCGCGAATCCGGCAAACGCTCGCAGGAAGAGGTCGCGTCCGCCGCGAAGGTCGGCCGCTCGACGCTTTTGCACATTGAATCCGGAAAGGGTGCCAGCCTTTCAAAGATCATGGCAATCGCTCACGTGCTGGGCGCAGATGTCGTTCTTTCCGATCCGCAATCCGTGCGCGCGGTTCGCCGTATGGCGCGGATGGAGCACGACGCCAAAGTCCAATTAGTCAAAGAAGAGCACCTTCGGCTTGCTGTATTGATGCTCGGCAATGCGGCAGCGGGGAAGCCGCTGATCGATGAGGCGAAGAAGACCGTGCGCCTGTGGCGGGTAAACAAATCTTGTAGCCCCTTTTATATAAAGTCATGGGAGAAATTGCTTAGCGGCTCGGTCAGGGAAGTCGGCAAATCGCTTGGCGCGATCGACGAACGCTGGTCCAGTGCCTTGCTTCAGAACACACCATTCGCAAGCGCGCTATTCGCCCATCGCGGGGATAGCGCGAAGGCAGCGCGTTGAATCTGGCACAGGTAGATCGCTTGCTCGGTGCCATCAAGGCCGTAAGCGGCATTGACGATTTTGTCGTCATGGGCAGCATTTCGGTTGTCGGCATAATGCTGGGGCAAGACATTCCGGCAGGCATGATCCTGTCGAACGACCTCGATGCCTATCCTCGCCTTGATCCCGGTCGCGCGGAGACACTCACCAAAGCGTGGGGTCAAGGCTCGGCATTCGAGCGGGAGCATGGCTATTATTTCGACGCCATTTCGCCAAACCTGCCAACGTTGCCGTCAGGCTGGCAGGATCGACTCATCGCGCTTCAATTGCAAGATGGCGTGAAGGCTAGTTTTTTGGAGCCGAACGACGCCGCGATTTCAAAATATGCGCGCGGCGAAGCGCGCGATCGCCGCTGGATTCGCGAAGGCCTGCGGGCATCGATCTTGTCGCTGGCAACGCTTGAGTATCGCTGCCGCGAGACGGATTTTCTGGATCAGGCGGAGCATGATCGGGCGAAGGTGGCGATTCGGGAGGATCGAGATTGGGTGGGGCGGGGGTTTGTCGCTTAGTTGAAGTAACAAAGCGTGACATGATAGCTGCGGCTTTGCGCTGCACGTAGGTTCAGCCTAGTTTTTGCTGAGTGTCTGCTTTCGACCCTCAGCGGTCTCTCAGGTTTCTCTATACCGGACACTCATTGAATGAGTTCGTGCTTTAAGCACGCCGTTCCGTCGACGAGTCCGAGCGCAGCAGTGATTCGAATACGACGCCTGAAAACGCGAACAAATCCTGCACATCCGGAGGAGCTTGTTCCACCCTCGCCGAATCTGCGCTTTGCTCGCCCCCGGGGAGTATCGCGCTTATATTGACCATCTGCCCATTGGCGGCTACAAAGTTTCGCCTAAGCGGGTTCTTTTGGATCCGTTGGCAATTCGGCATTCAGCCACTCATCAGCCCGATCATAGTCATCAAATGCGTGGATTTTGATTCCCCTGTTGCCGGCGGCCAACTCGAGAAATTGGGCATGGTGTAATGCGAGATGGCCTGGCGAGTGACTATCGATCAGCACCGCAATCTTCTGTCGGGTGGGTAGTGCCGCATCCGGATAGGCCATATGCGCGGCAAGTTCATATATGTCGGTTACCGACAACGAACAGTTGATGTCCCTGAGATCCAGCAATACCTCATAGCTCGCTTCAAACCCGGGGGCGGCGACAAGTGCATTCAGGGCTACTTTCGACGCCACGCGATCCAGTTTCCCATCCGCGGTCATCACGATGAGGTGCTTAAGTGGAAATACCTTTGTCTGCGTTTTCATGATTGGCCCAGTGAGAGACGCAGCCAAGTGTTATCCCAGTTGCGCTGCACAACTACAATCTACTCTTGTCGCAGGAACGCACACCTCATGCGCTCCGGCAGGAATTGTCCCATTCTGCTCGGTGTTCTTGAATTGCGCTTTCTGCTTGGGACGCGAACAATGAGGCCTATGGCCGAATGACAGGACTTGGCCGAATCCGGCCTACCGATTGTCACGGCTCTTTCGACTGCGGCCCCTTTGTTGTTCTGATGACCCTTTTGTTTGGCCCATTTTGTTTAATTGTTCCAAGTCTTCTTGAGGAAGGCATCGTCCAAGCACTTAGGAAATATCAAGCGCCCCTTTAATCCTCACCACCCCGCCAGCCATGCCGGTAGTCCGTTGCGATAGATCGGGAACATGTGGTGAAAGCTCGCGAAAAAAACGACCGACGTGAGCAGCATGAATCCCCATGTGCCGATCCGCCACGCCGCAGCCTGCGCGCCGCGCGGCTTGATGCGTGCGGTCAGCACCACGCCGATGCCCTGCACCATGAAGAACAGCATCTGCAGGCCGGCCGAACGTTCGATGGCGATCCAGAACACATACTCGTGCATCAGGCCCGAGGCGGCGAAAGCCAGCAATGTCGCGCGTTCCGGATGGTGCTTCCCGTCGGCGGGGCGGAACACGTTGTCGTGCAGGAACCCGCCGATGAGACGGTTATATCGCCGCCAGAAATCTGCGGGAGTGACGGCAAGCCACGGGCGGTCGTTGGCATCGATGATCGGGCCACCCAGGAGGCGCGTGATCGCCACAAAAATCTCGAGTTCGAAGATGACGAACGCCAAGAGGGCTGTCGCGATCAGGCAATGTTCCAGCCAATACGCGAGCTCCAGCTTATACACGGCGGACATCGCCAGCACGGCGCCCAGCACACTCGCCAGGCCAAGCATCAGTTGCCGCGAACTGCGCCCCGCTGGTGGGTGCGGGGCGCGAGCGGTGGTGCGCCAGGACAGAGAACAGACGTTGGCCACGAAGCGCCAGTGCTGACTCCAGGTCAGGCGCAGACCGGCGGCACGGAGACGGCAGAGCTCGATCATCTTGAAGACCATCATCATGGCGAACACCGCGCTCAGGAAGCGGCCCACGGAGTGCCCTCCCGGCACCAGCATCGGCGCGACGAGGGCGATACACGCCAAGATCAGTATTGCCACCCACCGCGACCACTTTGGCAGCGACATCGAAGTATGGAACAGCAGGGCACAGGCAGCGGCGATGGCCACGCCGGCAGGCAAGGGTACGGTCATTCGCGCCTCCCACTATTGTTGTTGTCTGCGACCGACCGAGTTTACACTCGTCATCTACAAGTAGTTATAGGAGCATGCGTCCATTGCACTATCTTAAGCGCCGATGTTCCTTGATTTCAAAATTTCTGCGCGCGCGAGGCCGCGCGCCACAGTTATCAGTTTACGGAGTCATAAGTGGTTAAAAGGGTCGGCGACAATTGTTTCGCGGAACAATAGACGCCGAACGAATTGGTTGACTTGAGCCCGGCCATTACCCGATGACCCCATCGGCACGATGCAGAAGGTCAGGCGAGAGCGCAAGCCCAAGCGAGGCGGCCGTTGACCGATTGACGATGAACTCCGAATGTGCGGGAAGCTCGAACGGCATTTGTGCCGGGCGCTCGCCGCGCAGTATCCGATCGACAAAGGACGCGAAGGACCGTGCCTGGCTGGCATGGTGCGTGCCGTAGCTCATGAGACACCCCGCCTCAGCAGCGGGACGCGCATCGCCGATGGCTACGATGCCATGACGAATCGCGACACGCGCCATCGTCGATTCGTCGAACTGAAATGCGCCATTTGCATAAATGAGGGCGGCGCAAGTCAAGGTTCCGGCGAAGCTCTCAAGCGCGGACTCGATCTCGGCAAAGGATTCCGCCGTTCGGATTTCAGTGGTCAGTCCATGCTCGCCCGACACTTCCACCAGGCAGGCATTTAGTTCTGAAATGTCGCCGTATCGCTGCGACCTGAGGACCAGCAGGGTCCGAACAGTCGGCACCATTTCGACGAGCAGGCCGATTTGCTTGCGCGCCTTCTCGCGCAATGCCCAGGTCAAACCGGTGACGTTGGAGCCCGGATTGTCGAGGCTGATGGCGAATCCACTGCCCACCGGATCGCCAACGCCCGTAACGATGGCAATGGTCGGCATCGCTTGCCTCAAGACATGTGTCAGCGGTGTTCCGCCCGTCACAAGCACGTCGACTCCCGCCCAGACCGGGTCGCTGGCCAGCGCCGCGTATTGCGTTCGGTCATATTCCGCGAATCGCCACTCGACGAACAAGTTGCTGCCCTCGGCCCACGAAAACTCTTCGAGCGCCTTCAGGAAATCCAGCCGCCACGATTCGAATTCCGGGTCCCGGTGTCCGGGATAAA
>JANPBQ010000034.1:0-13771 GCA_031430555.1 Betaproteobacteria bacterium
GCGCAAGCTGCTGCTTCATTCCGAAGAAATCCGCAAGCTGATCGGCAAGGTCGAGCGCGCCGGCTATACCCTCGTTCCGCTCGACTTGCATTACACTCGCGGACGCATCAAGCTGGAAGTCGGCCTCGCCAAAGGCAAGAAACAGCACGACAAACGCGACGTCGAAAAAGAAAAGGACTGGAAGCGCGAGCAGGAACAATTGATGAAAAAGCGCGCGTGATGGCGGGGAATTTGGCGACTGGTTTCGTTGCCGAACCAAAAACGTAGATCGCCAATCGGCGCGGGTTTTCGAGGCAAAACGTGTGGAACGGCGCGCCAGTGCTTGGATATTGCCAAAAAGTTACTCCTATTGATACGACGATTGAATGGAGTAATTACGCCCCCTTTCCCCGCGTAGGCGGCGATCCAAGCGGTTCCCTTTTGCCAAGCCAAAATTGGGCCCCCGCCTACGCGGGGGAAGGATCGGGCGTGCGCCGGGATGACCGCGTAAATGGCAATATCAAAATAAAAAAGCCACCGCAAGGGTGGCTTTTTCAATTCTGGGGTGGCTGATGGGGTTCGAACCCACGACAACTGGAATCACAATCCAGGACTCTACCGCTGAGCTACAACCACCGTTGAGACGAATGCCGCGCGCTTGCACTTCGCGTGGCTTGATTCAGTCGGTGATTATACCAAACCGTCGCCGGGCGGATTGCATCATTTCTTTCGTTGTGGCGTGAAGTCAGTACGTTGCACCCCGGACAATCGTGGCCCCGCATAGTAAGATTTGTCCTGTCGCGGCGGATCGCCCCCCCACCGCTCTCATGAAAAAGGTACATCCGAAAATGATTTTGATACCCACCATTCTTTGCGGCGGTGCCGGTTCGCGGCTGTGGCCGGTTTCGCGCGAAACGCACCCGAAGCCGTTCATCCGGCTGGCCGATGGTCAAAGCCTGTTGCAAAAGGCGTTTCTGCGCGGCGCTACGTTGCCGGGTGCTTCTGAGGTGATCACCGTCACCAATCGCGAACTATTTTTCAAGACCGAGGATGAGTATCGCGAAGTCAACGCGGCATCAATGCCGACGTCCTACATTCTTGAACCGTTTGGCCGCAATACCGCGCCCGCGATCGCTGCTGCCGCGATTCACGTTGCAAAGACGCACGGCGAGGACGCGATTTTGCTGGTGCTGCCAGCCGACCATTTGATTGCCGATCAGGCTTCCTTTGCGGCGGCGGTTGCACGCGCTGCGGAATTGGCCGCCGCCGGCAGCCTGGTGACATTCGGCATCACACCGGAATCTCCCGAGACCGGCTATGGCTATATTCAGGCGGACGGGAATCGTGTCGTGCGATTTGTCGAAAAGCCTTCGCTCGACACCGCGAAGTCGTACGTTGCGTCCGGCGATTACCTTTGGAATTCCGGGATGTTCTGTTTCAGCGCAGGCAGCATGTTGCGCGAACTCGCGCTGCATAGCCCGGACGTGTTGAAAGCGACAGAGACGTGTGTCGCACAGTCGCGCGTCGCGCAGACCGTTGCGCAAGGTGCCGCACAGGCGGGTGCCGTGACGCAACTGGAATTGCACGCCGACACGTTCGCCAAGGTGCCGGATATTTCGATCGACTACGCCGTCATGGAAAAATCGAAAGTGGTGGCGGTGGTGCCCTGCAAGATCGGCTGGAGCGACATCGGATCGTGGAGTGCGGTGGGTGATCTCTCCCCCGCCGATGCCGACGGCAATCGCATTCAGGGCGAAGCCATGCTGCACGATTCCACCGACAATTACATCCAATCTGCGGGGCGGATGGTGGGTGCGGTCGGTGTCAAGAATTTGATCATCATCGATACCCCGGATGCATTGCTGGTCGCGAACCGCGACCGCGCGCAGGACGTGAAGCACATCTACGCGGGGCTGAAAGCCAAAGGCCATGAAAGCTACAAATTGCCACGCACCGTGCATCGGCCGTGGGGCACTTACACAGTGCTGGAAGAAGGTGCGAGCTTCAAGATCAAGCGCATCGAAGTCAAACCCGGCGCGTCGCTATCGCTGCAAATGCACCACCACCGCAATGAACACTGGATTGTCGTCAGCGGTATGGCCAAAGTGGTCAATGGCGAGAAGGATTTTTTGCTGGGTACCAATGAATCGACTTACATTCCCGCCGGTCATAGACACCGGCTGGAAAACCCAGGTGTACTGCGGTTGGTGATGATTGAAGTGCAGAGTGGCGAGTACCTGGGTGAAGACGATATCGTGCGCTTTCAGGACGTGTATGGGCGTGCGCAAGCGCCCAAATGATCAGCCTTTCAATCACCTTGGCCGCCTTTGCGGCAACCTTGCTGGTGCTTTGGGTGTTGATTCATTTCGCCCCTGCACTGAAGTTGCTGGATCATCCCGGTGGCCGCAAGGATCACGTTGGTGCAACACCGGTTGTCGGCGGTTTGTCGATCGCGGTTGCGTTTATTTTCGTGCTGCCATTTCTGAACGTGCAGTCGTGGTGGGCCTGGGTACTGGCCATGCTGATATTGCTCGTCATTGGCGTTCTGGATGACCTTCACGACCTTTCGCCACTGCCAAAATTTGTGGCGCAGGCGTGCGCGACAATGGTGATGTTTTATTTTGCGAACGTGAAATTGCTGACCGTCGGGAACCTGATTGGATTCGGCCCGATCGGCATGTGGATTTTTGCGCCGGCGTTCACCGCATTCGCCGTAATTGGTGTGGTCAACGCTGTGAATATGGCCGATGGCATTGACGGCCACGCCGGATTCATCGGCCTGACGGCCTTCACCGCCTACGCATATGTCGCGCGCGAATCCGCGCTGTGGGATCAATACAAAATGTTGCTGGCACTGTCGGGCGGCACGGCTGCGTTCCTCGCGTTCAATGCGCGTTCGCCGTGGCTTACGCGAGCGCGTACCTTTCTCGGCGATTCGGGCAGCATGATGTTGGGCTTCTTCATCGCCATGTTCGCAGTCGATCTCACCCAAGGTGCGGAACGCACGTTTCCCGCTATTTGTGCGCTGTGGGTGGTGGTCATTCCGCTCTGCGATTGTGTCTCGCTGATGATCCGTCGCAAGCGCGCGGGAGGCAGCATGTTCGCGGCTGACCGTTGTCACTGGCATCACTATTTGCTCGGGCGGGGATTAAGCGTCGGCCAGGCGACAATGACGAGTGCGGCGGCGAATATAAGTTGCGCGATTGTCGGCGTGGCCGGGTGGAAATTGAATGTGCCGGAGCCGGTGATGTTCATTGGCTTTGTCGGGCTGTTTGTCGGCTATCACTTGCATATGTCGCGGGCGTTTCGCGGCGCGCAAGGGCCTACGGTTGCGGCCGGCACATAGGGCATGTTGAATTCCTCAATCAGATTGGCTTCACGATGAAACTGCTGTTTGTCTGTACCGCCAACATTTGCCGCTCTCCCACGGCGGAGGGGGTATTTCGCAAGTTGGCTGCTGATACGCCGTTGGCGGGCGAATTGGAAATAGACTCCGCCGGGACGCACGATTTTCATGTGGGCGCCGCACCGGACGCGCGCGCCATCAAGCATGCAGCGGCGCGCGGTTATGAGCTCGATCATTTGCGCTCCCGGCTGATCAATCCCGGCGATTTCGATTACTACGATTTCATACTCGCAATGGATGGAGACAATGTCCGGAATTTGAAATCCATGTGCCCGACACGGCTTTCGCAAAAGATCGAATTGTTGCTCGACTACGGCAGCATTGATGCGGTGAGTGAAGTGCCCGATCCGTACCAGGGCTCGGCGCGGGAATTCGAGCATGCGCTGGATTTAATTGAGGATGGTTGCCGCGGATTGGTCGCGTATCTCCTGGACTTGCAACGCATGCGCGCGTCAGCGGCAACGCGACCACCCACGCCGTCGGGGAAATAAACTCAGCTTCGCCGGTCCAGGTACAACGAGATCCAGCCGAATGCCAGCAGCACCATGAACAGCATCGCGTTCGCCGGGATTTGCAGATTGAAATCGACGCTGGAGTGAATCAGGATCGCGGTGACACCCATGATCGAGGCGAATGACAGGCCGCGCATCAAGGGATCACGCCGCCGATATTGCGCACGCAGCGCCGCCACCAGTGACCACATAACCATCGCAACAAGCAAGACCGCGCCGATGGTGCCGCTCTCGGCGGTGAATTGTGCGTAATCGTTGTGTGCGTAATCGAAAAAGTTGGCGAGATCGCCGCCGCGATAGCGCGGGAACGCGACGTACCAACTGCCGGGGCCGCTGCCGACGATCGGATAATCTTTGATCAGATTGAGTCCATAGGCGGCGGGTTCGGCACGCGATTCGACGGAATCGGTCATGTCGTCACCTTTTTGCATGAGGGTGGTCTGCTCGATCCGGTTGGCGAGTTTTTCGACGCCGAACCACGAGCCGACGATGAACAGATCGATCGCAATCAGGCTCACCAAAAGAATAACGGTGCCGCGCGTGGCGTGGCGTGAGAGCGCGATACCGATGATGCCGGCGATCGTCATGCTCGCGAAAAACGCGGTGTTGCCCATGCGTGAATGCGTGGCCACCAGCGCGATGACCATCACGCAGAGCATCAATCGAAGCCGCATCTTGGCACTGAATATCCACTCGAGCAGGTGCTTAAGAAATTGTTTCCAGGTTTGCACGCGGGTATCGCGCAGGCCGGCGATCAGCAAGCCGATGCCGATGGCGAGCGTCATCTCCAGAAAGCCGGCGAAGTGATTGCGATTGGGGTAAGTCGCACTCGCCTGCGTCGCATGCGGGATCGATGTGCCGAACCAGATTTGCGGAATCTCCATCAGGTGCATGCTCAAGCCGTAGACCGACAGCACCAGCGCGAATACGACGAGCGTATACGCAAATAGTCGGGCACGACTGCGGTTGCCGATCACCAACAAGGTCAACGCGAAGGCGAGCACATAGAGCAGACTCTTGAACCACGAGACGGTGGAGATATGCGGATCGATCGAGAGTGTTTTCCATGCGGCGGGATCAGCGATGACATCCGTAAGCGCATGCATCGCGACCGACTCCGGCGAGAGCATTGCCAACCATTCACGCGGCATGGGGAGGATGAATGCGGCCTGATACGCGAGCCAAAACGCCAGCAGCCAGAGGAACCATTTCGCGCGGCGAAACGGCTCGGTGACCTCGACTTTGCGGAGCGCGTAGCAGAGAAGCCAAAGCGCGGCCAATCCGCAAACGGCGACCTGCAAGAGCGACCATGCCCACGGTCGATTGCTGCCGAGTGGTATTGGTGCCCAAAGAAGGATGACGAGCCACGACCAGAAGAAGAACGCGTCGAAAGGGAACGCGCGGTGGACAAATTGGCGGGTCATTGAATGGCCCCGTTCGCCCTGAGCCTGTCGACGGGCGTCATACATCCCGCCCTTCGACAGGCTCAGGGCGAACGGGAAACAAACTAACCGTATCGGGAGTGGTTATCGCGCTGTGCGCCACGCACGCCGGCAACTTCACGAGCTTCTCGAACTTGCAAACTTGCGCCAATCGGCCTCGCCTTGCTGCAATGGAAGCCAATTTATCCGCGTGCCGGCGCTGGGTATTTTTTGCGAGCTCGATGATATGCGGTTGCAATGGCGTCGGCATCTCATCCCACGTGGCGAAGCCAAGATCGACCACCGTAAACTGCACTTCAGGTTCCCACGGGCCTAAGCGGGCCGCGTTTTCGAGCGCGCGGTAAAACACCGCATCCACCCGACCGGTTTGATATTTGATCCAGGCGAGATTCGCCCAGGAATAGGGCGACGTGGGCCGCAGCAACACGGCCCTGGAATATTGCTCAAGGGCTTTATCGTATTGCGCGCCCGCGAATTGGTTCGCGCCTTCTCCACGAACCACGAGGGCGTACAGTTCACCGAGTTGTTCGGCCAAAGTGGGGTTGCCCGCATCCAGACGCTGAGCATCGAGCAGTGCCTCGCGAATCGCTTTTACCTTGAGCGCCGTGGCGGGTTCACCGGTTTTCACGGCAATTCCCTGAAGCGCGCTTTGGCGGGCGATTGCGTCCTCGGCAATCACGTCGGCGATTCCCGCGCGCGCGCCGATGACGCAGACACTTAACAAGGCAAACGCGCCAATCACCGCCAACGAGCGGCCCGCAATCCCCCGCAAACGCGTCGTATCAGGCCTTCTCGGCTTTATCTTTGGGGGATTGGCCGTAACCATAGGCGTAGCCTTTGTAACCGCTATACCGGCCGTATCCGCTATATTCGCCGTAATATTTTTCCGCGCGCTCCAGATCAAGCTGATTGAGCACCACGCCGAGCACCGGCGCATTCACCATCGCGAGGCGCTTGATACCCGAGCGGGCCAATTGGTAGGGCGTGGAATCGGCTTTGACGACGTAGATGACTTCGTTGGCGACCTGCGTCAACACCAGCGCATCGCTCACCAGCCCGACCGGCGGTGAATCGATCAGCACGACATCGAACGCTTCCTTCAATTTTTCAAGCACATCGGCGAATTTGGCGGACGAGATCAACTCCAGCGGATTGGGTGGGATGAAGCCGGCCGTCAACACATGGAAACCGCCCTGCTCGTGCTTGACGATGCATTCACTGATCGGCGCGACACCGGAGACCATGTTGGAGAGCCCCGGCGCGCCTTTTTCCCGGCCCACCAGACGGCCGATTTTCGGACGGCGCATATCGCCATCGACCAGCAGCACGGATTTATTCACTTGCGCGAGCGCACAGGCCAGGTTGAAGCAGACTGTAGTCTTGCCTTCTGACGGCACTGAGGACGTTACCACGATGACTTTCTTGGCACTATCGAGCGCACTCATCATCACGCTGGTGCGGATGGTGCGGATCGATTCCGAAAACAGCGATTGGCTGTCGTTCAAGAATGCGAGCTCTGAGCTCATGTTTTTCTTGCCGAATCCCGCCATTTTTTGCAGGTAACCCAGCATCGGCAGGCCGAGGCGCGATTCGATTTCCGACGCGGTATTGATGGTATTGCTGATGCGATCGAGCAACAGCGAGAGCATGATGCCGATCAGCAGTGCGACGGCGGCGGCGATGCTGACGATCTGCAATTTCTTCGGCGCATAGGCAATACTTGGAATCGCCGCCGGATCAACCACACGCGCAACGGTGGATTGCAAATCACTGGCGACGTTGGTTTCCTTGAAACGCGTCACGAACATATCGTAGAGCTGCTTGTTGCCTTGTGCTTCGCGTTCGAGCACACCCAATTGAAACTCTTTCCGGTTCAAGCCCTGAATCTCGGATTTGCTTTGGCCGAGCGCGCGTTCCAATGCCTGCTCGTTGGCGCGCGCGACTTCGTATTCTTTTTCAACGCCGGCCACGACACTCTCGATCTGGCGTTTGGAATTGTCGCGTGCGGAGGCAAGCTCCGCATTCGCTTGCAGCATGCGCGGATGCTCGGGGCCGTAACGCTTCGAGGCGTCGGCGAGCTTGCGCTCGGTTTCGGCTTCCAGCTCTTTCAGTTTTTGCACGGTTGGGTTACGCAACACGGCAGGGATCGACTCATAGCCGCCCGCCGCCTTACCCGCCCTCGCCGCCTTCACCTGATTGAACAGACTTTCCGCCTCGGCGCGGCGGGTGCGAACGGTGACGAGATCGGTAGTGGCTTGTTCCAACGCTTTCGATGCGCCGGACATCGCCACACCTTTGACATCGACAATGCGTTCACGCTCGCGGTAATCCTGCAATGATTTTTCGGATGCATCGAGCTTCACGCGCAATTCGCTCATCCGCTCCGAGAGCCACGAGCCGGCCTTTTGCGTCATCGCGACGCGCGCATCGAGATCGCTTTCGATGAACACTTCAGCGAGTGTATTGGGGACTTTTGCGGAGAGCTCTTTGTCGTAGGTGGAAAAACTGATCTGCACCAATTGGCTGTTGCGCACCGGCTGAATCTGCAAATCATCGCCGACCTGTTTGATGACGGACTTGAGGACGCTATCCTCAGTAGGCGGCTCTTTGACCGCAAACCAATTCGATGGTGACAAGTAGCTGCGCATGCCGGGTTCTTGCTGGCGCGGATCGAAATCGGGATGCGTGGTGAGCTTCAGGCGTTCAATCACCTTGCGGGCGAGCTCGCGCGATTTCAGAATTTCCACTTGCGTCTGGTAGTACTCGCGGTTGCCGCCCATCGAGTTGTAGACCTCCTCGATGGAAACCACTTTCGATTTGCCCTGCTCGATCAAAACCGTCGCCGTCGAGCGGAACGTGGGGCGCATCGACATCACCACCAGCAGCGTGATCACGCACACCAGCACAACGAGGCCCAGGATGCTCCATTTGCGCTTGGTGATCGAGCGCCAGTATTCGACAAGATCAAGCGTCTCGCCCTCGGTGCTGAATTGGGTTTGCGCGAGACCGATTGGCAACGGTGCGGCGTGATTCGCCAGCGACCGACTGGCGGCGAATTCGTTTTCCGTAATCGCACGATCATTCATCAGAAAAAGCTTTCTTCAACGGTGATGATATCGCCTGGCTGCACGACGGCTTCGAGCGTGACCCGTTGCGGAATGCCTTTGACGTCTTCTTCGCGGATAACATTGATTTTTTCTTTCGACGCGCGCTCTTTGAAGCCGCCCGCCATTGAGATCGCCTTGCGCACGGTGATGCCGGGAACATACGGATATCCGCCGGGTTTATCGACCAGGCCGTTGACGAAAAAATTGCGGTATTCGTGAATCGTGACCGTGACCTGGGGATTGAGCAGGTAGCGGCCCTTGAGCCCTTTGGTAATGAATTCTTCCAGGCCGCCGACCGTCATGCCGCGCACACGGATTTCACCGAGGTAGGGAAACGACAAGGTGCCGGCATCGGAGAGGCGAATTTTTTCGCGCTTCAGGTCGTCTTCGCCGATTACTTGCACGGAGATGACATCGCCTACGCCGAGTTTGTAAGTGGAAAACTCGGAGGAAGTGCCCGTGGAGGATTGCGCCCATGCCGCAACCGCCAACGAGGCGAACAGGCATGCACCAACATTGCTCAGCCCTCGGAACAAGCCGGCTGGAACGTGGGAAAATCGTTGAAACAATCGCATCACAAACCTTGAAAAAAAATGACTCCGCAAGCCATGCTTGCGGAGTCAGATTATAGCGGAGGACAGCTTAGAGCGTCGCGCCAAGCGTGAGTGAATAAATATTGCGTTTGTACTTAAACGTGGAATTGTTCGAATCGCGATCAGCGTTGATGAGCTCGCCGCCGAGGGTCAACCAGCGTTGCAATTTGTAGTTGACCTTTACACCGAAGGAATCAGTCGTATCGTTGCGCGCGCCGTTGGTGAAATCGTCTTTCTTGCGGCTGGCCATTGCCGTGGTGGTGAAGCGCGAATTCCAGTCGTGCGACCAGTTGATGCCGTAGTTCTTGGAGAGAATGAAATCACCCAGACCGGTGGATTCGTTGAAAGATTTGGAGGTGTACATATCCAGACGCGAATAGCTCTGCGGCGCCCATTGCACGACGGCATCCCAGCCAGTGCCGGAGAAATCCTTGATGATGCTTGAGGTGAAATCCTTGCGGATTTGACCGACCTTCACGGTACCGCTGGTGGCGGCGGTCGCTTCCCATGTCACGCCGACCAAGAAGCGCCGCTCTTTGCTATCAAATACAGAGGTCGTGCTCTTGTAATCGAATTTGTCTTGCCTTGCTTCCACCAGGAAATAGGTCTTCGGCGAAAAACGCGCGAAGAAACGACCGCCGAAATTGGTGGTGTCGCGATCGCTGCCGCTGGTGGTGGCACGATTGTTTTTGTAGCGTTTGTTGTAGCTGCCGGCATCCAATTCGACACGGCCACTTGCCTCATTGCCGCCATAGGCGAATAAGCCATTCAAGCCGTCATTGCTGAACACATCCGGCTTGGCAGAAAGACCGCGATCAGTGGAACCGCGCGGATCATGACCTTTGATGTGTTCCGCGCCGAGACGCAGGCCCACGCGGCTGCCAACCGAAAACTCACCCAGGCCACCGATACGATAATCGCTGTAGTTATCCGCACGGCTGGATTCGTATTTGGCCGAATCGCTCGTGTAATCGAAGGTGAACAAGGAGTTGCTGCCCTTCGCCTGCAATTTGAGGCCTGGCGCAATCGACGATTTGTTGGAACTGGTCGGTGCCAGATTCGTGAGGAACAAATTGCTATCGCGCCCGTAAGAAACGGCCAGCGAGGGGTAGAGCGAAATGCCGTCTTGAAGCGCTATTCCGCGCGGACCGTCGTCGTTGTCTTTGGTGTTGCCACCCGGAATTTCATAGGTCGGTTTCACCGGGCTGGTCGCTTGCGCAAGTGCATTGCCCGTACCAAACGCCAACGACGCCAACATGGCACCAAATAATGGGGAGAGTCGATTTTTATTCATGATTTTTGTCCCGGTACGAGTGTCTGAAAAATATGGCGAATGCATCTGGCAATCTAGCTGCCGCTGCCCTTGCCGCCGCCGCCGGAACCCGTGCTACCCGCACCGCTGTTGTTACCGGTTTGCCCAACGCGCCCTACGGTTCCCAAAGCTTTTGCAGCATTTGCCAATAGCGTATTGACCTGCCCGGGCGCAACGCCCGCTTTGATTGCCGCCGTGCGAACCACAGCAGGCGACACACCGGCCGCGAGTGCGGCATTGATCACGGCAGCCGCATCACCGCGTGCACCAATTACGGCCGCGATAACGTTGTCGCCCGTCGCACCGGTGGCGAGCATGGCGGTGGTCAATGAACCCGCCTCCACACCGGCAGCCAACGCTGCCGTTGCGATATCGGCGAGACTTTTTCCCAATTTGACCTGTGCAGCGACAGCCGCCTGCAACTGGGCCGGGGTCTGCGATTTATTAAACTGGGCGTACGCGGACGTGGCAAAGCAGGTCGCGGCAATAATTAACGAAGTGAGAAATTTTTTCATGGCGGACTCCTTAGGGAGGTTACGACAACAGTATAAAAACCGGTTGCTCGACTTAAAATTAGTTACTAAAAAACAATAGACTACTTCGCAATCCTCATGTGTCTGACGAATGTTACCTACGGCAGATTCACGAGTCAATGCTAATCGCCAGTATACGCGCGAGCAATTAAACGCACCAGTGTTTTCTTATAGAAAAACTCTAGCACTGGCGCGGGTTTCCGGGCAATAGCGGCTGGAAAGGTGCGCCCGTATTAGGGTTTGCCCTTCACCTGAAACATTGATAAAAGTCACGAAGTGAGTACTTTTTGCAACACTTCCGCGTGATGTTGCGCACAAAAGTAGGCCGGAATAGGCGGCATTCGGCGGCGGCTACCTAGAAAATACGCCGTTGTGGCAGAAACGGATTCCCACCGATCATTCATCTCTTTCATGGCAAGAGGTATCGCCAGATTGCGCCGATGAATTGGGCACTTCTATTTACCCTGTCATTCTCGCGAACGCGGGGATCCATTCGTTATCTCTCAATTGTTTACGAAAATTGGATTCCCGCATTCGCGGGAATGACAGGGTAATTAGAAGTTCCCTATTGCGCTTTGCGAGTCTGGTAGGGCGGACTTGTCCGCCATCGGTGCCGCACGAATGGACGAATGGATCGGCGGATAAATCCGCCCTACGATTGGCGCGTTCGGTAGGGCGGACCTGTCCGCCATCGGTGCCGCACGAATGGACGAATGGATCGGCGGATAGATCCGCCCTACGATTGGCGCGTTCGGTAGGGCGGACCTGTCCGCCATCGGTGCCGCACGAATGGACGAATGGATCGGCGGATAAATCCGCCCTACGATTGGTGCGTTTGGTAGGGCGGACTTGTCCGCCATCGGTGCCCCACGAATGGACGAATGGTTTCGCGGATAAATCCGCCCTACGATTGGCGCGTTCGGTAGGGCGGACTTGTCCGCCATCGGTGCCGCACGAATGGACGAATGGATCGGCGGATAAATCCGCCCTACGATTGGCGCGCTCGGTAGGGCGGACCTGTCCGCCAATCCGATCAACTCCCCATTGATGGGCGAAGGGCGGGATGGGGGTGACGTGTTGGTCACCGCAAAGAACCATTGGCGGACAGGTCCGCCCTACGATTGCAATTTGGCGGACATGGCCGGAGGCCACCTCGAGTCCGCCCTACGCTTGCACTGCCGCCAACACCCTCCGCCACTTCCCCATCGCAATCGCCTGCGTAAACTCCGCCTCGAACATCGCCCGCGTATGTGCATGAATACGCCCCCATGCGCGCGCAGGCGGGCGCATCGTCGCACAGCCGCTCGATCGCACCTGCCAGCCCCACCGCATCATCCGCCGACACCGTCACGCCGCACGCACCGCGCGCCACATCGCGTGCGATCTCGCCATCGGCGTCACCAATGAAGATCACCGCCCGCCCGGCGGCGATACTGCTGTAGAACTTGCTCGGCACGATCAAGCCTTCCAGCGCGGGCTTCAATGACACCAGATGTACATCCGGCAATGTGAGGCTGTATTTCAATTGCGCCTTCGGCTGATAAGGCTTGAACAACACATTCGCCAGGCCGCGGCATGTTTCTCGCTGCTAAGGCGCTTCTGCTTTTTTGTTGTGCTCTCGCCGATAATCTAACGCGACATTTCCAGCGCACGACACGAACGATGGGCCGACACTATTGAAGAACTGAGTCACGTATTGGTTGGGACCGGTCGTATAGCGTTTCAGGGGCAATATCAAGCTCGCCTGGCCAACATACTGTATCCAACGCGACGTAAGCCTGCTTGAATAACGCAAGATCTTTAAGCCGTTGAAAGACACCCCTTTCGAGATAGGGCCGCGCATCAAATAAGCGTGCCTCACCCGTGTTGAATACCAGTTCAAGATAAAAATCATCTCTTGGCTTTACTGAAATTACCTGTTCCATTGCTTACCCTTTAGCGTAATGGTTCAATTTTGAAGGGAGGCTGGCCGCTCACCGCCAACTCCCAGTCGGCCATAAGTTCATCGCGATGAATTTCAATCCAGGCCTGAACCAATCGAGTTTTTGTTGATGGGAAAGTACCGGCCAGCAAATTTCCATCGACTATTGAGAACGACGCATTCTGATCCTGAAACTTCGCATGAATATCCGGTAGTTTGTGCCGCTCATCATCAAAGAAATAAAGCGCAATGATGATTCAATAAAACATGCTGATTGTCGGCATCGTCGCTTCTTTCGCACTATTGAACGGTTGTTTGCCAATAGTGTATTCCAAGGAACGCCGGTGGAATACTTTCCTTTACCCGGTCGGGAGTGCTTGATGACGCAGTCTGGCTAACCATTGGGAATCTCACAAACCCACTCACTGGCGCGCCTTTCAATCGCTTTTGCCTTCGAACGCCGCGCCAGCGCTTGTGTTTAGATATTGCGCTGGCGCGCTCGGTAGGGCGGACCTGTCCGCCATCGGTGCCGCACGAATGGACGAATGGATCGGCGGATAAATCCGCCCTACGATTGGTGCGTTCGGTAGGGCGGACCTGTCCGCCATCGGTGCCGCACGAATGGACGAATGGATCGGCGGATAAATCCGCCCTACAACCTATAAATTGTCGCCCCGGATTTAGTCCGGGGCCAAAGTTTGGTTGAGATTCCGTGCAGATTGATTTTAGTCCGCCCTACTTTCCCCGCACCTCTTCCAACACCCCCCGCCACTTCCCCATCGCGATCGCCTGCGTAAACTCGGCCTCGAACATCGCCCGCGCATTCGCTCCCATGCGCGCGCATGCGGGCGCATCGTCGCAGAGCCGCTCGATGGCATCGGCCAGCCCCACCGCATCATCCGCCGACACCGTCACGCCGCATGCACCGCGTGCGACATCGCGGGCGATCTCGCCATCGGCGTCACC
>JANPBQ010000035.1:0-3807 GCA_031430555.1 Betaproteobacteria bacterium
TTGCGGACGTCCCACAAGGCCTTTTGTGCGTTGGCATTGCTCATCTTCACGACGGAATTCGGCAAACCCAAATCTCCCATCAATTGCACAAGATCGTCTAGCTTGCTCAGCAGGGGTGCGTGCTCGTCACCCGCGAATTCCACTAGCAGCACTGCTTGAGGCTCGCCGATCAATGCTGCATCGATCACCGGACGAAACGCGGGATTGCCGCGCGATAAATCGATCATGGTGCGGTCGACCAACTCCACGGCCGTCGGGCCGAGTGTGACGATGTGCTGCGTCAGTTCCATCGATTGATGAAACGTCGGAAAATTCACCACGCCCAGCACCTTGTGTTTCGGCAACGGCGAGAGTTTCAGTTCCAGCGATTTGAAGTACGCCAACGTGCCTTCGGAACCAACCAACAGGTGCGCCAGATTCGGCGTCGGCGTGTTGTATCCCAATGGATCGCGCGGCGCGAAAATATCGAGGTTGTATCCTGCAACACGCCGCAGCAGCGGCGGAAAACGCGCGGCGATTTCATCTTTTTCACGCTCACAAATGGCGCGAATGCCCGCGAGAATTTCACGATAGCGTGGTGAGCGACCCGAATCCGATTCGCCAACCATGCCAAATTTCTCGACTGAACCATCGGCCAGTACCGCCTCAATGCCCGCGACGTTGTGCACCATGTTGCCGTCGAAGATCGAGCGCGATCCGCAGGAGTTGTTGCCCGCCATGCCGCCGATGGTGGCCTGCGCGGACGTGGAAACGTCGACCGGAAACCAAAGCCCGGTGGATTTCAATTTCGCGTTGAGCTGATCGAGCACGACGCCCGGCTCAACCGTCACGCGGCGGTTTTCCGCATCGATCGACAATACGTTTCGCAAATACTTGCTGTTGTCGATCACCAATGCCGCACCCACCGTTTGGCCACATTGCGAGGTACCGCCGCCGCGCGGCAATATGGGCACGCCCGCCTCCATCGCGATTTGCATCGCCGCGATCGCGGCATCGATGGTCCGCGGCACCACCACGCCCACCGGCATGATCTGGTAGATCGACGCGTCAGTCGCATAGCGTCCGCGCGAGGCGGAATCGAACATGATTTCACCATCGATTTCGCGCGCCAATCTTGCCTGCAAAGGATGCGACCCGGATTGCGAAGCGCCCGGTATGAAACGAATTGACTGGCTCACTGACATAAGGATATTGACCGGTGGTAATGTTTCGATGGACGAATTGTCATAGTGTACGAAAAACGTGCTTTGGAGTAGGCCAATGACTCAATCAACGGTTCAAACCAAAACGGCGACAGGCCATCGCGCCGGTCGCCATTTTCTGCAAATCCCCGGGCCGACCGCCGTACCGGATCGTGTCCTGCGCGCAATCGATCATCAGGTGATCGATCATCGCGGCCCCGAGTTCCAGGCGCTGGGCAAGGATGTGCTTGCCGGCATCAAGGACGTTTTCCAGACGCGCCATCCCGTTATTATTTATCCCGCCTCCGGCACTGGGGCGTGGGAAGCCGCGTTGGTCAACACGCTCTCCGCAGGCGACCGGGTATTGATGGTCGAGACCGGCCACTTCGCGTTTCTCTGGCACAAAATGGCGACCAAGCTCGGCTTGAAGCCTGAATTGATTGCCACTGATTGGCGGCACGGAGTCGATGCCGACGCGATCCACAAAATCCTCGTCGACGACAAATCGCAATCGATTGGCGCAGTCTGCGTGGTGCACAACGAAACCTCCACCGGCGTGACCTCCAATATCGCCGCCGTGCGCAAAGCGATCGACAAAGCCGCGCATCCGGCATTGCTGATGGTCGATACGATTTCTTCGCTTGGCTCGGTCGAGTATCGGCATGACGAATGGGGTGTTGACGTGACTATCGGCGGTTCACAAAAAGGCCTGATGCTGCCGCCGGGATTGAGCTTCAATGCGCTTTCGCCGAAAGCATTGAGCGCGTCGCAAACGTCAACGCTGCCGAAGTCGTTCTGGTCCTGGGATGAAATGCTCGAAGCCAACAAGACCGGCTTTTTTCCGTACACGCCCGCGACCAACATGCTGTTTGGACTGCGCGAAGCGCTGGCCATGCTGAAAGAGGAAGGCCACACCAACGTGTTCGCGCGCCACCAGCGGCATGCCGAAGCCACCCGCCGCGCGGTGCGCGCCTGGGGGCTGGAGATTTTGTGCGCCGACGCCAATCTGCATTCGCCGGTACTGACCGCCGTGATGATGCCTGCCGGACACGACGCCGATAATCTGCGCGCCGTAATCCTCAATGCCTTCGACATGTCGCTGGGCATGGGCCTCAACAAGCTGAAAGGAAAAGTATTTCGCATTGGCCACTTGGGCGACTTCAACGATCTCACCTTGATGGGCACCTTGGCCGGCGTGGAAATGGGCTTGGAATTGGCCGGCGTGCCGCATCAGAAAGGTGGCGTCGATGCGGCAATGTCGTATTTGGCAAAATGTGCATCGGACGCAAATTCGGCGAAAATAGCCGCTTGAAATGCGGCCTCAGATAGTTCACTGTCATCCTGAGCAACGCGAAGGATCTCGTCGCGCCAAGATCCTTCGCGTTGCGCAGGATGACAAAATAAATTTGCGAAATTAATATTCCGCTGCCGCAGAGCAGCCCATCACATAACCACACTGGAGGATTCATGAAACGTCGCACCCTGTTCGCTTCACTCGCGATCGCCGCCTTTACGCTACCGCTCGCATTTTCTGCCGCCGCCCAAACGTGGCCGACCAAGCCGGTGAAACTCATCAACCCATTCCCGGCCGGCGGCGGCACTGACGTGTTCGCGCGACCCTACGGCGCGAAACTCTCCAACAATCTCGGCCAAAGTTTCTTCATCGAGAATCTTGGCGGGGCCGGTGGCACCATCGGCGCGCAAACTGCGTCCACCGCCGCGCCCGACGGCTACACGTTTTTCATCGGCGCGATTCATCACACCATCGCCGAATCGCTGTACCTGAAAAAAACCTACAAGCTCGAGCAGGCGTTCGAACCGATTACGGTACTCGGCTCGGTACCGAATGTGCTCGTAATCAATCCCAAACATCCGTTCAAAACGGTCGACGAATTGGTGAAGTACGCCAAGGCGAATCCGGGCAAATTGAACTATGGTTCGGCCGGTAGCGGCGCCTCGCATCACCTTGCCGGTGAGTTGTTCAAACGCGTTGCGGGCGTGGATATGGTGCACGTGCCCTACAAAGGCATCGGCCCGATGATGACGGATCTGGTCGGCGGCACGGTTGATCTGGCCTTCGATGGTCTCGCTTCCTCCAGCGCGCAAATCAAGGGCGGCAAATTGATCGCACTCGCGGTAACGTCTCCGCAAAGAAATCCGCTGCTGCCCGATGTGCCGACGATGGTTGAACTCGGCTACAAGGATTTCACCATGACCACCTGGTACGCGATCTGGGGCATCAAAGGCACGCCGCAGCCGATCCTCGACAAGATGCACACTGAAACACTCAAGGTTCTCGCCGATCCGGAAATCAAGAAAATCTGGGACATGGCCGGTGCCGCCGCCGGTGGCCAATCACCGAAAGAATTCGCCGGGTTTATTTCGTCCGAAATCGCCAAGTGGGGCAAGGTCGTCAAGGATTCGAACATCAAGATCGACAATTGAGAGTCTAGTACTGGCGCGGCGTTCGGAAGGGTTTTGCCCAGAACGCCGCGCCAGTGTTGGTAAATTCGGCCCGGATTCGCCCTGCGACGCGCCATGAATTTCGTCAATCGACATTGGCGCAATTACAACAAGAAAAATATTTCGTCTTGAGCATTGCCGGCAAATGACCGAGAATCAGGTC
>JANPBQ010000036.1:0-5378 GCA_031430555.1 Betaproteobacteria bacterium
TCGATCCGCATGCCCAAGCTGACCCGCAATCATCGACACGTACTCCTCGAACCTTTCCATTCTCGCGTCCATCTTCGCCTTGACAGGTTGGTTGAAGATGCGCGCATAATAGCTTGTTTTTTATAACACAGTAAGACTAAGCGCGGCGTCTGGGTAGCCGCGTTGCATACTCCTTTTGCATCAGCAATATCACCGCCAACCCAAAGAACGCCAACAACGGCGTCGCCGCGCTGATCAGCGCTGGCCAATTATTCAACTCGGTCAAGTTTGAAGAAAGTTGATTGAGGAAATAAAACGCCAACCCGAGCATGATGCCGAACACCAGCTTCCCGCCGAGTCCGGTCGCGCGTTGCGACTGAATGCCGAACGGAATCGCCAGCAACATCATGATGATCACCGTCACCGGCTGAAATACCTTGCTCCAAAAGGCGGATTCGTAGCGCGTGCTGTTTTGCTTGTTCTCGCGCAGGTGAGAAATGTAGGCCGATAGGCTCAATAGCGACATGTCGTCCGGTTTGATTCGCAGTACCGACAACAGATCCGGCGTCATCGCCGTGTTCCAGCCATCCGTCGTCAATCGCTCCATGCGCGCGCCCTCGCCCTGCTTCGGGCTAAAGGTGGTTTTCTCGACCTCCTGCAACACCCAGCGGCTCTTGCTGAAATCGTAGCTCGCGCGCTTGGCAAGTCGCAATGTGGACAAGCGGTACGCGGCGTCGAATTCGTAGATGCGCATGTCGAGCAACTGCGTGTCCGGTGTCACGTTTTGAATATTGACAAAGGCCAGGTCGTCCTTGACCCAGAACCCCGAGCGAAATTGTGTGGCCACCACGCCGGGTGCGGCCGACATGCGCATGCGTTTCGCGGTTGCGTCGGCGACCGGTGCGACGAATTCGGCGAACAACAACGTCAGCACGGAAAATACCAGGCCAATCATCGTCGTATATCCCGCAAGGCGCGCAAGCGACAGGCCGGAGGTGCGCATCACCGTCAATTCCGATTGCGCGGACAATCGCGCGACCGCGAACAATGTTCCCATCAATGCTGCCGTCGGAAATATCACGGCGACGTGCGACGGTTGCGACAACAGCACAAAGGCGAGCACTCTCGACAGACTGTGATTGGTCTTCGCCAGGTCTCCGAGTTCGCGGATCAAATCGAACAGCGCGAACAAAGCCAGCAACGCGACCAGCAATAGCAACGTGGCGAAAAAAATTTCCCGCGCGAGGTAGCGAAACAGGGTGGACACGGTGGAAGGGAGTTCCCATTAAGGCGACTGCCGGGCGGCAGTTGTCGCATTCTACCGATTCGTCGTGTGCGCTGCGTCGGGCATTTATCGCGCCTCGCGAAACCGCGTGCACCATTCAATATTGCTGCGCCGCAACAACTTTCTCATCCTTGGGCCCACTCAAATCTGGGCGTCCGAATTCGGGTTTTCCCTACTATCAGCCAGCACACGATGACGCCTATGATTGATTCGACGGGCGCGCATTTGCTACGCATTTGCCATGTTTCGTCCACATCCAATGGCTGTCAAAACAGGAGGGGAAAAATGCAACTCACGGAGAAACACGAGGAGTATTGGCGGAAGAACCTGACGATTACCGCGATTTTGCTGGTGATCTGGTTCGTCGTCACATTCGTCGGCGGCTGGTATTCCCGGGAACTCAATAGCATGTCGATCATGGGATTTCCGCTCGGCTTTTACAATTCCGCGCAAGGCTCGTTGATCGTTTATGTACTGCTGATCTGGTATTACCAGCACTACATGAACAAGCTCGACATCGAGTACGGCGTGCATGAAGGAGAAGACGAATGAGCACCGCAGAATTCAGTCACAAGGCCTTCTTCGGCCAACTCAAGAAGTATTACACCTTCTACACCGTCGGCTTCCTGGGCTTCCTGATCGCGCTTGCGATTGCGGAACAAATGGGCATGTCGCGGAAGTGGATCGGCTACTGGTTCCTGTTTGCCACCATCGCGCTGTACGCGTCGATCGGCATCATGGCTCGCACCGTGGATGCGGCCGAATACTATGTCGCGGGCCGAAGGGTTCCGGCATTCTTCAATGGTATGGCGACCGGTGCCGACTGGATGAGTGCGGCGTCATTCATCGGTATGGCCGGCACACTGTATCTTTCCGGCTTCGACGGGCTCGCATTCGTGATGGGCTGGACCGGCGGCTACTGTCTGGTCGCATTCCTGCTCGCACCGTACCTGCGCAAGTTCGGCCAGTTCACCATTCCCGATTTCCTCGGTGAACGTTATGGCGGAAATATCGTGCGCAGCGTCGGCATCTTTGCCGCCATCCTCTGCTCGTTCACCTATGTGGTCGCGCAGATTTATGGCGTCGGACTCATCACCAGCCGATTCACAGGACTCGAGTTCGGCGTCGGCGTGTTCGTCGGATTGGGCGGCATTTTGGTCTGCTCGTTCCTCGGCGGCATGCGCGCGGTCACATGGACGCAGGTGGCGCAGTACATCATCCTCATCATCGCGTACATCACGCCAGTGGTGTGGCTTTCGATGAAACACACCGGTAATCCGATTCCGCAAATTGCCTACGGTCAGGCGTTGGAAAAAGTCACGGCGCGTGAAAAAGTGCTTGCGGCCGATCCGAAGGAGCTCGAAGTACGCGGCATCCTGAAGGCGCGCGCCGACACCGCGAATGCATCACTGAAGGATCCGAAGGCCGCGTACGAGAAAGGCAAGGCGAGCGTTGAACAGAAATTTGCCGACGCTAAAGCCGCAGGCGTACCCACCGAGCAGTATGCAGCCGCCGAAAAAGCGGTAGCCGCGTATCCGAAAGATCAGGCGGCTGCCACCGCGCAGTGGAACAAAGACAAAGGTCTCACTGCACGTGCCGGTCCACCTCGTCCGCATGCCACACCGTTCCCAGGAAAGGATGAAAAGGCACAGGACATCGCCCGCAAGAACTTCCTCGGCATTGTCTTTTGCATGATGATCGGCACCGCCGCATTGCCGCACATTCTCATGCGCTATTACACGACGCCCAGCGTTCGCCAAGCCCGGCAATCGGTATTCTGGTCGCTATTCTTCATCTTCCTGCTTTACTTCACTGCCCCCGCATTGGCGGTACTGGCGAAATACGACGTCTATCATTTCCTGGTGGGTTCGAGTTTCGCGAATCTTCCGGCGTGGGCGGCGACTTGGGCGGCAGTTGATCCGACCTTGCTGTCCATCACGGACATCAACAAGGATGGCATCGTACAGCTTGCCGAAATCGTGATCGGTACCGACATCATCGTATTGGCGACGCCTGAAATTGCCGGTCTACCCTATGTGGTCTCGGGTTTGGTGGCGGCGGGCGGCCTTGCTGCGGCGCTGTCGACGGCGGATGGATTGTTGCTCACCATCGCTAACGCGTTGTCGCACGACCTCTACTACAAAATGATCGACCCCCATGCCAGCACGACCAAGCGTGTGACCGTGTCGAAAGTGTTGTTGGTGATTGTTGCGCTGGTTGCCGCCTATGTCACCTCGCTCAAACCGGGAGATATTTTGTTCCTGGTAGGTGCGGCGTTCTCGCTTGCGGCGTCAGCATTCTTCCCGGCGCTGGTGATGGGCGTATTCTGGAAGCGCGCCAACAAATGGGGGGCGATCACCGGGATGGCGGCGGGACTGGGTTTGTGCATGTACTACATGTACACGACCTACCCGTTCTTCGGCGGCGTCGCGGCGAATCAGTGGTTCGACATGACACCGATCACCGCTGGCGTGTTCGGCGTGCCGGTCGGCATCATCACGATTATTGTGGTGAGCCTGTTGACGCCCGAGCCCTCGCGCGAAGTGCAGGAGCTGGTTGAGCATGTGCGCTATCCGAATCTGGACGGCGACATCAACACCCAGGCAACCTGATTATCTGTTCAATGATCCGAACAAGGCCCGCGAAAGCGGGCTTTGTTCTTTAAGGAAGCGCCGATTTATTCCCTCGCGGGACGCGCATCCTTGCTTTGGGCGGTTTGCAGCGTTGCAAATCCTCGCCATAGCGGTGCGCAGCCTGCCCCGGCAGGTATTAAGCCGGGGGCTGTGGTTTGCGCCTTGCAGCCCATCCCAAATCAAGGCGCGCGCCCTCGCGGGGAATTAATCGGCGCTTCCTTAGCGTACGCGGCATTGGCAACAAAACGATGCCCATAACGTCATGTTCAATTGCGCGCACTTTTTTGACGGTAATATTCGCGCAACGTGTCAATTCTTAAAGGCCAACGATGCAGTATCAGCACTGGATTCAGTTCTACCGGGCAAGAGTTCTACTTCTCTTCAAGAAAGATGCGGAGGCGGTCGCGGCCTTTAAAGCGGCGCTCGCCGCCAAACCCGATTTCGGCCTCGCCGCAAGCTGCCTCGGCCATCACTTCGCTTCGCGGCATCAGGCGCATTTGGCCGAGCAGTGGTTCCTTGAAGCGCTGCGCATCGACCCCGCCGACGCGATCGCGCAATTCAATCTGGGCTATCACTATGAGCGCCAAAAAGCATTCGCCAAGGCGGTCGCCGCATTTCAGGCCGCGATCGACCTGAAACCGAAACTCGATCAAGCCTGGTACGGGATGGGCCTCGCGTTGGCCGCGCAAAATCAGCATGAAGCCGCCGCCAAGGCGCTCGAAAAGGCGGCCGAATTGCAGCCGATGAATCCGCACGCCTGGTACGCGATGGGGATGGCGTATCACACGATGGGCAACAAAGCGAAGGTCGATGAAATCGTCGCGCACCTCGGTCGATTCGATCCGAAGATGACCCAGCAACTGATGCGCGAAACCGGGCGAATCAATCCATCATCGGCCTTGCTTCAATCCCACGCACCGACGCAGGCGGACAAGTGATGCTGCAAATCGTGATCATCCTCAAGGCGCTCGCCGAAGTCGCGCTGTTCGCGTTCCTCGCACAGGGCATCCTGTACTGGTTCGCCGGCGCCAAGCGCGACACCAACTTCGTCTACACCACGTTCAAACTGCTCACCTCACCCGTCACCAAATTCACCCGCCTGATCATGCCGAGGGTTATTCTCGATCAGCACATCAGCATGCTGGCGTTTTTCTTTTTGCTGTTTGTGTGGCTGATATTGACGATTGCGAAGATCAGGTTGGTGATTTAGCTCCTGAAATCGCAGACCGCCATTTGGCGCACCTTTCCGGGCACAAATGACCGGAGACGCCCGCCAATGCTGGTGTTTTGCCAAATTATTCGGGCTACTTCACCGCGACCTGCATGGCAATCTGCACCAACTCCGCGATCGATTTGACTTCGAGTTTTTCCATGATCTTGGCGCGATGCGCCTCGACCGTTTTTACGCCGATCGACAATTCCTCAGCGATGATGCGGTTGATTTTTCCCGCCACCACCAGTTGCATGACTTCGCGTTCGCG
>JANPBQ010000037.1:0-11150 GCA_031430555.1 Betaproteobacteria bacterium
ATCTGGTAACGTTGGGTTTCGGTGAGGGGTGGCATGGCGGTATCTCCTTTTGTCTTCGTAAACAAAGGGTACCGCAATCGCTGCTCTTCACCCCTTTCGATTCGACCTGAAGTCCGACAAGTCGAACGCGAATATTCCATAGTGACCGGAAACCCGCGCCGGTGCTCGATTTGCGTATTTAATTGAATTGGGTCTTCAACGCCATGCAACGCATCACCACTGCAAACGCCGATCGCATCGAGTTCAGCGCCAACCAGGAAGGTAAACGAACATGAAGAATTTTCCGCGTCTCGTCCTCTGTGTCTTTTCCATCGCCCTCGCGTGGCTTATGCCGCTCGCCCTCGCCGCACCACCGCAGACCATCAACTATCAGGGCGTACTGACCGATCCCGGCGGCACGCCCATCAACGTCCCCGTTGTAATGACCTTTCGCCTGTACAACGCCGCGAGCGGCGGCGCCGCGCTCTGGACCGAGACACAGCTTTCCGTCAACGTCGTCAACGGCAAATTCGATGCCGTGCTCGGCTCGGTGCCGGCTTCGCCACTCACGCTGCCCTTCGATGTGCCGTACTGGCTCACGGTCGCGATCAATGCCGATGCCGAAATGACGCCACGCCAGCCGCTTGCCTCGAGCGCCTACGCGTTTCGCGCCGCCACGGCGGACACGGTCTCGTCGGTCGCGTCCATCACGGGTGCGCAAATCACGGGCGCGATTACCACGGCGACGATCCCAAGCGCGCAGATCACCGGCGCGATCAATGCGGCCACGGCGACCACCGCCACCACGGCGGGCGCGCTCTCCGGCACTGTCGCCGGCGCGCAGGTGACCGGCGCGATCCTTCAAGGCGGCAACACGCTTGGTGCGGCGATGAGTGTGGGCACGCAGGACAACAATACGTTCAACATTTTGGCCAACAACGTGGCGGCATTCCGGGTTGTTCCCACCTCAACGAGCCCGAATCTGATCGGTGGATACACCGGTAACAGCATCACTGCCGGGGTAGCGGCCGCCGTGGTGAGTGGCGGCGGATCGAGCGGGCAGCTGGCGGGTGAGTCTTGCGGAACGTCTTGTGCCAATCGCGTCACCGACTATGGTGGCAGTGTCGGGGGCGGTGTCGGCAACCAGGCGGGTGACGCGGCTGGGACAACGATCGATGCCCGCTATGCGACCGTCGGTGGGGGCTTTCGCAACACGGCAAGCGATTTCTCCAGCACCGTCGGCGGGGGCATTAACAACACGGCAAGCGGCTACCTAAGCACCGTCGGTGGGGGCGCATACAATACGGCAAGCGGCGCCAGCAGCACCGTCGGCGGGGGCTACGGCAACAAGGCAAGCAGCTACTTCAGCACCGTCGGCGGGGGCGAAGACAACACGGCAAGCGGCAGCAACAGCTTCGCGGCCGGTACTCGCGCGAAGACTCAGACTGCAAATGCATCACCTTACGTTCATGACGGCGCGTTCGTCTGGTCCGACTTCAATTTCTTCGACTTCAACTCCACCGCCGCCAACCAATTTTCTGCCCGCGCGACCGGCGGCTTCCGCTTCGTCACCGCCATCGACGGGGCCGGCATTCCGACGGCACTAGTATCCATCGACTCTGCGGGCAACCTGATCGGAGGTTCGGCCTCAAATTTTATCGCCGCCGGGGTAGCAGCCGCCGTGGTGAGTGGCGGTGGATCGAGCGGGACAACGACGGATCCGATTACGTTTTACCCTTGCGGATCGTCTTGTGCCAATCGCGTCACGGATCATGGTGGCAGCGTAGGGGGCGGTGTCGGCAACCAGGCGGGTGACGCAGCTGGGACGTCGAAAGATGCGCCATATGCGACCGTCGGCGGGGGCGTAAGCAACGTGGCAAGCGGCGACATCAGCACCATCGGTGGGGGCAGAAGCAACACGGCAAGTGGCGTCGGCAGCACCATCGGAGGGGGCAGATTCAACACGGCAAGCGGCGTCAACAGCACCGTCGGCGGGGGCTTAGCAAACACGGCAAGCGGCAATGGCAGCTTCGCAGCCGGTACTAGCGCAACGACTCAGACGCCGGGCGCAGCACCGGTCGTTCATGACGGCGCGTTCGTCTGGTCCGACGCCATTTCCTCCTACTTCAACTCCACCGCCGCCAACGAGTTCTCGGCCCGCGCGACCGGCGGCTTCCGCTTCGTCACCGCTATCAACATTGTCTCCGGCGTCCCAACCGCACAAGTGTCCATCAACTCGGCCGCCGAGATGAGTTTTGGCGCGCAAACGCGGCAGATGCTGAACCTCTGGAACACCAAATACGGCATCGGCGTACAGAACAACGCCATGTATTCCCGCAGCGACGGCGAATTCCAGTGGTTCAGGCTGGGAACGCACTCCGATACCACCGGAGACGCAGGGGCGGGTGGCACGCAGCTGATGAGTCTTTCCTCTGGTGGGCTTACGGTCAACGGTACCTTCGTATCAGCCAGCGACCGCAACGCGAAAGAGAACTTCGCGGCCATCGACCCCCGGGCGGTGCTGGAAAAAGTCGTCGCGCTGCCGCTCGAAAGCTGGAACTACCGCCACGATGAAAAGAAAGTGCGGCACCTGGGCCCGATGGCGCAGGATTTTTTCAAAGCCTTCGCCATCGGGCCGGATGACAAGCACATTGCCACGGTCGATGAAGGCGGGGTGGCGCTGGCGGCGATCCAAGGGTTAAATTTAGTGGTGAATGAAAAGGATGCGGAGATCAAGCGGCAGCGCGTGCGCATAGAAATTCTGGAAGAGGCGCTATTGGCCATTCAATCACGGCTGGGAATGAGGTGAAATCATGAAACGAAAGTTTCTGTTTGCCGCGGGAATTGCCTTGTTTGGATTTACCACTTTGTCGTGGAGCGCCGGCCAGACCAGCACCAATTTCGCCATTCCCCGAGATACGCTCAACGCCGGTGTCGCCAACATGAGCTCGACCAACTTTGTGCTCGCCGCATCGGTAGGCGATGCCGTGGCGGGCGGCCAGATCACGAGCGTGAGTTTTCAGTTGAGCAACGGCTTTCGCGGCGCGGTCAATGCGCCACCGGCCGTGCTGAATTTGCTCTCGGTGTTTTCGCGCAAGGTGCACGGCGGGCTGCCGTTCGATTTGATCGTCAATAATCAACCGCTGACCGGCACCATTGTCGTTGAGCCACGCGCCATCGGGGCCGGACATAGGGTGGTATTCCGGTTTGACGGCGCGATCAGCAATGAAGGCACCGCCACCGCGCTTGACGCCGCATTGAATTCGGCGGCAACGGTCACGCTTTCGCGCGCCGGCAACGACGTGATCGCGGTGCTCAGCAACGTCGCCGACAACAAACGGCTGACGATCACGCTTACCGGCGTGAATAACGCCGCCACGCCGATCCAACGCTCGCTCGGTTTTCTGGTCGGCGATGTCACCAGTTCACGCTCGGTGAACGCGGCTGACATCAGCGCGATCAAAGCCAACATTGGACAGACGGTGAATAGTAACGATAAGGCCAAATTCGATCTCAATGCGGATGGCTCGATTACACCCACCGATCTCTCAGCGGCGAAGGCGCGCTCGGGGTTGGTGATTCCACAATGAGGCCCGTCGGACACACGAGCGACGCGCCCGTTGTTTTGCGGATATTGTCCCATCCCATTGAGAAGTCGACCATGACCGAATGGCACTTACTTATGGTGTCTCCCCGGACTTGTTCCGGGGCCCAATTTCGACGGAATGTTCATCTGCGCAACATTAGGCCCCGGAACAAGTCCGGGGAGACAGTTTTGGGTGCCTGCGAAAGCGCAAGCATCTAGCGTTATGGATGCAAGAATTCCTTAAGTAAGAGCCATTCGACCATGACCCACCTTCCAACACGTTTTTTTTCGCCACGCCTTGGCCCTTTAATCGTCGCCGCATGGCTGTTGACGCTGGGCGCTCTTGCCGCGCCCCCCGCCTTCGCAGCCAAAAAAGAATTCAAACCACCGGATGGCGTGAAAGTGGCCAGCGGCGAAAAATTCGATATCTACGTCGTCAAGAAAGAATCGAAACCGTTCGCGGCCACCGGCTACATGTTGAACATTTTCGAGGCGGTCGTCGTTGTCCACCAGACTCGCAAGCACGGGCGGCAGCGTTATGGTGGCCGCAAGGAAGCCATCGATGCCGATCTGCTCGATCCGGCGATGTGGAAGATTGGCGATTTTGATGGCGATGGTTTCGACGACTATCGTTTTGTCGGGCATTTGAGCAAAAAAGGTTGCCGCACATGGACCACGTGGCTGTGGCTGCCGGAACGGGAACGCTTCACGTTGGGCGCAAAAATCACCCATAAGACCGACGCGAATGGAAAACCGCTCAAGGTTTGCCTCTGATCAAGCCGCATGAGCCGCGCCGTCTTCCCGGATGGCGTAGCTGAAGTGAATGGTATTGACATCGATGTGCGCCCCACTTTCGGAGACAGCAGGATCCGGTTCGCCGCATTGCCCATCGCACTTTTGTTGTCACCGGCATTCACCCATCGCGCATAATGCGGAAATCCCCACGCGATAAATTGTCTGCGCCTGATGCCCATATCCTGGAACGAAATCAAAACCCGCTCGGTGGCCTTTTCCAAGAAGTGGGAAGACGAATCCTCCGAGCGCGCGGAAGCACAAAGTTTCTGGAATGACTTCTTCGCGGTGTTCGGCATTGAACGCCGCCGTGTCGCCATATTTGAGAAGCAAGTCAAGCTCTCGCGCGCCGGCGAGAAAATCAAGCGCGGTCGCATCGATGCATTCTGGAAAGGCGTGCTGCTGATCGAGCACAAGAGTGCGGACGAGGATCTCGATCGCGCCTTCAAGCAGGCCGCCGATTATTTTGATGGCATCGTTGCGCGTGATTTGCCGCGCTATATCCTCGTTTCCGATTTTGCGCGTTTTCGTTTGTTCGACCTCGAAGCGCCGGATAGCAGCAACAGCGAAATCCATTTCAGGCTGGCCGACCTGCACAAGCACATCAAGCGCTTCGGTTTCATCGCCGGCTATCAGACCGTCGAGATCAAGCCGCAGGATCCCGTCAACATCAAGGCGGCGTTGCAGATGGGCAAGCTGCACGACCAGCTCAAAGCCTCAGGATTCACTGGCCACCCGCTGGAACTGCTGCTGGTGCGGGTATTGTTTTGTCTGTTCGCCGACGACACCGGCATCTATCAGCCTTCGCAGGCGTTCCGCGCGTGGGTGGATGAGCGCACGCGCGAGGATGGCAGCGATCTGGGCTCGCAGCTCGCGCAATTATTTCAGGTGCTGAATACGCCCGACGACAAACGCGCCAACACGCTCGACGAACAACTGGGCGCCTTCCCCTATGTGAACGGCAAGCTGTTCGAGGAAACATTGCCGATGGCGAGCTTCGACACCAAGATGCGCGAGACGCTGCTCGATTGCTGCGCACTCGATTGGGCGGCGATCTCGCCCGCGATATTCGGTGCGCTGTTTCAAAGCATCATGGACGAAAAGGCGCGCCGCAATCTCGGCGCGCATTACACGTCGGAAGAAAATATTCTCAAGCTCATCAAGCCTTTGTTTTTGGATGAACTGTGGGCCGAATTCGGCAAGGTGAAAAACAACAAGAACCGGCTTTTCGAATTCCACAAAAGGCTGCGCAGCCTGACGTTTTTTGATCCCGCCTGTGGTTGCGGAAATTTCCTCGTCATCACCTACCGCGAATTGCGATTGCTTGAACTTGACGTGCTGCGCGCATCGCTTGAGATGGAGCGCGAATCGGGGCAGCGGCTCGTTTCAATCATGAATCTCGTGAGCGTCGATGTCGACCAGTTCTACGGCATCGAAATCGAGGAGTTTCCCGCGCAGATCGCGCAAGTGGCGATGTGGCTGATCGACCATCAAATGAACGTAAAAGTCGGCGAAGAATTCGGCATGTACTTTGCGCGCATTCCGCTGAAGTCATCGCCGCATGTGGTGAACGGCAACGCGCTGCAAATTGATTGGATGGACGTGCTGCCGCCGCAGCGGTGCGGCTATGTGATGGGGAATCCGCCGTTTGTGGGCGCCAAATTCATGAACGACGGGCAGCGGCAAGATGTGGCGAAAGTATTTGCCGGCATCGGCAATGCGGGCTTGCTCGATTTCGTGTGCGCCTGGTATGTCCTCGCCACAAAGTACCTCAAAGCCCCCTCTCCCCTTGCGGGACAAGGGAACACTTGGAGCGAAGCTGAGGGCTGGGGAAAGGGGACGAGCGCACCGCGTTGCGCCTTCGTCTCCACCAACTCCATCACGCAAGGCGAACAAGTCGGCGCGCTGTGGGGATGGCTGCTCGCACAAGGCATCAAGATTCACTTTGCGCATCGCACGTTTGCATGGAGCAACGAAGCACGCGGCAATGCGGCCGTGCATTGCGTCATCATCGGTTTTGGTTTGATCGACGTTCCGGCCAAAACTATTTTTGAGTACGACGATATTCGTGGCGAACCGCATGCGGTCTTGGCGAAAAACATTAATCCCTATCTGGTTGATGCGCCAGATGTCGTACTTCCGCGAAGGTCGTTGCCGATTTGCGCGGTGCCACCAATGGGAACCGGCAACAAGCCGATTGATGACGGAAACTATTTGTTTACCCCAGAAGAAAAAGAGGCCTTTCTCGCGTCCGAACCGCAAGCCAGTAATCTCTTTCGCAGATGGCTTGGCGGCGAGGAGTTTCTAAATAACATTGAGCGTTGGTACTTGTGGCTCGGTGACTTACCGCCCTCGCAGTTACGAAGGCTTCCCGAAGCGATGAAGCGCATGCAATCGGTCAAGAAGTTTCGTTTGGCAAGCATTAGCTTGCCCACTCGAAAGCTTGCTGAGACGCCCACGCGCTTTCACACAGAGTTCGTTCCAAGTTCACCATTTCTCGCGATGCCGCAAGTGTCATCCGAAAGGCGCGCATTCATTCCAATCGCCTTCCTCACTCAAGAATTTCTGTGCGGTGACAAACTGAGGGTGGTTGAGGAAGCGACGCTGTTTCACTTTGCCGTGATGACCTCAACCATGCACATGGCATGGACTCGTCGCGTTTGTGGTCGTCTTAAAAGCGATTACCAGTATTCTGCGCTGATCGTCTACAACAACTTCCCGTGGCCCGACTCCCCCTCCGCTGCGCAAACACAAAAAATCGAATCCGCCGCTCAATCCGTGCTCGATGCCCGCGCCGCATTCCCCGAGTCCTCACTGGCCGATCTCTACGACCCACTCACCATGCCGCCGGTGCTGGTTAAAGCGCACCAAAAACTCGATGCCGCCGTCGATGCCGCTTATGGAAAGACCACATTCAAGAACGACGCCGAGCGCGTGGCTTTCCTGTTTGGGTTGTATCAAAAATACACGAGCCTCCTGCCCGGCGAATCCGCGAAGCCAAAGCGCCGCGCCGCAAAGAAACCGAAGTCCTAATACCCGCGCAGCTCACCATCGGGTTTATCGCCGACCACCGCGCCAGTGCTATGACGTTCTTTCGCTCGTCGCCCGGAATCGTGACATTGACATTCATTTAACACAACATTATAGTTGTGTCGTGATTTCGCCATTCGACCGCCGGGGAAACTTTCCACCCGGCATTCACGCCGCAACCTGGCCCGAGTTTGTCGCGCGATTTGGCGGCACCGTTCACCGGACGAAACTGCTGGATGGGTTGTGGCGGGCGATGGCTTCGTTGCGGGACGCGGGCTGTAAACGGCTCTACATTGACGGCAGCTTTGTTACCGCGAAGCAGGTACCGAATGACTTCGATGGTTGCTGGGAATTGGAAGGCTTGGATCCGGAAAAGTTGGACGAGACGCTTCTGGCTTTTGACCACAATCGCACCGCGCAAAAGCAGAAGTATTTTAGCGAGCTGTTCGTCGCCGACTGGCGTGCTGAACCATCTGGAACATGTTTCGTGGAATTCTTTCAGCGCGACCGGGACGGCAACAACAAGGGCATCATCGCAATCGACTTGAGGAAAATAAAATGATCACCAATGAACGGCAATACTCGATCACCAAGACCGAATTGGCGCGCTTCGAGTTAGCGCTCGCGGCGGCGGGAACGCAAAACAAGAAGCTACATCCCTTGTTGCGCAAAGCGGCGCGCGATGGCTTGCAGAGCCAAGCGGACGAGTTGAGCGAAGAGATTGCGGCCTACGAAAAATTGCGCGCCGGCAAAGAAACCCGGTTTGAATTCGATTCGATCGCGCAACTCGCCGAAGGACTGATCAAGGCACGCATCGCGCGGCATCTCACGCAAAAAGAATTGGCCGAGTCGCTGAACCTCAAAGAGCAGCAAATCCAGCGCTATGAAGCGACGATGTACGAGAGTGCGCCGCTGAAACGAATCGAAGCGGTCGCTGTCGCATTGGGCGTGCGGAAGACGGTCAGGATGGATGTGTCGCTGCCGATGGCGCGTGCGAAGGGCTGAGGGGGATGGTGTGATCGGTCGACGACGAGATTGGGCCCCGGAACAAGTCCGGGGAGACAAGAGCGGGGAAAATATTGATGCCGCGCCAAAACATGTTGAAACCTCTCCTTCTCCGGCGCAGGCGGGAAAAGGAGGGGTTTCAACATGTTCAATTCCGGGATCAATACTTCGGTGAAATAACCAAACCCACGCACTGGCGCGCCTTTCCAGCCGTTTTAGCTCCAAACACCGCGCCAGTGCTTGACTTTGCTATTTGGTACGCCGCTTCTGGTAATCCTCTTCGATGGTGTCTTTGAAGAAACTGCCCATCGACGATGACGTGGAGAATTGCCGCCAGACTTCGCTCGATACATTCGCGTACTCGAATGTGCCTGAGGACAATTCGACCACCAGCACGCGGCGTTTGTCGTCGTAGCCAATCGCGCGCAGATTGCCCGCGCTGACCTTTTTCATTTCCATCTGATTTTCCTGCGGTCAAATTTCGAAGCGGAGCGCCAAACCAAATACTGTCATTCCCGCGCAGGCGGGAATCCAATCTTTGTTGATCAAACCTGGATTCCCGCCTGCGCGGGAATGACAGCTATTTAGAGAATTTTCGTATTGAAATAGTATTCGGTTTGCATCTGAACTGAACGCACATTCAATCGTGATGATCGCCGACAATGTCATGAATCCGCGTCATCACATCCGGCGTGAGTTTCGCGGCAACGTCCATGGCCTTCATGTTTTCAGTCACTTGCGAAAGCCTTGATGCGCCGGTAATCACGGTCGAGACGCGCGGATTTTTCACGCACCACGCGATCGCCAATTGGGCGGTCGTGCAATCGAGTTCTTTGGCCACCAAAGAGAGTTTGGCGACGATGGCGTTCTTCTCCGCATCGAGCAATTGTTCTTTCATCCACGCCATATTCTTCAACGTGCCGCGGCTGTCGGCGGGTATGCCGTTCGCGTATTTGCCGGAAAGCAATCCCGAGGCAAGCGGACTCCAGGTGGTGGTGCCGAGGCCGATTTCGTTGTAGAGCCGCGCGTATTCCTGCTCAATTTTCTTGCGGTGAAACAGATTGTATTCGGGCTGCTCGACAATCGGTTTGTGCAGATGGTGTTTGTCCGCAATGTGCCAGGCACCCATGATGTCGGCCGCACTCCATTCCGAGGTGCCCCAATAAAGCGCCTTGCCTTGCGAGATGATGTCGTGCATCGCGTACACCGTTTCTTCGAGCGGCGTATTCGCGTCGGGGCGATGGCAGTACACCAGATCGACGTAATCGAGTTGCAGGCGTGTCAGTGAATTGTCGATTGCGTGCAACAGATACTTGCGATTGAGTGTGTTTTTTTCATTCACGCCTTCACCGAATTTGGCGGGATGTCCCCAAAAAAATTTGGTCGACACGATGTACGTGAGTCGATCCCAATTCAGTTTCTTCAGCGCAGCACCCATCAGCGTTTCGGATTTGCCGTTGGCGTACACCTCGGCATTGTCGAAAAAATTCACGCCATGATCACGCGCCGCACTCATCAATTCGATGGCCGCGTTTTCTTCGACCTGGTTGCCGTACGTTACCCACGATCCAAATGACAGCGCCGAAACCCTTAATCCGGCGCGCCCGAGTCTTCTATATTCCACGTTACTTTTCCTTTTCGTTGTCGATATCCTGGTACGGATTCATGATGAGCACGCGCGTGCGCTTCGGCCCCGAGGCGAAGCGTTCCATCTTCACCAGGATCGGAAACAATTCTTCCAGCTTCGCGCGCGCGTCTAGCTCCTTGTCGAACACGATCAACTTGCCGTGTTCGTTCAGCACATCGCGCCAGCGCTCCGGATGCGCGTCGTCGTCTTGGACTTGCAGTTTGTAGGTGGTCATGGGTTCCTTAAAATTGCCGTTGCAAATCCACCGGCGACAGCGGCATCGACAACAAATATCCCTGCGCTTCCTCGCAGCCATATTGGATGAGCCATTCCAATTGCGCCTCGTGCTCGACGCCTTCGGCGACCACGCGCAATCCCAAGCTCTTGGCGAGACCGATGATACCGCGAGTTATCGCGGCATCATCGGGGTCGGTGGTGATGTCGCGCACGAAGGATTGATCGATCTTCAACTTTGAAATATCGAAACGCTTCAGGTACGCAAGATTGGAGTAGCCGGTGCCGAAGTCATCGACCACCAGCCGGAATCCTTCGCGGCCCATTTCCTCAAGGATGCGCATCGCCTCGTCGTCCTGGCCCACCAACGCCGTTTCGGTCAACTCGATTTCGATATCGGAAGGCATCAAGCCGAATTGCGCGATCGTCGCAAGCAAGACATCGATGAGGCGGCGCGTTTTGAATTGTTTCGCCGATACATTGATGGTCAGCGGGAAATCATCCAATCCGGCATCGCGCCAGCGCCTTAGTTGCGCGCAGGCCTCGCGCACAACCCACTCACCGATGCCAACGATCAGGCCGGTCTCCTCGGCCACGGAGATGAACCGCAGCGGCGGAACTGCGCCGAGCGACTCGCTGTTCCAGTGCAGCAGTGCCTCCACGCCGACCAGCTTCTTTCCCGGCACACGGAAAATCGGCTGATAGAGCAATGAAAACTCTTCGCGCGGCAAGGCGCGGCGCAGCGCGCTCTCGATGGCGAGCCGCTCGGTGACTTTGTCGTTCATCTCGTTGCGGAAAAAACTGACTTGATTGCGCCCCTGCGATTTCGAGTGATACATCGCGAGATCCGCATTTTTCACGAGCGTGTTCAAATCCGCACCGTCGTTGGGCCAAATG
>JANPBQ010000038.1:0-1883 GCA_031430555.1 Betaproteobacteria bacterium
TCATTGACAAATAATAGAACGACTGTTCTATTTTGTCAATCTTGGCAAAGTCTATTATTGGCGGGCATTTCGAGGCGTTTTGTGCTGGAACGCCGCGCCAGTGCTTGAGTTTATACTTTGGAAAATTCTATTGATCCGGCAATTAAACATGTTGAACTGGCTTCAATTATTTCCTTCCCCCGCGTAGGCGGGGGGCCAAGTTTCGTAGCGGAATTGCAGAAAACTTGGATCCCCGCCTACGCGGGGAAAGGGCGCGCTTCAACATATTTAATTGCCGGTTCAATATTCACCCTGTCATCCAGTCGGAGGCCCATCTGCACTAACTTATGCGTTGGCGATCAAAAATGTTGCTGTCATCCTGAGCGTCGCGAAGGATCTGGTTGATGCGACGAGATCCTTCGCTACGCTCAGGATGACACGTTTTTTTTCGAATATGGCGGACGTAGGTTAGCGCTTGTGGTTGTTCGCCGGAACGACGGGTTTTCGGATGTACCCCTGGCGAAAACCTGCTATCGCCGCTGTTTCAACCACGCCAACAACTGCGGCGACGGCAACGCCGGACTCATCAGAAAGCCTTGCGCCATATCGCAACCCATTTTTTTCAACTCTTTCAGCGTCGCTTCATCCTCGACACCCTCGGCGACCACCGATAACTCGAAATTGTGGGCGAGATCGATCACTGAACGAACAATCTGCTGGTCGCCTTTGGACTCGCGCATTTGCTGGACGAATTGCTTGTCGATCTTGAGTTCATCCAGCGGAAAATCTTTCACGTATGAGAGCGACGAATATCCCGTGCCGAAGTCATCGACCGACAAACGCAGACCCATGGCCTTTAAGCGTTTCATGACCGCGATCGATTGGTCGGCATCGACGATGGTGGCGCTCTCGGTGATTTCCAGTGTGACTTTCTTCGGGTCGGCGCGCCAGGTTCCCAGTGCCTGCGAAATAATTTCGGGCAGATCGACGTCCATAAAATTGAGCGTGGAAAGATTGACGCTCACATCCAGATCGACGCCATGTTCTTTCCACTCCGACTGATGACGCAGCACAGTGCCCAGTACCCAGCCGGTCACGTCGCCGATCATGCCGCCGGCTTCAGCAACGCGGATGATCGCCGGTGGCGCGATCGCGCCCTGGCCTGGTATCGTCCAGCGCAATAGTCCCTCCACGGCACGGCATGCGCCGTTTTTCACCGCCACCTGCGGCTGGTAATGCACTTCGAGCTGATTGGCGCGCATCGCTTCGCGCAACGGCGCATCGAGTCCCAGATACGTATCCACATCGCGGCGATCCTCGCGTTGGAACACGTGTTGCGCGACATCGCGCGATCGCGCCACGCGTCGCGCGATGTCGGCATGGACGATCAATTCCTCGGCGTCCTCGGCGTGTTCGGGATAGCAGGCGATGCCGGCGGTCGGCCGCACGCTGCTGGGCAAGGTATCGATTTCATACGGAATCTCAAGGACGCGGTGCAATTTGCTCGCGGCGAGCGAGGCCATCGCAGCCGATTTCAGGTTGGGAAGAATCACGCACAGCGACGTGTCCGATAGTCGCAGGTAGCGATCGGCCGGACGCAACGCCCCCGGCAGGCGGGTCAAGGCATGGCGCATGATCTCGGCATTGGCAACGCCGAACAGCGCATCGAGCCGGTCAACGCGTCCCAGCGACAAGATGATCACCGCGACCGATCGTTGCGCGATGCGCGCGTGATCGATGGCATTGGCGAGCGTCGATCGCAGCGCGTCGCGCAATATTTCCTGGGTGACCACCTCCCGCACCGGTGCCGTCAGCGGCTTCGGTGGAATGACGTTGCTGCCTCTGGGCGGCGTGCTCATGCGAGATAGTACTCGCTGGGATCAATGCCGTAGGAATTGCTCGGC
>JANPBQ010000039.1:0-17421 GCA_031430555.1 Betaproteobacteria bacterium
CCGCCGCCAGACCGCGACTGATCTCTTCGCGCACCGCCAGCGTCATCTGTGTATATGTATAACTCTGCTTCCCGCTTTCCATCGCAACTCCCTTTCGTGAACATAATACTAAGGTGTTGCACTAATACTTAGAGACCGCCGAATGTGTTTGATCCGGCAACTCGCCACGCCTGAGGAACTCAATTTACGTCGTCCCCGTGCAGGCGGGGATCCAGTGACCTGTCGATGCACCCAACGACGATGACCAGCGATCCAACGCGAAGCTTTATCAAGAAAATGTCCGTCGCCTTGGCGATGATTCTTGCGTCGATACTCAATCCGCATTCCGCAATTGCCGTGAACGCGGCGACCGATACCCATGCCGCGCCGAGTTCTACTGTGTCTCCAATGCGGCTTGAGGAAATCGTCGTCAGCGGCGAACAGCCCGGGCCGGGTCTGTGGAAAGTATCCAAGGGCGATCATGTACTGTGGATTATCGGCACGCAGGCACCGGTGCCGAAAAACATGACGTGGCGCGCTAAGGGCGTCACTGCGGTGGTCGCTCAAGCGCAGGAAATTCTCGCCGAACCGGGTGCCTCGGTGACAGCGAAGCGAATCGGCTATTTCACCACACTCACGTTGTTGCCCTCGTTGATGGATGCACGCAAGAATCCCGGCGGCGCGACGTTGAAGGAAGTGGTGCCCGCCGAGCTATACCGGCGCTGGGAGGCGCTGCGGCAAAAGTATGTGGGCGAATACAATTCGAACGATGAGGAAAACGATCTTGATCGCTGGCGCCCGATATTTGTTGCGCTGCGCCTATATTCGCGCGCGATCAACGCCACCGGATTGACGAGCACCAACCCGGTTTGGCCGGCCGTCGTGGCGGCCGCCGGCAAGCATCGCGTGAAGATCACCGATGTCAGGTTTGAGCCGGAAATTATCGAGCCGCGCGCCGCGATTCGCGAATTCAGCGCATCGCGGCTTGCGGATATTGAGTGCTTTGAAAAAACCATCGAGCGCATTGAAACCGACCTGGTGGCAATGCGTGCCCGCGCCAATGCGTGGGCCGTGGGCGATATCGCCGCGCTGCGCAAGTTGCCGGCCATCGATCAGCGCGCGGCGTGCGAGGCGGCATTGCGAGCGGCACCGTTCATGAAAATGTTCGGCGCGAATGATCTACTCATGCAGATCGAATCAGTGTGGCTGAAAGCGGCCGAGGCGGCGTTGGCGAAGAATACCGTGACGCTCGCCGTGCTGCCGATCGCGCAATTGGTCACGCCGAACGGCTATCTGGCAAAGTTGCGGATCAAAGGTTATCGCGTTGAAGAGCCGGATGCGACGGTTGATTGAATTTCACTCGCATTGTCACCGATCGGCAGGGAGGTCAGTCGGCCACGCCGACGACCCGGATGACAGTCTTCACCTGACCGATTACGCCTCGTACCAGCCTTTTGTCGAATTGACCACCTTCACCACCAGCAGCATCACCGGCACCTCAATCAGCACCCCGACCACGGTCGCCAGCGCCGCACCTGATTCGAATCCGAACAGGCTGATTGCCGCCGCCACCGCGAGTTCGAAAAAATTCGAGGCGCCGATCAGCGCGGATGGGCAGGCAACCGAATGTTTTTCGCCCAGCCGGCGATTGAGCCAATAGGCCAGCGCCGAATTGAAAATCACTTGAACGAGAATCGGCACCGCGAGCAGGGCGATGATGAGCGGTTGCTTGAGAATCGCGTCCCCCTGGAACGCGAACAGCAGCACTAGTGTTGCGAGCAGCGCAGCGACGGACCACGGCTGAATGCGCGTCATGGCGCGATCAAACGTACCGGTTCCGCGCGCCAGCAACATGCGCCGCAGGCCTTGCGCGATCAGCACCGGGATGACGATGTACAAAACGACCGAGG
The DNA here is from genome assembly GCA_031430555.1 of Betaproteobacteria bacterium. Taxonomy (GTDB): domain Bacteria; phylum Pseudomonadota; class Gammaproteobacteria; order Burkholderiales; family Usitatibacteraceae; genus UKL13-2. Next base: position 1,890 of record JANPBQ010000039.1, read on the forward strand.
TGAGCAGCGTGGCCCACGGCACGGTGATGCTCGACACACCCAGCAGAAACGCGACCAACGGGGCGAAGGCAAACACCATGATGAGATCGTTCAGCGCCACTTGCGACAGCGTGAAGTAGGGATCGCCGTTGGTCAAGCGGCTCCAGACGAACACCATTGCCGTGCACGGCGCTGCGGCCAGCAAGATGAGTCCGGCGATATAGCTGTCGATCTGCGCAGCCGGCAGCAGCGGCGCGAACCAGTGACGGATGAACAGCCAGCCGAGAAAAGCCATCGAGAACGGTTTCACCAGCCAATTCACGAATAGCGTCACACCGATGCCGCGCACGTGCTCGCGAATCTGGCCGAGCGCGCCAAAATCGATGCGAATCAACATTGGAATAATCATGATCCAGATAAGTAAGCCGACCGGCAGATTGACCCGCGCGATATCCAGCGAGCCGATTGCACGGAATACACCGGGCAGCATCTGGCCCAGCAAAATGCCGGCAACAATGCACAGCGCCACCCAGGCGGTCAAATAGCGCTCGAAAAAATTCATCGGTGCCGGCGCGTCAACAGCACAGACCGGTGCGGCATCCTGATTCATTGTGCGTGTAACCGCGTTAATTCGTTGGCGAGCGCCGAGTGTTCAAGCTTCTCGACGGGCAGGTTTATTAATTGCTCGATGCGCTGTCGGATGGCATGGAACGTCTGGTCGAACGCGTGCCGCTTGTCCTCGTCACTGCCTTGCGTGATGGACGGGTCAGGAAATCCCCAGTGCGCCGTTGCCGGTGCATTTCCGTGGCGTGCGGGCCAAATCGGGCAAACCTCACTGGCCGCGTTGTCGCAGACGGTGATGATGATGTCCATCTTCGGTGCGCCGGGATTTGCGAATTCATCCCACGATTTGCTGCGGATGTGGTCGGTTGGGTAGCCGATGGTTCTGGCCATCTCGATCGCAAAGGGATTTACCCGACCGCTCGGCATGCTGCCCGCACTAAATGCCTGGAAGCGACCGCGGCCGAGCGTGTTCAGAAGCGCTTCAGCCATCACTGATCGCGCCGAATTGTGCGTGCAGAGGAACAGCACGTTGCACAGTCGCTCAGACATTGCAGCACGCCTTGGCCGTGTCGTTTGCTTTGTCACTCGGCGTTGCCAAGGTTGATGGGCAGCACGTGGTTCCGCAGCCCGCGTCGCTCGCCGTTGCAGCTTTGCCTGCGTCAGTTTTATGGCTTTGCTCGCCGTAGAAAGGAATGGTGTCGAGCGAGCGAAATGATTCCCACGCGATGCCGGACGGATCCTGCACCCAATATTTGTCCGAGGTCGCGTAGCAGCATTGGGCGCCCTTTTCGGCGGCGATGGAGGTGTCGGCGTTTTTCAATCGCGCGTGAATGTCTTCCAGTTCATCCGCCGAGTCCGCTTGAAAACCAAGGTGATTGAGGCCGGCCTGCGAGGCGCGTTCGGAAATGGCGAAGTTGACGCGGGGATCGTCGAGCATCCATTTGGCATAGTCGTCTTTCACCACCGTCGGCGGCGTGCCGAATAGGGCAGAATAAAAGCGTGTACTTTGTGGAAGATTGTTGACGGCAACGTGGACGTGAAAGCGTTTCATGATTTTCTCCGTTTGGACATTGAAGGGGGTTTTTGCCGATTGCTGACGGGTGCGCAGGGCGCATTCGCGGCGATCCCCGGCGCGCAGCCCGCGCCGGCACAGCAGTTTTCGGTGAGGTAGTCGACCAATCCATTCATGGTCGCGAAATTGGCCGAATAAATGATGGAGCGGCCATTCGGCGTGGCGACGGTGAGGCCGGCGAGCGTCAACTCTTTCAAGTGAAAGGACAGTGTCGCGTTCGCGAGACCCAGCGCTTCCGCGATCGCTCCCACCGCCAAGCCTTGCGGCCCGGTTTCCACCAGCAGCCGGAAGATGGCGAGCCGCGATTCCTGCGCGAGAGCGCCCAAGGCACCGATGATTTGTTTTGTTTCCATATTTCTAATAATATGGAAATGACAATTACCTGTCAAGCGTCTTTTGTAAGAAATTTTGACTGCGACAGACAAATGCTCGCGGATCAACCGAATGCGCGCAAAATGTTTCCCTCGATGGTTGCGTTGCCAGAACATTGACGCGGCGACTCGCACGGCCCTTCCACTCAACGACAAAAAACATGAATTCATCGGCAAAATTCCGCACCTTTCTCCTGCTCATCGCGTCATTGATGGTCTTGCCGATTGCCCACGCGCAAACATTGAAGCCGCTCGAATTCGGCGTCGGCCTCTTTCAGCCCGATAAGGAAAAAAACGACGCGACCTACCGGCCACTGGCCGACTATCTCTCCAACGCGCTGGGACGACCGGTGAAATTGCGAACGGCGGATACCTGGGAAGGCCTCGCCAAATCACTCGCCTCTGGCGAGACCGACATGGCGTTGATGGGCCCGTGGGGCTATGTGCTGGCGAATCATCAGGCGGGCGCGGAAGCAATTGCGACCATTCTTTATCAGGGCAAGCCGGAATATTTCGCGATCATGATTACCGGGCCGAAAAGCGGCATCCGCAATATCGACGACATGAAAGGCAAGACCTTTGCCTTCGGCGACAAAGGCTCGACCTCGGGGTATCTGATTCCGAGTCACGAATTCCAGAAGCGCGGCATCGACCCCGACAAATATTTTTCGCGCGTCGTCTACACCAAACATCAAGCGATCGAAACCCAGGTGACGCGTGGCGAACTCGATGCCGGAGCCGATTACAACCGCAACCGGGACGCGATGATCGCCGATGGGCTCATCAAGGCCGCCGACAGCCGCATCGTCTGGACTTCCGACCCATTGCCCAACGATGCGTTCGCGGTATCCAAAGACCTCGCGAAAGACAAAGCCTTGACGGCGAAATTGGTAAGCGCATTGGAAGAAATCGGCGCGCGGCTGAAGACACAGCCGAATCTGTTGCCGAACCAATACACCGGCTTTATCGCCAAGACCAACGAGTATTACAAACCAATTCGCGATGCCGGATTGGAAAGCGGCAAATTGACGCCGATGAAAAAGTAATGTCGTAGATTTCATGTCCGGCCAATAACCATGTCGGCACCAACCCACCTTGCCGAAGCGGGCAATTCCGCCCAGGATGCGGCGACTCCGCCGCGTCCCGCCCGGTTGCCCGGCTTTTCCAGCCGCAAAAGCGCGCTGTTGCTGGCGCTCTACGCGCTGCTGATCCTGACCTGTCTCACCAGCCTCTATCAGGCGGGCGATTTGTCGTTCGGCCGCAAGCCTTGGGAAAACTTGCTTGCCACCGCGGGTGAACTCTCGCGACCGAGCTTCATCGATGTCTGGTTCGGCGACCCACAACTCGAATACAAATCCGACGACGGCCGTGTGTTGCGCGTCGAGGATCGGCGCGCCACCGAGGCGGCGTTCATCAAGAGTCTTGCCGGGGCGGTCTGGACGACACTGAAAATCGCCACGCTCGGCTCGCTGCTGGCGGCGATCCTCGGCGCGCCGCTGGGTTTTCTGTCCGCCAGGAACATGCATGCGCCGATGTTTATCGCCTGGCTCGCGCGCCGCGTGCTCGACGTGTGCCGCTCGATCCACACGCTGGTGTTCGGATTGCTGATCGTCGGCATCATCGGCTTAGGCCCGATGGCGGGCATTCTCGCCATTGCATTGCATTCGATGGGCACCTGGGGAAAGCTCTATGCGGAATCGATCGAGACCCTCGATATGCGGCCGCTCGAGGCGGTTCGCGCCACCGGGGCCACACCGGTGCAGGTATGGATGTTCGCGGTGTGGCCGGCCTTGTTGCCGAATTTCATTTCCAATCATCTCTACATTTGGGAATACAACATTCGGGATTCCACCGTGCTGGGCTTGATCGGTGCCGGGGGACTTGGATTGCTGGTATCGGAAGCGGTGTCGCTGTTTCAGTGGGGACGGCTCGCGACATTGCTGATCGCGATCGTACTGATGGTCGTGGCCTTCGATACCCTCTCGCGAAAGATTCGCGCGGCGATTCAGTAGCGCGGCCGTTCGACGATCGAGCCCGCGCGGGAACTGTTTGAAGAAGCACCGTTCGCCCTGAGCTTGTCGAAGGGCCGTGGCACAAGCCCTTCGACAAGCTCAGGGCGAACGGTGTTTCTTGATTCGGCCTCGCGGCATTCGTGCCTGGCCAGTGGCACCGGCGCGCGAGACGCAATACAATGAAGCGTCTCCCTAATCATCGGTTCGATTCGACGCTGGCCATGTCCTCCGCCACCCCTCTCGCCAAGCCGTTCAGCAAGCCAATTTCGCAATGCCCGTATTGCGATCACGTTAGTCCGCCGGGCTCGAAATTTTGCGGCGAATGCGGCGCGGCATTGCATCTGCAGCCGTGCCCGCATTGCGGTGCCGTCAACGACATCACGGTGGCGAAAGCCTGTTATCGATGTCATGGCGATCTCCCCGGAAATTCGGTGCCGGTGCCCTCGCTGGAACCCGAGCCTGAATCGGCCCCTGTGACGCCGGCACTTTCCGCCCCGATCAACGCGACCTACAGCGAAGTGGCCGCCGAGCCGTCGAGTCGGCAACGCCCGCATGTGTGGGTAGTGGGTATTGTGCTCATTGCCTTCGCGGCTGCCAGCTATTACGCGTATCGGCAGCGCACCGCCTTGGTACCCGGCATGAGCCCGCCAAGTGAGACCGTGCAAGCGGAAAAGAAAGCACCGGATCCTGCCCCCGCGAGCACGCTGCCCATCAAAAAATTGGACCCCGCGCCAGCCCCCGCCATCATCTCGCCCCTTCCAGAAAAAACGACCGCAAACGATAAGCCGCCAATCCCACCAAAGCGTGAAACGATCGCGACCGAACCCACAACGCCATCATCCACCAACCCATCCGCACGATCGATCAACAATCGGGCGGCCACCCGCCGCGAAGCCAATCCGACCACGCCGACGCTGCCGGCAAACGATACCATCGTGACGCCAAACCGCGCACGTCCCGATACGGCCAGTGGTCTTGCTCCCGTCAAACCCAACATCGGCCCCTGCACCGAAGCCGTCGCGGCACTCGGTTTATGTACGCAGGACCCCAACGCCCGGAGGTAACAACATGACATCCCGATTGCTTCGCAACGTGTTTTCACTCGCGCTCGTTTTGTTCATTCCGCAGGTCGCGTCGGCGGCGGCTGAATACAAAATCGTCACCGCCTCCGACAAAGGCACCTACTACGCGATCGGCAAGGATCTCGCCAAACTGGTCGCGCCCGATGCGGATATCAACCTGGAGGTCGTCGCGACGTCCGGGTCAGCGGCCAACGTGAAACTGCTACGTTACGAGCCCGGCGTGAAATTCGCGATCGTGCAGGCTGACGTGTATCAGGCGTTCATTGATCGCGGCACCGGCGGCAACGCCGAAGCAGCCTCAATCATCCGCCCGCTGCGCGTGATCCTGCCGCTCTACAACACCGAGATTCACTACATCGTCCGCGCGGACTCTGAATTGAATTATCTGCACGACCTCAAGAACGCGAAGATCAACGGCGGCCTGGTCGGCAGCGGTGCCGCGCTCATCACGCACACGCTCTACCGGATGATGTTCAACGGTCCCGTGCCGGAGGCGAACGCGAGCTTTCTTTCCAATGAGGAGGCGCTGGTCAAACTGATTTCCGACAAGTCCGTCGATGTCGTGGTCGTCGCTGCCGGCCAGCCCGCGCCACTGATCGCCAACATGAAACCGGAAGCGCAAAAATTCATCAAGCTCCTCAAGTTCGACCCCAATCATGCGACCAGCAAAGCGCCCTTGACGGTGTATTCCTCGTCGACCGTGCTGGCAAGCAGCTATCCCAATTTGCTCACTCAGGACTTCACGACGATTTCGGTCGGCGCGTTTCTCGTCACCTACGACTACAACCTGAAAGGCACCGTGGATCACTTTGCCCGATTCGGAAAATCGCTGTGTCAGAATTTTTCCAAGCTGCAAGCCGAAGGACATGCGAAATGGCGTGAAGTCGATCTGGCCCTGCCGAACCTGGGGCCGGGTTGGACATACTACCCGCCGACAACACGGGAAATTCGCGCGTGTCTGGCGAAGAAACCGAAGACGCCTCTGGCGGTGCCAGGTAAACCCGCGAAGAAATGTTCGGCGGAAGAAACGATATTGGGGTTGTGCAAGTAGTTTTGTGCCGACGAACAGTTGGCGAGATGTGATGGTTGGTCTCTTTCGTAACGGTCGGGTGGGCAAGACACGGCGATTGGCCTTTAATTTGACGAGTGCGTTGCAATTTGCGGGTTGTGTTTTTTCTCGCTCTTGTTAGTAGTATTGAAAGGCGCAACAAAGAGTGGCAAGTGGTTGAATAAGAATTCGAAATTGCTAAATTCTCTCGGGATGTTAGAAACCCAACTGGGATGGTAGACGGCGTTTGGGTGTCGAAAACTTGGTTCTCGCAACGAAAGTTCAAACCAATATTGCAAATCTGAAGTACTCATAAACGAAGACAGAGGAAAACAATCATGGGATGGAACGCCAGCATAAGAGTTATGTCAGACGACGGTGACCCAAAATCCAGCGTGGAGGTAAAGATATTTTTCTCTGGCCTGATTGGAACCGTAACGACTGAGTACACGGACTCTGACGGATGGGCAAACTTCGACATACCAGAGGTCGACGACTACACCATGCACGTAGACAAAATTTACATTGATGGCAGCAACGTTGACGAGTCCATCAGCCTGGATACCGGTGATACAAGGTCGTACACGGTCTAGCGACCTTCGCTTTCATCAATAACCATCTCTTGGGTTCACGAACGCAACCGATTGCTCCAGGCAACATGATGCAAATGACGCCCAACTCCTCGCTCGTTCGGCCGCGCTGCGCGCACCGCACATCTCCACGTTGAGCAACTTTAACCTCGCAAAACCCTCAAGAAAGGACCACTCAATGAAATAATATTGTTGGACACACTGTATTTCGCCGCACTACTTCGATGCATTGCGATATTAATTTGGGAGATAACAATGAAGAAATTTATGGTTGTTACGTCTGGCGTCTTTTTTGGCATGTTGGTTGGGTGCGCAACACCAATGAAAGCAAATTCCATTTCCGAGGTGGATGAGATTAAAAACATTGATAAGTGCAATTCACTGGGCGTCGTGACTGGAGCTGATGCAATTATGGTTGGGCTGTTAGCTTCTAAGGGCTCAGCGAACGCCAAAGCCAAAGCCATGAATCAGGCAGTTGATCTTGGTGCCACGCATATAATTTGGTCTCAACGCGGAACCAGCATAACAAACGAGTGGTATGGGAAAACATACAAGTGCAATTAGCAACTAGGCAGCCCAACAGGCCGCAAAAAACGGGGCCGCAAAAATGCTTCGCATTTTCGCGGCCCCAAATGCTTTGTTCGTCGGGCTTAGTGTCATGATTGACAAATCCAATGTTGTACCCTCACAACCTATACGGCAGTTCTTACCGCGCCGTGTAATAGCGCGTCGTCCCACTAGCAGCTGCGACTGTCGGCGTCGGCATCGTTGTGACATCACTCTTCGACCCTGAAAGTGTGTTGTTGCGCCAGTCAGGGTTTGTATTCTTGTGCGCCACATTTTTTTTGGTGCCGCGCTTTTGAACTTGCTTGTGGCGCGTTACTTTTTGCTCATCGTGCAAGCCAGAGAAGTCGAGATCTTTGAATATCCCTTCTCTGATACGAATGTAATCCATCTCACTTCCAAACAATGAGGCCCAATCGGGTAGCCGGAGGTCTCTAACCCCCGGCCCCCACACCACCCGGCGTGCGGGTCCGCACCGGGCGGTTCATCGAGCGGCTCGCGCCGATGACCTCAAACCGCGTAGCCCTGCGCTTTCATCCACAGGTCACGCACACTGACCAAACCTTGCGCCTTCAGCCACGCGTTGGACATCGCTATTTGCAGCGCCGGGGTTCTCGCCATGTGCCAATAGCTCTTGCTACTGACTGCATGGCGGATAGCCATCTCCAGATTCACCCCCAGCTCACGCAGATGGCGAATCTTGGTGCGACACCACCGCCACTGTTTCCAGTAGCACATGCGGATGCGTCGGCGTAGCCAGTCGTCCAGTTCGGGAATGGGTCGGTAATATTGGCTTACGCCGAAGTACCCCATCCATCCCCGCACGTATTGCCCCAGTTTCAGCATGCGGTAGTCCATGGACACGCCCCAACTCCGTCCTGTCAGCGTGCGAACGCGGTGCTTGAAATCTTCAAGTGCCGCATCCGTCCAGCGGAGCTTCTTGCCTCGGAAGGTAAAGCTCAGGAAGGCGCATTCGCGCACCGGTGCCACTTTGCTTTTGGCTTCGTTGACCGTGAGCTTGAGGGTGTGTTCCAGGTAGCGCGTCAGGCTGCGTTTGACGCGTTCGCCCGCGCGTTGGCTTTTGACCAGAATGATCAGGTCATCGGCGTAGCGCGCGAAACGATGGCCCCGCCGCTCCAACTCGCCATCGAGTTGGTGCAGCAGGATATTGGCCAGCAACGGCGACAGCGGCCCACCCTGCGGCGTGCCGACATCGCTGGGGTGAACATGCTCACCGACCAGCACCCCTGCGCGCAGGTAGCGCCCAATCAAGGCCAGCAGTCGCTTGTCGCGGATTCGTCGTCCCAGCAAGCCCATCAACACGTCGTGATTGACGGTGTCGAAGAACGTGGCGAGGTCGATGTCCACCGCGATGCGGTAGCCGGCTTCGATGTAGGTTTGCACCTGCCGCACCGCTTGGTGTGCATTGCGGCCGGGTCGAAAGCCAAAACTCGATGCCGAGAATGCCGGATCGAAGATCGGCGTGAGCACTTGGGCGATGGCTTGCTGGATCACACGGTCGGTCACCGTGGGGATGCCCAGCAAGCGTTCCCCGCCACCGGCCTTCGGGATGGTCACCCGTCGGACGGCGGTGGGTTGGTAATCGCCCGCCTCAAGATGTCGGCGGATGTCCGGCCAATGCACCTTGGCGTGGGCGGTAAAGTCGTCGATGGATATCCGGTCGATGCCGGGGGCTCCCCGATTGGACTTCACGCGTTTCCACGCCCGGTGCAGGTTGTCGGGCGCGAGCACCGCCTGCATGAGGTCATGATGGTTGAAGAGGTCTTCGGTCAAGGCGGGTTGCGCGCGCGCACGCTGCATTCATCTCCCCCGGACGGGGTTCAGTGATGCGTACAAGTGTCGCTCGACTCCTCCTTGTGTTTCGATGTTTGGCCCTTCGATGGCCGGGACAACCGATGCCACCTACTATGGCCGCTGCTGACTTCTGCGCGCTCACGCCGTGCATTGCTGCATGACGCGCCGCGTGGGGCGATGGAGTTGCTGCCGGTTCGTTCGCTTGAGGTGGGGCAGCACCGCCTCGCGCCAGGTCGTTTGGGGCCAGCACCACCAGAGCTGGTTTGTCTCCATCGTCATCACGCCGCTTGGCGCGCAGATCTCCCCGAGTAAGAACGTGAACTTTCAATGCGCAAGCGCCGCATTTACCCTGCCTCCTGAACCGATGGGCTTTGTCGTCATGTGCCAACTCGCCCCGCAGGCCGGGCCTTTACTATGCGGTTTCTGTCCGTCGCCTCGCACCTTTGCACTTAGGCTTCCTTCGGACAATCCCTCGCGGTCTTGCCCTTGCCTTCGGCTAGTGGTTAACTTGCTTTATGTTTCCATTACGGTTCTCCCACAGGGGACTTTCACCCCATCAGTTCACGCCCATGTCGGGCACACACACGGCGGTCAAAATCGCTCCCTTCGGTCGCTGGACGGCGCAAAAAGCGCGCCGCCTTTTACCTTGGTCGTTAAGCCGCAGGCCCTGCGTCGGTGTTTTGGGACGGAAATGCCTATATGAATGAAACAGTAATTTCATTGTTGATCTGGCTGATGATTCTTGCGCCGATTGGAATTTTCATCCGCCAACTCAAACAGGTTCGCAGCGGCGCTCAACGCAAAATCAAAGCGACATTTTTGTTCTTCTTATATTCGTTCATTCCTGCATTGGTTTACATTTTGGTATTCGCCGCCCTTGTCGGGATCGAGGAATTTATGAACGAGCCACTGATCAGTGAGGGCCTCGCGAGAACTCTGATTCCCGTGGTAGGCCTCGCGCTTGCAGAAGTCCCGTTGCTAACCTTCATCTTTGCACTGTCGGCGCGTTTCTCACAGCAAGTCAACAATGCGGCCTAACTCGTCGCTGCAGCCGACGCCGCTTCGCGGCACTTCTGAACTCGGTCGTTCGGCCAAATAGATAGAAGCATGCCTGTTGGAGGTATTGACAACAGACAGTCGTGTTGGCATCAACTCCAACATGAAGGCGATCGAGCTGCTACGCACACGCATTGTCCATTCAACGTCCGCCTTCGCTAAACTTGTTCTGTGGCGAGTCCCCGATTCTGTGGAGGGTTCGCTTCACCCCTTCAAGTATCGATTGGCGTACGTCGTGAATGAGGTTTGTGTTCTGCGCTATGACAACGAGGTTGGCAAGGGCGACCATCGGCACGACGGTGATGTTGAGCGGCGGTTCAAGTTCACCACGCCAGACAAACTCATCGCCGATGTTCAAGCAGACATTGCGAGGTGAAACGATGAAAACAGTGATTCTTGAGGTTCGCGCTGCAAAGGATTCTATGGCAGGTTTCGCGAATGCCTGGAAAACGAATCGGGCGGAAAGACCCGCGCTTATTGCGTTCGCCACGCCTGAGTTGCTCTGGCAAGTTCTGACTGCCAAACGATGGGAATTGCTCAAGGCGCTGTGCGGCATCGGGCCGGTGTCCATTCGAGAGGCCGCCCGCCGAGTCGGCCGCGATGTGAAGGCGGTGCATGGCGACGTCACGGCGCTGCTGAATGCTGGCGTACTGAACCGCGCGGAAGGCGGCGGAATCCTGTTTCCGTTTGATGCGGTCAAGGTTGAATTCATGCTGCAGGCCGCATGAGTCCGCCGCGATAACCATACCGCCCTACTTCACCGCCGCCTCCGCCGACAACACATCGTCCGGCCCGAACACCCAGGTTCGCGTGATGTGCAGGATGTCGGTGTCGAGCTTGAAACTATCGGGAAAACGTTCAAACGGTGTTGAGAGTGTGACGATGCGCCGCACCGCATCCTTGAGGACTTTGTTCGCCTTGGAGCTGTGAATCTCGATATCTTCGACTTCGCCATTGGCCTTGATCGCGACCGTCACCTGCACCGAGCCATGAATGCCGCGCGCGCGCGCCTGGCCGGGGTAATTCAAATTGCCGACGCGCTCGATTTTCTGCCGCCAATTGTCGACGTACACCGCGAACCGGTATTCTTGCGTGCGGCCGCCGACGAATTTGCGTTTCGGGCGTTGCTGGTAGGCCTGGTGTTCCTTGGCGATTTGCGCCTCCAGCCGCTGAATCTCGATCGACTTTTGCATAACATCGGTCGTGCTGACCGGATCGGGTTTGCCGGATTCTTTTTGGGCGATATCGCCTTGCATGACTTTCGCCGTCGAGCGCACCTGCGTCATCAGCGACTTCACTTCCTGCTCGAGCTGCTTGACCCGGTCCTGCGCCTGTTTCGCGTTTTGCGCGGCCGATTGGTCGATCGCGGGCAGTGGCGTGGACGCGCGCAGTTTCTCGTCGGTGTTGCCGCCGCCATCGAGGCTCGCCTGTGCAAGCGCGTCGGCTTTCTTGGGTTTGGTGGCCGATTTGGCGTTGACCAGCACCACGTCCATCACGTTGTGCGGCGGCACGAATTGATTGGGATCGAACAATTTCGCGCCGACGAGAAAAATCAGGATCGCGTGAAACGTGAGCGAGGTCAGCACCGAGGACTGCATCGGCACCGAGACGGCCAGCGCGCGTTGCAGGGAGAGAAACACCGGCGGCGGCGGGAGGGCGGCCACCGCATCGAGTTTTAGATTGATGCGGGTATCGATTTTGCGGGCGAATGCGCGGGGCTTTTCAAGCATGGCGAATCGCCGCTAGTGTCCCGACCCAGAAATAGCGAGACACAATGAAACGGATGGATTTTTTCGCTTGGCAAGGCGCGGGGAGGCGTCATAGCAAGGTTTATGGCAACGACGAGTAACGCGGCCAAGCAAAAAAAGACGCGGTTTCATGTATCGATATTTGTGGGTCGGGACACTAGTGCAGGCGAAAAAGCATGCCCGCATTCTAGCAGGCACCTATGGCGGCGTAACGTGACCGGCGAGCGTGAATTCGCCCGCAATGCCCCAGTAATCGATCGTCCCCACGTTCACCGTCACCGGCGTCTTCGGCGGCAATTCGGGATTGCGATCCAGCCTGACGATCAAGGGCAACGCGTTTGCACGCACCAGCTCGTCGCGGATTAGGGTGCCTTCAAATTGCGCGATGCCTTCCTGTTCCAGGTAGCGCAGGCACCAGAAGCGCTCCAAATTGCGCTGGAATTCGTTGTAGGCGTCATAGGTGAGATCGAAGCGTTTGGCGACTTCATTCAAGCGGCTCATTGAATCGCGGACGCGCTTTTGATACGGCGGTGTTTCGGCGCGCAAGAACGCGATCAATTGCCGCTGATTGACCAGATCCACATAGCGCCGCAACGGCGAGCTCGACCACGCGTATTGCGCCACGCCGAGGCCCTCGTGCGGCAGCGCGTCGGTAGTCATGCGGGTCTTGGCGTTCTGCTGCGCACGATAAATCGCGGCGACGCCATTGTCGGCGAGCAGCTTGCCCCATTCGCTGTTGACGAAAATCATCAGCTCGGAGACGACGGTGTCGATCGGATTGCCGCGCTTGCGGGTGGTGATGGCGATCTTGCCGTCGACAATATCGAAATTGTAATCAACGCGATCCTGCTCGTTCTCATTCTTGCCGCGCCGAACGCCTAGCGCCTTGGCGACGTTGTGCAGCAGGATCAATTCTTCGCCGTATTCGCCGTCGGCTTGACCGCGTGCGATCGCCTCTTCATGGAAATAGGTTTCAAGCGTGCCGATACGCAAATTGCCGGCGATTTTCACGCGCTCGATCGCGGAGCGGGCCGCGGTGATTTCAAGCGTCGTCCGGTCGAAGACAGCGTAGTACGACACCACCGGACACACGCGGCCGGCGGCGAGGGTCGCTTGTTGAATCGCGGCCGGCGGCAGCATGGTGATCTTGTCGCCGGGAAAATACACCGTCGAGAGCCGCGTATTGGCAAGCTTTTCCAAGGCGCTCTCGGCGTTGAAGAAAAGCGCGGGGGCGGCGATGTGCACGCCGATTTCCACACGCGTTGGGTCGAGGTGATTTACCGAGAAGGCATCGTCGATTTCCGTGGTGGCGACGTCGTCGATGCTGTGCGCCTCAACGTCCGCGAGCGGTAGATCGGTGGGGTCGATGCCGTCGATTTCACCCGCGTAGTCGCGGCCCCTCGGAAAATATTCGCGCAGGAATTTGCCGATGTGATAATCGTGCTGCGCATTGGCGCGGTCGGGCCAGGCACCGGCGTTGAAAAACAACAGCGGCAAGCTGGTGTGGGTCTCGGCGGCAGCCGCCTCGCAGGCTTTCACCATCAGCGTATTGCGGTCGGGTTGATACAAGAGTGTGTCGCGGTGCGCGCGCAATTCGTCGGGCATCACGCCGGATTTCAATTGCAGCACCCATGCCGACATTTGCTCGGCTTCGCGCTTCTTGCGCTCGATCGAGGCGAGTGCCGCCTTTAGATTTTCTTCGGGTGCGGCCTGATAGCGGCCCTTGCCGCGCTTGTAGAAATACATGGGTGCCGCGTGCAATTTCAAGGCGACGGCGGCGACTTCGGTTGAAACAGGTTTGTGGCCGAAGTACTCCTGTGCCATTTCTTCGCAGCCGAATTCGGCTGCGCCGCAGACTTCCCAGAGAAAATCCGGCTCAATCGCGGCGGCAAGTTTTTCCGCTTCGGGCATGAATTGATCGAGTGCGGTTTCATAGCGCAGCACCACCGCGTTCGATTTGATCTTGCTGCGTTTGCCGCTGATCGCTTCAATCTGCAACGAAGTGCCGATATCGGACATCACGTGCGCCACTTTGAAGCTGCCGTCTTCTTCGTAAAACACGTTCATGGATTTTTTCAGTTCAAACGGCTGCGACAAAAGGAGCGCAATTATAGCGGGCGCATCCCAACGCGGTTCGCCTATACTCCGTTCGCCCTGAGCTTGTCGAAGGGCCGGATGTCGCGGGCACGGTACATCCGGCCCTTCGACAAGCTCAGGGCGAACGGAGTGTTTGGATCATACGAACAGTATTGGGACGCATCCTGCATAATCGCCCAACAGAGGAAACTTGATGAATGCAACGTTTCGCCACGGCATCGCCGTCGCCCCCCATGCCGCTGCCGCCGAGGCCGCCGCGCACATCTTGCGCGAGGGCGGCAATGCGATCGAAGCGATGGTCGCCGCTGCCGCGACGATTGCGGTTGTATATCCGCACATGACGGCGATCGGCGGCGATGCATTCTGGTTGATCCACGATCCGGGCCGTGCGCCGATCGCGATTGACGCCTGCGGCGCGGCGGCGCAAGCGGCGACGATGGATTACTACAAGCAGCAAGGTGTCGCGTCGATCCCGATTCGCGGACCGCTCGCGGCCAATACCGTCGCTGGAACGATTTCGGGCTGGGATGCTGCGTTGGACGTCTCGAAAAGTTGGCGCGGAAAAATGCCCTTGTCGATGCTGCTCAATGACGCGATCACGCGCGGCCGCGAAGGCATCGTGGTGACACGCAGCCAGTGTGCGAGCACCACCGCCAAGCTCGCCGAATTAAGTCCGCAGCCGGGTTTCAGCGAGAGTTTTCTGGTGGATGGAAAGTCGCCGCAGGCCGGTGCCAATTTCAAATTGCCCCGCCTCGCCAATACGCTTGAGTACTTGGCCAAAGCAGGTCTCGCGGATTTTTATCGCGGCGATATTTCGCAAAGCATCGCGAAGGATCTTGCCAGTGTCGGCAGTCCGCTGTCGCGCGATGATTTGAAGCGTCACGAAGCGTTTTACCGCGAGCCGCTGACGATCGCGCATTCGCTTGGCCACTTATACAACATGACGCCGCCGACGCAAGGCGTGGTGTCGCTGCTGATCATCGCGATTCTCGACAAGATTGGCTTGAAGGGGCTTGACCCCCTGGGTGCGGAATACGTGCATCTATGCGTGGAGGCGACCAAGCAGGCGTTTGCGATCCGCGACAAATATGTGACTGACCCCGCGCACATGAACGTGCATGCACAATCGCTGCTCGACGACGATATCGTCGCGGCCCTCGCGGCAAAGGTGAAAAAAGATCGCGCCGCACCGTGGGGTAAAAATGCGCTGCCGGGCGACACGGTATGGATGGGCACCATCGACAAAGAAGGTCGCGCGGTGTCGTTCATCCAATCGATTTATCACGAGTTCGGCTCGGGCATCGTCTTGACAGAATCCGGCGTCAATTGGCAGAATCGGGGAGCCAGTTTTTCGCTCGATCCGAAGGCGCTGTTGGCAATCAAGCCGGGCAAGAAACCGTTTCACACGCTGAACCCGGCACTCGCATTGTTCAAGGATGGCCGCGTGATGCCCTACGGCACCATGGGCGGCGATGGCCAGCCGCAAACCCAATGCGCGGTGTTCACGCGCATCGCGAATTTCGGCATGACACCG
>JANPBQ010000040.1:0-20767 GCA_031430555.1 Betaproteobacteria bacterium
TGGTAACGTTGGGTTTCGGTGAGGGGTGGCATGGCGGTATCTCCTTTTGTCTTCGTAAACAAAGGGTACCGCAATCGCTGCTCTTCACCCCTTTCGATTCGACCTGAAGTCCGACAAGTCGAACGCGAATATTCCTTTGTGCCCAGAAACGACCGTCAATGCTGGACTTTGCCGTTTTTTCGCTATGACGCCGATGCAACCTATGCCATTTATGGCATCGTACTCAAACGCTTGTCCGCATCCACCAACCAACTCGCCATGGTTTGCAGAAACGTTTTTTCAAATCGTGCACGGCAAATTTCCGACGCACCGCGCAACGCCTCGTCTTCAATCCGCAACGCGATGCCATCGAGAATCGCGGTGCAGGTGGTGTTGCGCGGGCCACGGCCTTCGAGCACATAGGAAATTTCACCCATGCTCATGCCGTTCGTGACAAGGTCGATCAGTTGGTCTTGCTTCGACACTTTGGCCTGCCCGCTCAGCATCACAAAAAAACATTCGCCGATGTCACCTTCGCGGATCAACACGTCGCCTTGTTCAAAAGGCTTGAATTCACCGATCTCCAAAACGTACCAAAGATCTTCATCCGAGAACAGGCGAAAGAAAGGCGAGCCGCGCAGCAGACTGAATCGCTCGCTCTCGCTGGCGAGATCGATCGATTGCTTGTTTTGCGCGCGAAGCGCCGGCTCGATTTCGAGCAACGCCGCCAGACATTCGCGCCATGATGCATAACGCTCGGATGGCATCTTGCCCATCATGCGCTCGATGACGACATCAATCGCCGGCGGCACGCTGGGTCGAACTTCGCTCGGCGGTGGCGGATGCGACTCGAATGTCTGCACCATCAATTGTTGAATGTTATCGCCGGCGAAGGGCGCCTCGCCGGTCAGCAATTGATAGAACACCACGCCAAGCGAAAACATGTCGCTGCGAAAGTCCAACTCGCGCCCAAGCAATTGCTCCGGCGACATGTAGAGCGGCGTGCCGATGCCGGACTCCGTTTGGCCCGCGCGCGTGGAGATAAGTGTGGCACCGAGGTCGCTCAAGCGGATATCGGCACTTTTTGTGATGAGAATATTGGCGGGCTTGATGTCACGGTGGATCAAGCCCAGCACATTCATGTACTCCAGGGCTTTGCCGCACTTGAAAATGGTATCCACCACCGCCTCGTGATGCAAAAGCGAGCCGCGCCGGCAATGCTTTTCCATCGTGCCTCCCTCGACGCACTCCATCACCACATAGTGATCGGCGCCGTCGGGAACGACATCAAAAATCTTGACGATGTGAGGGTGATTCAGCTTTCCGAGCAGCGCCGCCTCGGTGCGCATGCCCAGACCGGCGAGATCGCCCTCGGCATGCTTGTCGGCCGCCGCCACTTGTTTGACCACCTTGACGGCAACTTGACGGCCGTTGAAGGGATCATCGGCGAGATACACCGTGCTGGTCGCCCCACTGCCCAACACGCGCAGCAGGGTGTACTTGCCGAGATTGCGCGGCAAGGGCTGATCATCGAAATCAACAGGCGGCGGGCTGGACATGGGCGCAGGGCAAACGCGGTCGGAGCGACGACGAAGGTTAGCATGGCGGGCTCGGACGCGGGAACTCGCCGAATCGCGCGCAATGTACAGGTTCTATTGAAAACTGGTGGGCCGTCCTGGACTTGAACCAGGGACCAAAGGATTATGAGTCCTCTGCTCTAACCAACTGAGCTAACGGCCCAATTTTGTTGCTAACTACACTCTCCTCTGCTCGTCGATGCGATGAAACGCCGCATCGACCCACTTCGCGCTGTGCACCGCGCTCAGATTCGGCTCCGTCCAAATGTGCGCAGGCACATTTGGAGCCGCGGGCCTCATCCAACTGAGCTAACGGCCCAATTTTGTTGCTTACTACACTCTCCTCTGCTTGTCGATGCGATGAAACGCCGCATCGACCCACTTCGCGCTGTGCACTGCGCTCAGATTCGGCTCCGTCCAAATGTGCGCAGGCACATTTGGAGCCGCGGGCCTCATCCAACTGATCTAATTGCCCTGCGCAGTTCATTCGCCGACAGCATTATAGCGAAGTACCCTACACGCTCGCGTCACATATTGGCGATATCATCTTCAACCGAGCATCCCATTCCGCCATGTCAGATCACTACTTAAGTCCATTGCTATCGCCGAATTCGGTCGCGGTCATCGGCGCGACCGAGCGCGAGGGCGCACTCGGACGGTTCGTGTTTGAGAATATGCGGCGGGCTCCTTTTGCGGGTACGTTGTATGCAGTAAATCCACGCCATGACGCGGTATTCGGTCAAAAGTGTTTTTCCTCGGTGGCCGATCTGCCGGCAATTCCCGATCTGATCGTGATCGCAACACCCGCGCGCACAGTTGTTGAATTGATTCGCGGTGCGGGGACGATCGGCGTCAAATACGCGGTGATTTTGTCGGCGGGATTCAATGAGATTGGCGACGAAGGTCGGGCGCGCGCCAAAGTAGTCAAAGCCGCGCTGGATCAATTTGGCATGCGCATGATTGGCCCCAATTGCGTCGGCATCATGCGTCCCGCGATCGGCCTCAATGCAACGTTTGCAAGCGACTCCACGGCCACAAAGGCGGGCTCGCTCGCGTTGATATCGCAATCGGGTGCCGTATGCACGGCGATACTCGATTGGGCCGGTTCGAGCGGCGTGGGATTTTCCAGCGTCATATCGCTCGGTGGCGCGCTGGATCTCGATTTTGGCGAGTTACTCGATTATCTTGCGTTTGACAGCGAAACCTCAAGCATCCTGCTCTATGTGGAGGGCATTCGCGATGCGCGTGGATTTATTTCCGCGCTACGCACGGCTTCGCGCATGAAGCCGGTAATTGTCTTCAAGGCGGGCAGGCATCGCTCGGCGAGCGTTGCCGTGGCAAGCCACACCGGTGCACTCGCCGGCAGTGATGCGGTGTTCGATGCGGCGCTGGCACGGGCCGGCGCGGTGCGGGTGAACAGTTCGTTGCAGTTGTTCGCGGCAGCGCGTATTTTGACCTCCGCCAAGCGACCGCGAGGTTCCCGGATTGCGATCATCACCAACGGCGGCGGGCCGGGCGTGGTGGCGACCGATTGCGCGATCGACAATGGGCTGGAACTTGCCTCATTGGACAAGACGACAATTGAAAAACTCGATGTCATCCTGCCTGCGCATTGGTCGAAAGCGAATCCTGTCGATATCATCGGCGACGCGACGCCCGCGCGCTTTTCCGGTGCGTTGAGCGCGGTGCTGGAAGATGCGAACACCGACGCGGTGTTGGCCTTGTTCTGCCCGCAATCGATCACTCGACCGGAAGACGCGGCAGCGGCAGTCATTTCAGCGGCGACCGATCATGCAAAACCGGTATTCACCGCGTGGCTGGGTGGTGCCTCGCTGCAACCGGCGCGCGAACTGTTCGAGCGGGCGCGAATCGCAAATTTCATCACGCCGGAAAACGCAGTCGAGGCGATTTCCTATCTTGCGCGCTTCCAACGCAATCAAGCGATGCTGCTGGAATCTGTTCCGGCGTATGCGTCGATGAGCTTTCATGAGGCCTCGCAGGCGGTGGCCAAAGCGAAGGCGATCCGAGAAGGGGCGGCAAAAGACAAACGTACCACCCTGAACGAATTCGAAGCCAAAGCGCTGTTGGCAGCGTTTGGATTGCCGGTAAACGAAGGTCGAATTGCGGCGACAGCTGAGCTGGCGGTTGCGGCGGCGAAAGCCCTTGGGTATCCCGTCGCAATGAAAATTCACTCGCCGGATATTTCGCACAAATCCGATGTCGGCGGCGTGCGCTTGAATCTGACCAATGGGCGGCAAGTGGCGAATACGTTCGACGATATGCTCGAACAAGTTGCGGCGGCGCGCCCCGATGCCCATATTGCCGGGGTCAATATTCAGCCGATGCTCAAGTTTCCACACCAGCGCGAGGTATTGGTCGGCATCAAACGCGACAATGTATTCGGCCCGGTGATTGCTTTCGGCGCGGGCGGGGTCGCGGTGGAAGCGATTCGGGACATCGCGCTTGCCTTGCCCCCGTTGAATCCGATGCTTGGCGATGCCTTGATCCAGAGTACGCGCGTCCGCCGTTTGCTCGCGGGATATCGCGACGTGCCGGGTATCGATTCCACGGCATTGCTGGATATTCTGCAACGTGTCTCAACGATGGCCTGTCTGCTGCCGTGGATCGAGGAGATGGATCTAAATCCAGTGCTGGTGCATCCACGTGGCGCGACGATCGTTGATGCGCGCGTGATATTTCGCGCCGATGCACTGTTGACCGACATGCGCTACCAACACATGGCGATTTTTCCCTATCCGCTGGAGCTGGAGCGGGAAATCCGTCTTAACGATGGCAGCGTATTGTTGATGCGCGCGATTCGTCCCGACGACGCCGAGCGCGAACGCGCGTTTGTCGCGGCGATGTCAGACGCGTCGCGATATTCCCGTTTTCAGCACTCGGTAGCAGCGTTGTCGCCCGAGATGATCGCGCGCTTCACGCAACTCGATTACAGTCGCGAAATGGCGCTGGTTGCGCTGGATGTTGGTGCGGACAAAATTGCCGGTGTATGCCGGTATTTTCCCAATCCGGATTGGGTCAGCGTGGAATTTGCCATCGCGGTTGCAGATGCGTGGCATGCGCGCGGCCTGGGCCGGGAACTGATGAAATCGCTCATTGTGTGCGCGCGCGAAGCGGGATATCAGGAAATGATTGGCACCGTGTTGCCCAGCAATCAGGGCATGTTGCGATTGGCCGAAGATCTCGGCTTCGTGACGGCGACGACCGGCGAGTCGGACGGCAATGTGCGGGTGGTGTTGCGGTTGGTTGCCGATTGAATCATGAACAATCGATTCCAGTGATTCGGCCAATGGGCCGCTCGCTTGGTCAGCGGCAAACCAGTACCGGAATCTTCGAGTACGTCAGCACCTTGGTGGTTTCGCTGCCAAGCAGCAATGCGGAGAGTCCGCCTCGACCGTGCGAGGCCATGACGATGAGATCTCATTTGCGCTTTTTTGCGGCGCTGATGATGCCATCATAAATAAGGGCGCTGCGCATCGAGATGAGTTGCACGGCAACATCTTTGGCCTTGGCTCGCTTGGCGGCGTCGGCCAGAATCTTGTCGGCGCGAGCTTTCATCACCTTTTCCCATCCCTCGCCACTTATCGGATCGATCACATAGCCATCGCCGGCGATGGTCGCCGGGTAGGGCGGAATGACATTCAGTACGGTCAATGTCGCGGGAGCGTCCTTTGCCAGCTCAATCGCCTTATCGAGCGCTTTCATCGATAATTTGGAGCCGTCGGTGGGAATGAGAATTTTCTTGAACATGGTGACACCTCGCAGGTTGAGGGATCAAGACTAGTCCTTGGTGCCGTTTGGTATTTGATATCAATCAAATCACCCAATGAAAAACGGCCGGTTGATATCGGCCGTTTTTCATTGACGCGCGAAAAAGCGCGCTCAGCTATCGGTTTCGAGAAAGCTCTTCAGTTTCTCGGAACGCGACGGATGACGCAATTTCCGCAACGCTTTCGCTTCGATCTGACGAATGCGTTCGCGCGTGACATCGAATTGCTTGCCGACTTCTTCGAGTGTGTGATCGGTGTTCATTTCAATGCCGAAGCGCATGCGCAGCACTTTCGCTTCGCGTGGAGTCAATGAATCGAGCACATCCTTGGTGACATCGCGCAGGCTGGTGTATTGCGCCGAATCGTCGGGGGCCAGCGTCTGCATGTCCTCAATGAAATCGCCCAGATGCGAATCGTCGTCGTCGCCGATCGGCGTTTCCATCGAGATTGGCTCTTTGCTGATCTTCAGGATCTTGCGGATCTTGTCTTCCGGCATTTCCATTTTCTTGGCGAGCGTTGCCGGATCGGGTTCAAGCCCCGTTTCCTGCAAAATCTGCCGCGAAATGCGGTTCATCTTATTGATGGTCTCAATCATGTGCACCGGAATGCGTATGGTGCGCGCCTGATCGGCGATCGAGCGGGTAATAGCCTGACGGATCCACCACGTCGCGTAGGTTGAAAATTTGTAACCGCGGCGATATTCAAACTTGTCCACTGCCTTCATCAGGCCGATATTGCCTTCCTGAATCAAGTCGAGGAATTGCAAACCACGATTGGTGTATTTCTTCGCAATCGAGATCACGAGACGCAAATTGGCCTCGATCATTTCGCGTTTGGCGCGGCGAGCCTTGGCTTCGCCGGTGCTCATCTGCCGGGCGATTTCTTTCAATTCCTTGATCGGAATCCCAACTTCTTTTTGCAAACCGATCAACGCTTCCTGACGTTCGATGATCGACGGCTTGAACTTCGCCAGCAATGCCGCGTGGCCCTTGCCATGGGCGATTTCTTCCGTGATCCATTTCAGATTGGTTTCGTTGCCCGGGAACGACTTGATGAAGTGCGGGCGCGGCATGCCGGAATTTTTCACGCACAATTCCTGAATCATGCGCTCGCTCTTGCGCACGGTATCGACCAATCCGCGCAAGCCGTTGCAGAGGCTCTCGACTTGCTTTGCCGAAAAACGGATTTGCATCAATTCGGCGGAAATTTCTTCCTGCAAATCTTTGTAAGCGCGCGAACGGTGGCCCTTTTCGGCCAGCACTTTGCGCATTTTCTTGTGCAACTTGCGGATTGAATTGAAGCGCGCGAGTGACTCCTGTTTCAATTGCTCAAGATTCGCGGCGGCAATCGAGCCGTCTTCGTCCTCTTCTTCCTCTTCGATTTCTTCGTCTTCGAGATCTTCATCGGACAATTCGGCTTCCGACACTTGATCTTCGTTCGGGTCAACCAGGCCGTCGATCACTTCATCGATGCGCAATTCGTCGCGCTCGACTTTATCCGCGAGCGCCAAAATTTCTTCGATCGTCGTCGGGCAGGACGAGATCGCATGGATCATGTGCTTCAGACCGTCTTCGATACGTTTGGCGATTTCGATTTCGCCCTCACGCGTCAGTAACTCGACCGAACCCATTTCGCGCATGTACATGCGTACCGGGTCGGTAGTGCGACCGAACTCGGAATCGACCGAGGACAGCGCCTGCGCGGCTTCTTCTTCAGCATCGTCGTCATCGGCGGCGGGCGGCGCCGCTTCGTTCAAGAGCAGCGTTTCGGCGTCCGGCGCGGCATCGTAGACCTGGATGCCCATGTCGTTGAACGTGGTGGTGATCGCCTCGATCTGCTCGGCATCGACCACGTCCGGCAAATGATCGTTGATCTCCGCGTAGGTCAAAAAGCCGCGCTCTTTGCCCAGCGTGATCAGGCTTTTCAGTCGCGTTTTCTGCGCCTCAACGTCGACCGGCACCTTGGCATCGCGGGCGGCTTTGAAACTACTGATCGAGATTTCGTCTTGTTCGCGAGCGCTTTTTGGTTTGCGGGCCATGTTGTCGAATCCGTCGCTTGAGAGTATGGTTAGGGTGAAAAATCGCGATTGCGGAAAAATAAAGCGTGGGTCTAGCAGGTTCGGCTATTACCCCCGAATGGATATTCGCCGGGCAATTGCTTGCGCCGGGTCGGACTTTGAACGGGGAACCGTATATTTTAACAGAACCCGCCTTTTTTCGAAAGTGGTTCAGGCGCTTGGGTTCAGGTACATGGGGACGAGCCCATCCCATTCAATAGCGCGGATCGGGTTGAAGTTACCTTCCGCCAACTATCTTTAGCTCAGACCCATATCTCGCATTCGACGCATGTTCTCGCTGCTTTCTTCTTTTTTCAACACTGTCTCTCGAAGCGTACAAAGTGCGTCGTCGAATTCCGTGTCGAGATCGAAATCAGGTCGCGAGGCATCCATGTTGATGATCAGTGGATCATTCGTGGCACGGGAAAGTTCCGCCTCGTCGGTCGTCCCTCGAAAACTCTCGATGACTTGCGCTTGCGTCACTTCGAAATCGTGTTCGCGTACAAATGCTGCGACGCGCGAAGCGGTGCCAATCGCTGAAGTATCGTTTTCGGTGGTGGTAATATCGAATCGTCCCGCGAGGGTCGGTTTCAAGAGAATTCTTACAATGACCTGTGTGGCTGTGCCGGCGGGCGCTGACTTTCTCCTGGGAACCGGTGCGCCGGGCTCGGGGCCGCGAAATCGACGCGGAACAGATCCGCGATCGCCTTTTGCCCGCGTTCCGGAACCCTCTGTCTCGAACGGCGATGCTTCGCGTTGCCTCGGACCTCCGGGTGCCCCGCTGTTGGCGGAAATCGGAATCAGCCGTTGAATTTCAACCACGCCTAGGCCGATCAGGTCGGCGAGCTTTCGCTGCAACATCATCGCCAGCGCCGGTGCGGCGATTTGCGAAATCAAGGGCTTCGCGAGCATCAGCAATCGGGAGCGGCCCTCTTCATTGGTCAAATCGACTTGCGACGAAAGTTCATCGAACAAGAATGCGGACAGCGGTTTCGCGTTCTTGAGTTCGGTCAGAAACACCTCCTTGCCGAGGCGCCGAACGAAGGTATCGGGATCGTCCTCGGCGGGGAGGAACAGGAATCGCACATCTTTGCCGTCGGCGACGACGGGCAACGACTGTTCGAGCGCGCGCCAGGCGGCCTTGCGCCCTGCCTTGTCGCCATCGAAACAGAATACGAGACTATCCGCCATGCGCAGCAGCTTTTGAACGTGGGTGGGCGTAGTCGCGGTGCCAAGCGTTGCCACCGCGTTTTCCACGCCGCTCTGCGCGAGCGCCACCACATCCATGTAGCCCTCGACGACGATCGCGGTTTGTGAATCGCGGATCGCGCGACGCGCTTGAAACAGGCCATACAATTCGCGGCCTTTTTCGAACAGCGGCGTTTCGGGCGAATTGAGATACTTCGGCTCGCCGGCACCGATGACGCGGCCGCCAAAGCCGATTACGTTGCCGCGCGCATCCAGAATCGGAAACATGACCCGGTCACGAAAACGGTCGTAGCGTTTGCCTTCGTCATTGTCGATCACGAGGCCGCATTCGTTGAGCGCGGTTGCGGTGTAATCCTCGACCGCGCCCTTCAGTCCTTGCCAATCGTCGGGCGAATAACCGATGCCGAATTTGGCGGCAATTTCACCGGATACGCCGCGCCCTTTGAGGTAATCGATTGCCTTGGGCGCGCGTTTCAATTCCTGCCGATAAAAATTCATCGCCGCCATCATCACTTCGCCTAGGCTCGCGGCCACTTTGGCGCGCTCGAGGGATTCCTCGCGATTCGCTTCCACGGGCAAGGCCATGCCGACGTTTTCCGCGAGCTCCTGCACGGCGTCGCGAAAGCCCATCCCGGAATACTCCATCAGGAACGATATCGCGCTGCCGCTCACCCCGCAACCGAAGCAATGGTAGAACTGCTTGGTCGGCGAGACCGAAAAACTCGGCGTTTTTTCGTTGTGAAACGGGCAGCAGGCGGAGTAATTCTGTCCGGCTTTCTTGAGCTTCACGTGCTTGTCGATCACATCGACAATATCGACGCGCGCGAGCAATTGCTGGATGAAGTCCGGCGGAATCATGTGGCGATTATACGACCCGTGAAACTGCGGGCATGGCGGCCGGCTGCCTTGCGACTCTCAATGGAGGCGAACTTAGCCGAGCCGGGATTTGACCAATGCGGAAAGCTTTCCCATGTCCGCGCGTCCGGCAACTTTGGGGCGTAACGCATTCATGACTTTGCCCATATCCTTGGCGGATGTGGCACCGGTTTCCGCGATCACCGCTTCGAGTATCGCAGTTACCTCCGCCTCCGACAACTGCGCCGGCAAGTATGCCGACAATACGCCGACTTCGAATGCCTCTTTCGCGACCAGATCCATACGATTGCCGGCAGTGTATTGCTCGATTGAATCTTTACGCTGTTTCAACATTTTTTCGATGATGGCAAGCACCATGTCATCGGTCAGCACGACGCGTTCGTCGACCTCTTTTTGCTTCAATGCCGACTGGAGCAAACGGATCGCACCGAGTTTTTCCGTCTCGCGCGCTTTCATGGCCGTTTTCATGTCTTCGGTAATTTTTTCGCGCAAGTTCATTTCGTGGCTCCAGGAAAGAAAAAAGGCAGGGGACGCTGGTCACCTGCCTCAAAAATTCGGAAATTCCGAACCGACTAGTACAACTTCGGCGGCAGCATTTGGCTGCGTAGACGTTTGAAGCGGCGTTTCACGGCGGCGGCATGTTTGCGCTTGCGCTCAGCGGTGGGCTTTTCGTAGAACTCGCGGGCGCGGAGTTCGGTCAAGAGACCGGTTTTTTCAATGGCACGTTTGAATCGGCGCAGGGCCACATCGAACGGCTCATTTTCTTTCAATCGAACTAACATTCAAATTACCTTTCTAGCTTTCTAGTTATGCCCAGCCAATCCATGAAAGGATTGAGGGTCGGAAGTTGCAATACCCTCTCCGCATTGCGAAGAGCCCAATATAATAACGACTTATGCGCTTTTTGCCAAGCGCTGGTCTTTCGTTCACCCCTGTCCGGCGCGCCATCAATGCTGATTCTCGGCTTGGAAACCTCGTGTGATGAAACCGGCGTCGCACTCTACGATAGCGATGCCGGACTGTTGGCGCATCGCCTCCACTCGCAAATTGAGATGCATTCCGCTTATGGCGGGGTGGTGCCGGAACTCGCGTCGCGGGATCACATTCAGAGGATGATCCCCTTAATTAAAGGCGTCTTACAAGAGGGTGACCGCTCACTCAAAGAAGTGGATGCAATCGCCGTGACGACTGGGCCTGGCTTGGGCGGTGCCCTATTGGTCGGGACCAGCATGGCAGCGGGATTGGCGCTCGCGCTCCAAAAACCGATCATTCCCATTCATCATCTGGAAGGCCATTTGCTGTCGCCGCTGTTGTCGAACCCTCGACCGGACTTTCCGTTTGTGGCGCTGTTGGTTTCGGGTGGGCACACCCAATTGATGGCCGTCGAAGGGGTTGGCAAATACCAATTGCTCGGTGAGACGGTGGATGACGCGGCCGGCGAGGCATTCGATAAAACCGCGACATTACTGGGCTTGGGGTACCCGGGTGGGCCGGCACTCAGCAAGCTGGCTGAAAGCGGTGATGCGCGGCGTTTCACGCTGCCGCGGCCGATGTTGTCCAGCGGCGATCACGACTTCAGTTTCAGCGGCTTAAAGACGGCGGTGCTCACATTGAAAACAAAGCTCGCCGCGGCAAATCAGCTTGATGAACGATGCCGCGCCGACATTGCCGCTGGCTTTGAAGCTGCCGTGGTCGATGTGCTGATTGCAAAGTCACTGTCCGCGTTGCAAGACACGGGCATGTCGCGGTTGGTGGTGTCGGGTGGCGTGGGGGCGAATCGCCGGCTGCGCAGTCAATTGAGTGCGCGGGCGGCGGCGCGCGGCGCTGACGTTTTCTATCCGCCGTTGGAGTTGTGTACAGACAATGGCGCGATGATCGCTTTCGCGGCGGCGTTGAGAATTCAGGCGGATTCCGGCTTGCTGAAAGCCGGGCAAACATCGTTCAACGTCCGCTCGCGTTGGGCACTTACAGACGCGTGAATCAAAATCACGGCCCGCCGCGACCAAGATCCTTTGCGGCGGCTTCCACCTTCTCTTCCGCTATCTTTACCGCCTCCTCGAGCGCAGCGATCCGCGTGTAATACTCCGGCTTGCGAATGACGGAATTTACACCGGTCGTTTCGCCAGTCTTTGTCCGACCGACGCGAATTTGTGTCTCTCCGGGCACGGGGTCCCGACCACTTTCAAGCGCCGCCTTTGCCGCATCCAATGCCTGTTTGGCGACATCAAGTGCTTCCCGCAGCTTTTCGCGCACGCGAATGTCTTCTGCCACGCGGCCCTTCATGTCTTCAAGTCGTCGTTCGTCGCTTTCACGGGTGGCCTTCGGCACCTCGATGATATTGGCAGAAGGATTACTTGTCACCAACTGGGCGGTCTCGCCTTTTTTCGGTGCCTTATCGGAGTAGGTGACTTTTCCGTCTTTGTCCGTGTACTTCCAAAGTGCCTGCGCATGGGTGGCACCGCAGTGTACCCAACCGAGCAAGCACATCGATACAAACGAAAGAAACAAGCGCTGTTTAG
The DNA here is from genome assembly GCA_031430555.1 of Betaproteobacteria bacterium. Classification (GTDB taxonomy): domain Bacteria; phylum Pseudomonadota; class Gammaproteobacteria; order Burkholderiales; family Usitatibacteraceae; genus UKL13-2. The sequence continues at coordinate 12,005 of JANPBQ010000040.1, forward strand.
GTTGTCGCATAGTCTTTCTCCTTGATTGTGCGTTCGTGCGGCGGTGAACAGACAGAGCACTCCGGATCGCGCCGATAGCGCACCGATTGCCAGGTCATGTCACGTGCGTCGAGCATCTGTAGCCGCCCTGTAAGTGGTTCGCCGATTCCGGTCAGCAGCCGAATCGCTTCGGCGGCTTGCATCGCACCGATGATGCCGACCAATGGCGCAAACACGCCCATCACGGCGCAGCGCTCTTCCTCAGCGTCGGTTTGCTCGGGAAACAGGCAGTGATAGCAAGCCGCACCGTCGATGCGCGGATCAAAGCTGGTGATCTGGCCATCGAAACGAATGCCGGCTCCGGACACCAATGGTTTTCGGTACGTGACAGACGCGCGGTTGATCGCGTGACGGGTGGCAAAATTGTCGGAGCAATCCAAAATGACATCGGCCTCTACGGCATGGCGTTCGAGGGCCGCACCGGTAAGTCGTTCGGCAATGACATCGATTTTGACGTGTGAATTGATTTCGCCAATGCGCTGCGCGGCGGATTTGGCCTTGTTCACCCCAATCGTGTCTTCACGATGAATGATTTGGCGTTGCAGGTTGGTCAAATCAACGGCATCTCCATCCGCCACGCTGATTTGCGCAACGCCCGCACTCGCGAGATACAACAGCGCCGCCGAGCCCAAGCCGCCTGCTCCAATCACTAGCGCACGAGACCCGGACAATACTTGCTGAGCCTCCACCCCAAACTCGTTCAGGAGAATATGCCGGCTATAGCGAAGCAAGTCTTGGTCGTTCATGGCTTTGTCCGCAAAATCCCTCGCCTGCAATTTCGCGCGGACCCGAACACGCGCCGACGCGAAATTACTTCTTGGACTCTATCGCCTTTGGCGCGACGTGGGCCGTATTTTGGCCGGCGTTGGCGAGCAACGCACGCGGGCTCGCCGCAACCGGCAGGCCTTTCAGTTGATTCAATGCTTGCTGAAGAACGAAATCAATCGGTTTGCCGTCGCTGCCATTGAGCGGTGTGTATTCCACCGGTTTTTGATCCGCCTCGATCGCAGATTTTGCCGCTTTGGCAACCGCGCCATTGACGCTGGCACTCACCCCGCCAACCGCGGAACCTTTTGCGGTCTTGTCTTCAGGAAGCACCAATTTGTCGAGCTTCGCTTTCAGCGCATCGGCGGCCTTCTTTTCATCTTCGCCAACCAAATGCCGATCAAGATCCGCTTCGCGCATCGCCATGCGTTGCGAACCATCGTCCACCGCTACATCGGGCTCAATGCCCTTTGCCTGAATCGACCGGCCATTCGGCGTGTAGTAGCGCGCGGTGGTCAACTTGATGGCGCTGTTGTTTCCCAAGGGCAGAATCGTTTGCACGGATCCCTTGCCGAAGGTTTGCGAACCCATGACGCTCGCGCGCTTGTGATCCTGCAAGGCACCGGCGACAATTTCGGACGCCGACGCCGTACCATTATTGACGAGCACGATCATTGGCACATTCTTGATCGACGGTGGCAATTTGGCGAGGTAGTCTTCGCGGTTCGCACTGCGCAGGTAATTTTCCTTGCGCGCATGCAAGCGCATTTTGGCGTCTTCCACGCGACCATCGGTATAGACCACGAGCGCATCCTTCGGCAAGAATGCGGCCGATACGGCGACCGCCGCGTTCAGCAAGCCACCCGGATCATTGCGCAAATCCAGCACCAGGCCCTTAAGGCTGCCGCCGTTTTGCTTGTACACATCGTTGACGGCACGCACCAGTTTTTCACCAGTCGCTTCTTCAAATTGCGTCAAACGAATCACCGCGTAGCCGGGATCCAAGGTGCGGGAACGCACGCTTTGAATTTCGATCTTGGCGCGTTTGACATTGAACACCAGTTCCTTCGCTTCGCCCCGGCGCATGATCGTCAACACGGCTTCGGTGCCGGCATCTCCGCGCATCCGCTTGACAGCTTCCGTGAGCGAGAGCCCGCGCAAACTGGTCTCATCGACCTTGATGATGAAATCGCCCGACTTGATACCCGCCCGGTATGCGGGCGTATCGTCGATCGGCGAAATCACTTTCACAAACCCTTCTTCAACACCGACTTCGATGCCCAGCCCGCCAAATGTACCGGTGGTCGTGGTCTGCATTTCCTTGTAGGCATCGGCATCCAGAAACGCCGAGTGCGGGTCAAGACCGGTCAACATGCCGTTGATCGCTTCCTTGATCAGGCGTTTGTCGTCAACCGCTTCGACGTAGTCGCTTTTGATGCGACCGAAAACCTCGGACAACATCCGCACTTCCTCGATCGGCAAATTGAGCGTCGTGCTTTGTTTTTCCGCTACGGCCGAAAAATTGAGGCTCAACAGCACGCCGGCGATTCCGCCGATGCCTACCAGCCCTGCTGCTTTCATCCGATTGCTAATGGTGTTGCTCATCACGTCCCCGATAAAACGACCCGTTTTCACCCACGAACCATGCCGCAGCGCTTATTTCCCAACCCATTTCATCGGGTCGAACGGCTTGCCTTCATGGCGCAATTCAAAATATACACCCGATTCCGGCGCACCGCCCGATGACCCGACGGACGCAACCTTTTCGCCGCTTTGCGTGGCATCGCCGACATGCTTGAGCAAACTTTCATTATTGCCATAGAGGCTCATATATCCGCCGCCATGATCAACGATCAAAAGATTGCCAAATCCTCGCAGCCAATCCGCATATACCACCTGCCCATCGGCCACCGCATGCACCGCGTGACCGTTATCGGCCTTGATGAACAATCCCTTCCACGTTACGCCGCCATCTTCTCTTGGGCTACCAAAGCGGCCTTGAAGTTCCCCGCGCACCGGTAATTTAAGCCGGCCTTTCAATGCCTCGAAAATGTTGCCCGCAAGTGACGCATCAGCGACTTGCTCGATCAGCTCGCCTTTTTTCGGCGTGCCGTCGGATTTTCCGGCAATTCGCCGTTGGTCGCGATTCTTGGCGATGGCTTTCGCCAATTGCTCGACCAGTTTGCCCAGGCGGTCTTCGTCGCGTTTCAGGCGGCCGATTTCGCGCCGCCCTTTGGAGATATCGCCCTTGATTCGCGCAAACAGTTTTTGCCGGACATGCCGCTCGGTTTGCAGCGCGGCCCGGGCTTTGCGTTGCGCATCCGCATTCACCGCCAATTCCTGCTGTTGCTCGCGGGTCGTGGATTCAAGCGCCGCCAGATTGGTCACACTTTGTTTCAGACGCGCGATCAACGCCGCACGCATGCGCGACACGTAGCCGAGATAGCGCATACGGCGTTCGACTTCGCCCACATCCTGGCCATCGAGGAGCATGCGCAAACCGTCGGTATTGCCATACATGTATTGATGGCGGATCAATCGCCCCAACAATTCCTGCTGGCGCGCCGCGTCGGCTTTTGCCGTGTCGGCAGCTTGTTTCAATTCGGCAAGACTTTGTGAAATCCGCGCTTGTTCCCGACCTAGCGTCGCCAGATTTCGATTCGCTTCACTGATGGCTTTTTCCGATGCGCCCAGTGCGTCGGCCGCTTCCGAGCGCGATTCCTCACTCTTGACCAAATCACGCTGGAGCTTATCGATGCGTTCGCGCAATTCGCGCAATTCGCGCGCTTTGTCGGGTTTTTCCGTCGGCGCGGCAATGGCTGCGGTGAAGGTGAAAAGGATGAATACAAGCACCGCGCCGCAACGGTAAAATCGCGCAATCGGCATTGAAAATCGAGGCGTTTGTCGTTTCGGCGTTTTCACTTCGCGCAAGTCAACGCCCCGCTGCATCACTCGCCGCCCGTTAGGCACGCGAATTCTTCATCCGGCACGCGGCGCAAGCCCTTGCGCGGCAACCGCCGCCTGTGCTTTCGCAATCTCGGCCTGATCGCCCAGATAGTAGCTGCGGATCGGCTTCAGCTCATCGGTCAATTCGTACACCAGCGGAACCGCCGTCGGAATATTGAGCTCGACAATGTCGTCGTCGGACACGTGGTCGAGGTGTTTGATCAGCGCGCGCAGGCTGTTGCCGTGCGCGGCGATAATCACGTTCCGACCGGCGCGAATTTGCGGCGCGATTTCCATTTGCCAATACGGCACCACGCGTTCCACGGTGTCTTTCAGACACTCGGTCAACGGCAACTCTTCCGGCAACAACGACGCGTAGCGCGAATCGCGCGAGGGATGGCGCTCATCGGCCGCCGCCAATGCGGGTGGCGCGACGGCGTAACTGCGCCGCCAGACGAGCACTTGCGCATCGCCGAATTTTGCGGCGGTCTCGGTTTTGTTTAGTCCCTGCAAGTCGCCGTAATGACGCTCGTTCAGCCGCCAGTGCTTGACGACCGATACCCAACGGCGGTCGAGCGCCTCTTGCACGATCCACAACGTGCGGATGGCGCGCGTCAGAAGCGAGGTGTAGGCCAGATCAAAATCCAATCCTTCGCGCTTCAGCGAGGCGGCCGCGGTGAGGGCTTCCTGCACACCTTTTTCGGTCAAATTCACGTCGGTCCAGCCGGTAAATCGATTTTCCAGATTCCAGGTGCTTTCGCCGTGGCGCATCAAAATGAGTTTTTTCATGGGGATCTACGATGGGTGGATGTATTGATTTTCGACAATTTATCCCGCATATGCCTTGGCGCGGGTTGGGTAGTGTCGCCAAAAAATCGGGATTTTTCGCAACTTGTTGGTAAAATATCAGGTTTTCGACACGCGCCAAATAACGCGCCTCAATTTGCGCCGGAATTAAGCGCGATCTCATCCACTTTGTTTTCATCGAATTGCCGTCAATGGTCGAATTTGCTTCGCAAAATATCATGCTCGTCATGTTGTTCCTCATCAGCGGCGGCATGCTGGTGTGGCCGTCGATCGCCAAGGTCGCGGGCGGCGGTTCACGCGAGGTGGGCACGCTTGAAACCACCCGCTTCATGAACACCGGCAATGCGCTGGTACTGGATATCCGCGACAACGCGGAGTTCAATGGCGGACGCATCCCCAAATCGAAAAACATGCCGTTGGCGGAAATCGACAAGCGCGTCGATGAAATCAGCCGCTTCAAAGATAAACCCCTCATCGTGACCTGCCGCAACAACATGCGCGCCAGTGCCGCCGTGAAACTGTTGAAGAAACACGGCTTCACCGACGTTTACCAATTGAGCGGTGGATTCGGCGCCTGGCAGCAAGCCAGCCTTCCGATCGAAAAGTAGGCACTATGGCAAAGGTCATCATGTATTCCACGGCGGTATGCCCGTTCTGCCAGATGGCGGAGCGCTTGCTATCGTCGAAGGGCGTCGCGAACATCGAAAAAATCCGCATCGATCTCGATCCGGGCAGGCGCGCCGAAATGATGGAAAAAACCGGTCGGCGCACGGTTCCGCAGATTTATGTCGGCGAAAACTACGTCGGCGGTTTCGATGAATTGTCCAAACTCGACCGCGCCGGCGGCCTCGACGCCTTGCTGGCCGCCTGATTTCACATAAACATTTTTGCAGCTATCCCACCCAGAAAATTTCACCAAGGAACGCACATGACCGACGCCATTGATCAGAACCAACCCGTTTATTCGATCGAGAAAATCTACGTGAAGGATCTTTCGCTTGAAATCCCGAACGCCCCGCAAATTTTCCTCGAACGCGAAGCACCGAATGTCGATGTGCAACTCCATCACACCTCGACGAAAGTCGATGAGGGCGTGTATCAGACCGAACTCACACTGACGGTCACCGCCAAAGTCGGTGAAAAAACCATGTTCCTGGTCGAAGCCAATCAGGCGGGCATTTTCGCGATCCGCAATGTGCCCGACGCCGATTTGGATCCGATTCTCGGCATCGGCAACCCGAATATCCTTTACCCGTACGTCCGCGAAACCGTCTCCGACGCGATCGTCCGCGCGGGCTTCCCGCCGGTGCTGCTGAACCCGGTGAACTTCGAGGCGCTTTATCAGGCGCAAAAGCAGCATGAAGCACAGCAGGCCGCCGGTGCCGCCGCCCCCGCCGCCGCACCATTGGTCACCCACTAGCCGACCGTCATTTGATGCAAAATAGCGTCATGAAATCATTCATGACACATCGAAGCGCCGCCATTTTCATGGCGGCGTTTTGTTTGGCTCCGACGATCGCGTTTTCACAAACGACGGCACCTGCGTCGCCGATAGCCATATCCCCACCTGTGCCGTTCGTTTCCATTGGCGATCAAGCGGCGATTTTCTACGACGGCCCTTCCAACAAAGCCAACAAGGTTTTCATTTTGTCGCGCTACACACCGCTGGAAGTACTCGTCAAACTCGACAAGTGGACAAAAGCGCGCGATTCGGAAGGTGCCATCGGCTGGATTGAAAATAACGTGATCGGGGGCAAACGTCACGCCGTCGTTTCCATTGCGACCGCCGACATCCGCGCCATGCCCTCACCGGCTGCACCATCCGTATTCGACGCACAGCGCGGCGTGTTGCTGGAAATCACCGGGCCAGCGGTCGATGGCTGGTTGCCGGTGCGCCACCGCGACGGTCAAACGGGTTACGTGCGTGCCGCACAGGTTTGGGGTGGTTGAAATGGTGCGCGGGCGGTGAAAATCGCGGTGCTGGGTGCCGGCGCATGGGGTACCGCACTCGCGATTTCGTTTGCCGAAAAACATGTCGTGTCGCTTTGGGGGCGCGATGCCGAGCAGCGAAATCAACTCGCTCACAAGCGCTGTAATGAGCGCTATTTGCCCGAGGTCGCATTTCCCCCTGCATTAAATGTCGCGACGAAATTGTCCGACGCGCTGGCGAATCCCGATTTGGTTTTGATCGCGACATCGACCGATGGACTCGCGCCGACGTTAAGTTTGGCGAAGTCCGTGCAGGCACCCATTCTCTGGGTGTGCAAAGGATTCGATCGTGCAACCGGAAAACTGCCGCACGAAACCGTCGTTGAATCGATGGCACCGGGTACCCGCTTCGGTGCGCTGAGCGGCCCGAGTTTTGCAATGGAAGTGGCGCGCAGATTGCCATGCGCATTGACGCTGGCGGCCAACGACATAGGACTTGCGCGGCAGCTCGCCGCCGAGCTCTCGGGGCCCACCTTGCGGATTTATTCGAGCGACGATTTGATCGGCGTCGAGCTCGGTGGCGCACTTAAAAACGTGATGGCGATTGCGGCAGGGATTTGCGACGGCATGAAACTCGGCATGAATGCGCGCGCGGCACTCATCACCCGCGGGCTCGCCGAAATGGTTCGGCTGGGTATTGCAATGGACGGCAAAGCGGAAACCTTCATGGGCTTGACCGGCTTGGGGGATCTGGTGCTCACCGCCACCGGCGATTTATCGCGCAACCGTGCCGTCGGTATCAAATTGGCCGAAGGAAAACGCCTGGACGATATCTTGTCCGCGCTCGGTCACGTCGCAGAAGGGGTCAATTCCGCAGCGACAGCACTCACGCTCGCCAAAAAACATCGTGTCGATATGCCGATCACGGCAGCGGTCAACGCCGTACTATTCGATAACGCCGATCCCCGCGAAACGGTCAATCGTCTTTTGTCCCGTGAAACCAAAGCGGAAGTTCATTAGTTCAATCCCAACCTGCCCGACTTTCTTACCAAGGAATCCCATCTCCATGCCTTCTAAAACTGCCGCAAAAAAAGCCCCAAAGGCCGTCGCCAAAGCCAAGCAAGAATCCAAACCGCCCGCCGCCAAACGCGCTGCGTTGCTGGCGGCCGCCGCGCTCGTGCATCCGCAATTGACGGCGGCGCAAAAGGCCGACGTTTTGATCGAAGCGCTGCCCTATATCCAGCGCTTCTGGGACAAAAACATCGTCGTCAAATACGGCGGCAATGCGATGACCGAAATCGCGTTGCAGGAAGATTTCGCCGAGGACATCACGTTATTGAAATTGATCGGCATGAACCCGGTGGTGGTGCATGGCGGTGGCCCGCAGATCAACCGCACGCTGGAAAAAATCGGCAAGCAGGGACAATTCATCCAGGGTATGCGCGTAACCGACGACGAGACGCTCGACGTGGTTGAAATGGTGTTGGGCGGATTAGTGAATCAGGAAATCGTTACGCTCATCAACAAGGCCGGCGGCAAGGCGGTGGGATTGACCGGCAAAGACGGCAATTTCATTCACGCCCGCAAGATGACGATTCCTTCCAAGGAAGACAAGCGGAAAAAAATCGATATCGGTCTCGTCGGCGAAGTGGTGAAGATCGACACCGGCATCATCGATCTGCTGGATACGGAAGATTTCATCCCCGTGATCGCGCCGCTGGGCGTGGATGAAAACGGCACGGCATACAACATTAACGCCGATATCGTCGCGGGAAAAATTGCAATTGCACTGCAAGCCGAAAAACTCATTCTGCTCACCAATACGGCCGGCGTGCTGGACAAGAAAGGCAATGTTCTCACCGGCCTCACAGCGGCGAAGGTCGCCGAGCTGATCGCCGATGGCACCATCTCCGGCGGCATGCTGCCGAAAGTGGATTGCGCGCTCGATGCAGTGAAAAACGGCGTGAAAACCGCGCACATCATCGATGGCCGCGTGCCGCATGCGTTGCTGCTGGAAGTGCTGACGAGCGAAGGCGTCGGCACGCTGATTCGCGGGGCGAGCGCCAATCGCGGGCAAGGGCGGTAGACGCATTTCGCATGCAGCAAACTCTATTTTCGGTGCGGCGTTCGAGGCGAAATGGAATATTCGCGTTCGACTTGTCGGACTTCAGGTCGAATCGAAAGGGGTGAAGAGCAGCGATTGCGGTACCCTTTGTTTACGAAGACAAAAGGAGATACCGCCATGCCACCCCTCACCGAAACCCAACGTTACCAGAT
>JANPBQ010000041.1:0-11052 GCA_031430555.1 Betaproteobacteria bacterium
GTAGTCGGCGCATCCACCATCATCGCGATGGGAAATTACCTCTCCGGCTTCGGCTCATGGGTGACCATCATCATGGGGGCCACGTTCGTGGTGTGTGTGCTCCTGTTCCGGCGCGGGATCGTGGGCGAGATTGAGCATCGGGTGTTGCGGAAGAAGTAAGTGCTCGACCGCAAGGCAGGGATTGTATAGTCAAGGGCTGGCGAGGTAGCTGGGTTGGGTCAGGCCTTGCGAAGTGTCGCGTCGATACTATAGCTTCCGCCACCGGCAACAGAAAAATACAAAAAAACAAAGCAATAGATCACGGCCAGTTCACCTTTATTGAGTATCGGCAAAAAGCCTGCTGGCGCATGCGCCATGAAATACGCGACCGCCATCATGCCGGACAAAATGAATGCGACGGGTCGGGTGAAGAGTCCCAGCACAATCAACACACCGCCGCCAAGTTCCAGCACGCCGGCAAGACCCATGAGCGACATCAATTGCAATCCGTCGAACATCGCATTGTGCGGCGCGCCAAGCAGCTTGGAACTGCCGTGCTGGAGAAAAAGAAATCCCGTGACTATCCGCAAAACACCGTGGACTCGCGGTGACCAAGTTGAGTAAAAGGCCGGATTGGGTGTCATCGAAAACTCCTGTCAGTATTAGTAGGAGCAGCGTCAAGTGGTATTTTTGGCAACGTTTCCGCTCGCGGTGGGAATGCCAGATCTCACCGCATATGCGCGTTCGTCGTCGACCGTCTGGATCAATCGGCTAATCGTCTTTTTCTTTTTTCTGCTTTTTTTCCTTCTTGGCTTTCTTCGGCTCGTATTCGGCGGATTTCACGAAATAGACTGGCGTCCCGCAGGCGTTGTATCTGCTGCAATGCTTGCGCCAGTTTTTGGCATGGCCCGGCGGCACGTGCAGGTAGATCGGCTGCACTTGCACCGGCTGTGGCTGCCGAATGATGATCGTTGGCGTGGCATACAGGATCGGAGGCGGGCGATCGTTGCCGTAGTCGACGCGGCCATATACCCCCGGTGCCACTTCACCGGAAATAATTACCCGAATGTCGGTGCCCGCTTGTGCCGCGGGCGCAAACTGCGCGAGTAGCAATATCAAAATGGCGAGTAGGAATTTATGCATCGTGACTCCATGAAAGGACGCTTGGACATCCGATAAAGCGTGCGCTGCGAAATTTTTTTGAGTACTGAATCCAGTTTACAAAATGGGTAACAAAAACGGGCCTGATCCGAGCTGTCAATAGGCCCATCCGCGATGGTTCTGCACGCCGCTGCATTGGCTCACAAAAAACCTCTCGTTTTGCCGTGCATAGTTGTTCAATACACCGGAACGTATTGGATCGCACCCGTGTCGCCATCATAAATCATGTCGTATGGGAACCAGTAGATCTCTTCGTAACCATCGTCGTCTATGTAAGCGTAACCGATATAAATGGTGCCCAAATTTTCCACCTGGGCCAGTCGCAATGAGGCTAACTTAAAGCCTTCAACATGCGCCATTTGTTTGTTGGTTTTGTACTTGGTAACCGCCAGCTCGCCCTTTTTGTCGTGCTTGACCTTTAGGCCCGTGATCTTGCCTTCTTTCACATCTACCGCAGCGGTGCTGGCACCTTTCTTTTCGAGCACGTGCTTGCCGTTTTTCTTCACCTTTTCACCGAGCAATTGCTTGCCGTTTTTATGGTTTGCTTTGCCCTTTCCTTTGCCTTTACCTTTACCCTTGCCTTCATCTGCCGCGGCAGTTTCTCCGACAATTGCAAAAATGCCGAGAAGGCCAACACTCGTTGTGAAAAGTCTGCGCGCAGGGTTCATGGTTCAGTCTCCAGGTTGGATAGGATGTAGCGGTCGCGAGCGAAGTCGGAAAGTCCAAGCTGACTCCGCTGTTACCACCATTTCAATGCTACTCGCCCCGCTGTTTTGTTCTGTGCGTTATCGTACATAGGGAAACTCTGATCAAGGTTAATTTGCCTGGTAAATAGGGTTGGTAAATAGTGGTAAATAGGGTCAAACACCATTTAAACTATGTATTGACACGAGGGTACTCGCCTGTCCAGAGCTTAGCATTGCCTCGTATATCAAGGAGTCAAGCCATGGAATCCACTCTAAAAATCAAAACCTGGGGCAACGGTCTCGGCGTGCGCATCACCTCGCACGTGGCCCGCGCAGCGGGTCTGCAGGCTGACACGGAGGTCACATTGACTGTCGAGGAAGGCCGCCTCGTCATCGAACCCAGGACGAAGCGCAAGCTCACCTTGGCCGAAAAGCTCAAAGTGTTTGATCCCCAGAAACACGGCGGTGAATTCGTTGTCGCCGGGCGCGTGGGTGCCGAGTCGGTATGACGTTGCGTACACCGCCGCGCGGATGGGTGCCGGATCGCGGCGACATTATCTGGATCGATTGCAATCCGCAGGCAGGACGCGAGATGAAGGACATGCAACCGATGTTGGTGCTCTCCCCAAAGGCATTCAACGCCAAGACCAGCCTCGTGATCGGGCTACCGATGACTTCCAGCACGTCCAACGAAGGCAACCCCTTTGCGCTCGACATCTCAAAAAGTGCCACCCAGCGCAGTTCCGTACTTTGTCATCAGCCGAAGTCTTTTGACTGGCGGCATCGAAATGCGTCGCCGCATCCGTGGCGCAGAGTAACCGCGTCGGAGCTCGCGGAAGCCTGCGAAGGGCTGAACGACATTGTTTCACTTTGCGCAACGTAAACACGATCAAAGGCACAACCCATGGCCCGCCTCCCCCGCTACGTCATCCCCGGTCAGCCGCAGCACATCATTCAGCGCGGCAATAATCGCCAGGTCATCTTTAGATCCGAAGGCGATTATCAGTTTTTCCGCGATTGCCTCGTCGAAGCGGCGGGCCGATTCGGTCTGGCGATTCACGCCTATGTGTGGATGACGAATCACATCCATCTCCTCGCCACGCCGACGTATGAGGACAGCATTTCCAAAACGTTTCAGTCGGCGGGGCGAAAGTACGTGCAGTATTTCAATTTCACGTACAAACGCAGCGGTACGTTGTGGGAAGGCCGTTACCGCGCCACGGTGGTTGATACAGAGAACTACTTATTGAAACTCATGCGCTATATCGACATGAATCCCGTGCGGGCGGGCATCGTTGCGCATCCGCGCGAGTACGCGTGGTCCAGCCATCGGCGCTATGCGTATGGCGATATGGACGCTAACCTCAATTGGCTGATCCCGCACGATGAGTATTTAAAGCTTGATCGACAGGATACCGCGCGCCGCGAGGCATATCGCGCGTTGTTCCGATCGGCGCTTGGCGCGCGCGACCTGGCCGCGATTCGCGATTCGACGCACAAGGGTTGGGCGCTGGGTGACGAGCGGTTTTGTGCCGAGATGGAGGCGATGGGGCAGCGGCGTGCGGCACCGGCGCCGCGCGGGCGACCACGAACGTCCGACAACTGACCAAGTTCTGTTTCGACCTGGTTGTTTAATGCCGCCGGCACGGCGCGCATGGCCGTCGCTATTGTTCACCCGGCAGTTAACCGGTTGAACTGACTTCACTTCTTTCCTTTCGCTGCGTGGGTGGGGGGCCAAGTTCCATGGCGGAAGTGAAGAAAAATTGGGTCCCCGCCTACGCGGGGAAAGGACGTGCTTCAACACAGTTAATTGCCGGATCAATAGATGGGAAATTAGCCTATCTCCGCTATAATTCCTTGGTCTTTCGTTCTCATTTTCTCGCCAAATTCCCCTATGAAAATCCTGGTTCCCGTGAAACGTGTTGTCGATTACAACGTCAAGGTTCGCGTCAAGGCGGATCAGAGCGGCGTGGATATCGCCAACGTCAAAATGTCGATGAATCCCTTTGACGAAATCGCTGTTGAAGAGGCGCTGAAACTTCGTGAAGCCGGGGTTGCCACTGAAGTGATTGCGATATCTATCGGTGTGACGCAATGCCAGGAAACGCTGCGCACTGCACTCGCGATGGGCGCGGACCGTGCGATTTTGATTGAGACGGCGGCGGAAGTGCAACCGCTCGCGGTCGCCAAATTATTGAAAGCCGTGTGCGACAAGGAGGCGCCGCAATTGGTGATCCTTGGCAAACAAGCTATCGACGACGATTCCAATCAAACCGGGCAAATGTTGGCCGCGCTGCTCGGTTGGTCACAGGCAACATTCGCGTCGAAAGTGACCGTCAACGGTGCAGAAGCGACCGTGGTACGCGAGGTTGATGGTGGGCTTGAAACAGTCGCGGTGAAAATGCCGGCGATCATTACCGCCGATTTGCGATTGAATACGCCGCGCTACGCGACGTTGCCGAACATCATGAAAGCGAAGAAAAAACCGCTGGATATTTTTACGCCGGAAGCGCTCGGCGTCGATATCGCGCCGCGTCTCACGACATTGAAAGTGGTCGAGCCGCCGAAACGCAAAGGCGGTGTGATGGTGGCGGATGTGGCGGCGCTGGTGGATAAACTCAAGAACGAAGCAAAAGTGATTTGAGTCGCGCAGTTCCGCGAATCAATCATCCCCGCAAACAACCACAAGGGTTGCGCCGGGCGGGAACCCAATCAAAAAGGTTTTATCAATGTCCATTCTTGTCATTGCCGATCACGATAATCAGCACCTGAAATCCGGCGTCACCAATGCGATCGCCGCAGCACAGAAAATCGGCGGCGACATTCATGTGCTGGTCGCGGGAAGCGGATGCGGTGCTGCGGCGAGTGCCGCCGCCGCCGTTGCCGGCGTGACCAAAGTGCTGGTCGCCGACGCCGCGCATTACGCGGGCGGCGTGCCGGAAAATCTGGCACCGCTCATTGTCGGCCTCGCGAAAAATTATTCTCATCTGCTGGCGCCGTCGAGCGCATCGGGCAAAAACGTCATGCCGCGCGTCGCCGCGTTGCTCGATGTCGCGCAAATTTCCGACATCATGTCGGTCGAATCGCCCGATACGTTTGTGCGCCCGATCTATGCGGGCAATGCGTTCGCGACCGTGAAATCGAGTGACGCCATCAAAGTGATCACGGTACGTTCAACCGGATTCGACGCGGTGGCCACAACGGGCGGCAATGCGGTAATCGAAAATATTTCCGCAGTGGCGGACAGTGGACTTTCGCGCGTGACCGGGCAGGACTTGACCAAGTCCGATCGCCCCGAACTCGCCGCCGCAAAACGTATCGTCTCCGGTGGACGCGGACTCGGTGACGGCGACAAATATCGCGCCGTACTGGAGCCGTTGGCCGACAAACTTAACGCGGCACTGGGTGCCTCGCGCGCGGCGGTCGATGCGGGTTTCGTGCCCAACGATTATCAAGTCGGCCAGACCGGCAAGATCGTCGCACCCGAACTCTATATCGCCGTCGGTATTTCCGGCGCGATCCAGCATCTGGCCGGAATGAAAGACAGCAAAGTCATCGTCGCCATCAACAAAGACCCGGATGCGCCGATATTTCAGGTGGCCGATTATGGATTGGTGGGGGATTTGTTTACCATCGTGCCGGAGTTGACGAAAGCGCTGTAAGGCGATTCTGTGTGCGGTCGCGAGTGATATTTCGCGTGGTAACGGGAGCGGTGTCCGAGTTAAATTCGTCTGGCAACACTCGTGTCTCTACACTAGAGTTTGTCGCCCCGGACTCGTTCCGGGGCCCAATCTGGTTTTGCGAATTAGGCCCCGGAACGAGTCCGGGGCGACAGGCGTAAAGAATTACCGCATACACGAAATCCGCTCACCCATCTCGACGGTTCCTTCCACGCTATCCGCCCTCCGCATACGCCTCCATAGGCGGACACGCGCAAACGAGATTGCGGTCGCCAAAAACATTGTCGACCCGCGCCACCGGCGACCAATACTTACGCGCCTTCACGGACGCCAACGGAAACGCCGCCTGCTCACGCGTGTAGTCATGCGCCCAGTTTTCCGTCATCAACATCGCCGCGGTATGCGGGGCATTTTTTAGGGCGTTGTCTTCGGCATCGGATTTACCGGATTCCACCGCACGGATTTCGTCGCGGATGGAAATCATCGCTTCGATGAAACGATCGAGTTCGAATTTGCTCTCGGACTCCGTTGGCTCGACCATCAATGTTCCTGCGACCGGAAAGCTCATCGTCGGCGCATGGAAGCCGTAATCGATCAATCGTTTCGCAATGTCCTCATTGCTGATGCCGCACGCGTCCTTGATGGGGCGAATATCGAGAATGCATTCGTGGGCGACCAGGCCATTTTTGCCGCTATACAACGTGGGGTAATGCGGCGCGAGTTTTTTCGCGATGTAGTTGGCATTGAGAATCGCCATCTGTGTCGCGCGCGTAAGCCCCGGCCCGCCCATCATCATGATGTACATGAGGCTGATGGGCAGGATGCTGGCCGAGCCTTGCGGTGCGGCTGATACCGGGCCAACTTTGTTGTCAACGTGCATCAGATTGCCCGGCAGAAACGGTGCCAGGTGCGCACGTACGCCCACCGGCCCGACGCCCGGCCCGCCGCCACCGTGCGGAATGCAAAACGTTTTGTGCAAATTCAAATGCGAGACATCGCTGCCGAATTTGCCCGGACGCGCAGTGCCGACCAGCGCGTTCATGTTTGCGCCATCGACATAAACCTGCCCACCCGCCGCGTGAATCACCTCGCAAATTTCGGTGATCGCTTCTTCAAACACGCCGTGGGTGGAGGGGTACGTCACCATCAACGCGGCGAGGCGCTCGCGATGCTGCGCAACTTTGGCCTTGAGGTCGCCGACATCGACATTGCCGAGCGCATCGCACGCCACCGCCACCACTTCCATGCCGCACATTTGCGCGGAAGCGGGATTGGTGCCGTGCGCGGAAGAGGGGATCAGGCAGATGTCGCGGTGGGCGTCGTTCCTCGATCGATGGTAGGCGCGTATCGCGAGCAGGCCTGCGTATTCGCCTTGCGCGCCGGAATTCGGTTGCAAAGAAATCGCATCGTAGCCGGTGATTTCGCAGAGCGCCTTCGATAACATCTCGACCAGTTCGCGGTAACCCTCAGCCTGGTCGGTCGGCGCGAACGGATGCATGTTGCCGATTTCCGGCCAGGTCACCGGAATCATTTCGGAGGTGGCATTCAATTTCATCGTGCAGGAACCGAGCGGAATCATCGAGCGATCCAGCGCCAAGTCCTTGTCCGAGAGGCTGCGAAGGTAGCGCAGCATTTCGGTTTCCGAATGATGTTGGTTGAATATCGGGTGCGTGAGATAGGCCGATTGTCGCTGCAAATTTTCTTGCATCGCAGAGACAAAACCGGCATCGATATCGTCAATCGAAAACGGCGCGTCGGCGTTGTTGAATACATGCCAGACTTTTTCCACATCGGCGCGCGTGGTGGTTTCGTCGAAGGAAAGGCCGATCAGCTCAGCGCTCACTTTGCGGAAATTCACGCCGTGCTGCACGCCGCACGCCATGATGCGATCCGTCTGGTCGCCGGATTTCACCGTGAAGGTGTCGAAGAAATGCGGCAGCGGACAATCTAACTTGAGCTTCCTCAATCCATCGCGGGCAATCACCGCGAAACGATGCGTGCGTTCGGCGATGCGTTTCAACCCCGTTGGCCCGTGATACACCGCATACATGCTCGCCATCACCGCGAGCAACACCTGCGCGGTGCAAATATTCGAGGTCGCTTTTTCGCGGCGGATATGTTGCTCGCGCGTCTGCAACGCGAGGCGCAATGCGGGGTTGCCCATTGCGTCCTGCGAGACACCGACGAGCCGTCCCGGCATGTTGCGCTTCAACACATCTTTGCACGCAAGGAACGCCGCATGCGGCCCGCCGAATCCCATCGGCACACCGAAGCGCTGCGCCGAGCCGACGACGATATCGGCACCCCAATCGCCGGGGGACGCCAGCACCGTCAATGCCAGTAAATCGGCGGCCGCAATAAACAACGCGCCCTTCGCGTGCGTTTGCTCAACGAACGGACGCATATCGTGAATATTGCCGACCGTGGACGGGTATTGCACGATCACCGCAAAATAATCGTGCTCATTCATCAGCACGGGTGCCACACCGACCTTCACCTCAATCCCCAACGGCTCGGCGCGCGTTTTCAATACCGCGATCGTCTGCGGATGGCAATCGCCCGCGACGATGATGGTGTTGCTTTTCGATTTGGCACTGCGTTTCGCAAGCGTCATCGCTTCCGCCGCTGCGGTCGCTTCATCGAGCAGGGATGAACCAGAAATTTCCATGCCGGTGAGATCGCAAATCATCGTCTGAAAATTGAGCAAGGCTTCAAGGCGGCCTTGCGAAATTTCCGGCTGGTACGGCGTGTACGCGGTGTACCAAGCGGGATTTTCGAGAATGTTGCGCAGGATCACGCCAGGGGTGTGGCAGCCGTAATAACCCTGGCCAATATGCGATTTCAACACCTTGTTCTTGCCCGCAATGCGCCGCATGTCTGCGAGTGCTTCCGCTTCCGACATCGCAGCCGGCAAATTGAGCAGCGCGCCGCCGGAGATCGATGCGGGGCGAATCTGATTGATCAAATCATCAAGTGAGGCGGCACCGACGACCTTCAACATGTTCGCGATGTCGGTGTCATCAGGCCCGATATGTCGGGCGATGAATTCGACGTGGTTTTCGAGTTGTTCCAATGTGCTTGGCGCGATTAGGGTCATGCGGATTCCGTTCATTTCAATTTGGTCAACTCAACCCAACGCTGTTCGCCTTGTCAAAATATTCCGTTCGCCCTGAGCCTGTCCAAGGGTGGGATGAACGAGGCCCTTCGATAGGCTCAGGGCGAACGGAATATTTTTGGCGATGCGAGCAGTATTGCGATCAGACCTTCGTAAAGTCAGTCAAATCAACCCGCCTTCACCATCGCCTCATATGTCGTCGCCTCCATTAAGCCGTCGGTGCCCGCCCCTGCCGCCGGCTTCACTTTGAAAATCCATGCGGCGTACGGATCGATGTTGATTTTTTCCGGATTCGTGTCGAGTTCGCCATTGAACGCGGTGATCTCGCCATTGATCGGCATGTACACATCCGAGGCCGCCTTCACGCTCTCGACCACGCCCGCCGTGTCACCTTTCGTCAGCGTTTCACCGACTTTGAAGTCGCCGCAAAACACGAGATCACCCAGCATGTCCTGCGCGGCATCGCTGATACCAACGGTGTACGTGCCGTCGGCTTCGGTGCGCACCCATTCGTGGCTCTCGGCGTATTTCAGTTCGGCGGGGAAATTCATGAGTGTTCTCCTGGAAAAAAATAATATCGAAAGGGATCAGACCAAGGCTTTGCCGTGGCGCGCGAACGGCGGCTTCACGACCAACGCATCGAACAATTTGCCGCGAATATCGACCTGCACTTTGTCGCCGGGAACCACCGCCATCGGCACGCGCGCGAGCGCGATGCCGCCTCCCAGCGTCGGCGAAAATGTGCCGCTGGTGGTCTTGCCTTCGCCCTGCGCGGTGGTGACGATCATGTGGCTACGCATCACGCCTTTTTCGAGCAATTTCAGCCCGACGAACGCGAAGCGTTGCCCGCGAGTTTCCAGCGCGGTGCGGCCGATGAAATCGCGGTCGCTCGTCTCATCCATCGACACCGTCCAACTCATGCCGGCATCGAGCGGGCTCACCGTTTCATCCATGTCGTTGCCGTACAAATTCATGCCGGCTTCGAGCCTGAGCGTGTCGCGCGCGCCGAGCCCGCATTCGGCGACACCTGCGCTCTTGAGATCTTGCCAAAGCCGCGTCGCGGCAGCGGCGGGCAATGTAATTTCAAAGCCGTCTTCGCCGGTGTAGCCGGTGCGCGCAAGAAACACATCGCCGATTTCAGCGGAATGAAAAATCGCCAACGCTTCGCCCAGAGCGCGCCAATCGGGCCGCGCTGCAAAAACTTTTTCGCGTGCCTCTGGGCCCTGCACCGCAATCATCGCGAGATCGCGGCGCGGCGTGATATCCATGTCGTAGGTCTCGGCGATGCGGTTCATGTGCGCGAGGTCTTTCACCGAGGTCGATGCGTTCACCACCACGCGATAATTGTCGCCGCCGCGCCAGTACACAATGAGGTCGTCGATCACGCCGCCGGAGGTGTTCAGCATCGCCGAATACAGCGCCTTGCCGGGCGTTTTTAGTTTCGAAATATCGTTGGCGAGCAGCCGCCGGAAGAACGATTTCGGCACTGCGCCGGAAACATCGACCGCGCACATGTGCGAGACATCGAACATGCCCGCGTGCTTTCTCACCGCATGGTGTTCGTCGATTTGCGAGCCGTAGTGCAGCGGCATTTCCCAGCCGCCGAAATCGACCATCTTGGCGCCACTGGCGACATGGGATTCAAACAAGGGGGTGCGTTGCAGGTCCATGGAATCTCTCGAAAGCGAAGTGAAAGGGAAGCATCGCGTGCCAACTCAACATCGAGTATGGCATGCCTGCCCCTCTGTCCTTTTGCCTGAGAGTTGAGCAATCGGTGAAAAATACCGGTTGCGTGCCCCTTCGGCGCCTGCGCAACAAACCGCTTGTCCGCAAGTCTCTCCAGAGTGCCGTAGTACGTTCCGTGGTTCTTTTGCCTGAGCGATTATGGGCAATGCGCCTTCGGCGGCTCCACAATTTCTGAAGCACTCTCCCACGAAAATAACGGCTGGCGAATTGTAGCGGAAAAGTCGCCGGGGCAGGCTGCCTGAGATTTGAATTCGGCACTCGCAGCGCAGTCAAGGAGCACGCAGTTGAGCGATGCGTTGGCACGTCCTTGAATCGAATCAAATCGCGTAGATCGCCATTTGGCGGGCATTTCCGGGCATTTGTGCCACGAACGCCGCGCCAGTGCTTGACTTTCAACTTGGTGGGTCGATTCATGGCACACTTTGGCCGCGACGTCGCAGCAGGCATACGTTGCCGTCGCCATATGAAGATTGGACAGAAGCGCAGTTTCCTTCAAGCCAATCTCATGGCATCAACAATCACGCATCCGGGTTATGACGACACAACAATCAACACGCTTTGAGGGACTCGATGTCCTGCGAGGGTTGGCGGCGTTCTACGTCGTGTTGTCGCACTACACCTCATATTGCCTGCGCAAATTTGGCGATACGCCCTTTTATGTTCCGCGCGAAACCGGCGAATATGC
>JANPBQ010000042.1:0-4351 GCA_031430555.1 Betaproteobacteria bacterium
GAGGAAGCGGTCTTTGTCGCGGATGCACTTCACTTCGTTGTAGGCGTTGAAAATCTCGGCCTCGTCCATGCCCAGGCTCTCGACGATGTACTGGTAGGCGTGGGTGTGGATGGCTTCTTCAAAGGCCTGGCGCAGCAGGTATTGGCGGCACTCGGGCGCGGTGATGTGGCGATAGGTGCCCAGCACGATGTTGTTGGCGGCGAGGCTATCGGCGGTGACAAAAAAGCCCAGGTTACGCTTGACGATGAGGCGCTCGTCCTCGGTCAGGCCGTTCGGGTCTTTCCAGGTGGCGATGTCGCGGTTCATGTTCACTTCCTGCGGCATCCAGTGGTTGGCGCAGCCGGAAAGATATTTGTCCCAGGCCCATTTGTACTTGAAGGGCACCAGCTGGTTCACGTCGGATTTGCCGTTGATGATGCGCTTTTCGTCGGCGCGCACGCGCGCGAAGCGAGCGTCCACTTCGGCGTCGGTTTCGCCTTCCGGGGGGGCATTGGGTAAATCATCCAGCATTGCGCGGGCGTGCTGAGCGGCGATCGCAGACGCGGCGGCGGGCGAGGGCGGCGACGTGTATTGCGCGCTGGCCAATTGCAAGCCGGGCTGCGGCGTCATTTGCGATTGCATTTGCGGTTGCGCAAGCATCGATGGCGGCATGGCCGGGCGCGGCATGCGTGCGGGAGGTGTGGGTGAGGGGGTATCGTCCCAGGTTAAAGACATGTTTTCATCTCCATCGTTTTTAGAAAGCCGGTTCTCGGCCCGGCTGCTTTGTTGCCCAACATTTCAAACTTGTCTGTGGGTGCTTTACGGCTCGAGACGCCCATGAAGAACTTTGCGGTGCGGGGTTCTTTCTGGGCTTTGAGCATTTCGAATTTTTTTGGCATCTTGGTCGTGACGGGCATTGCGGTTTCCTGTTTTCTTGTTTTCTTTAATTCTTCATCGCGTCGGCGGCCGGCGAATGGTTACCCACTGCCGGCATCAACGTCGCCTCGCGCTCAAGCGACCATCGCACCCGAGACGCTCGCGATCGAACCGAAATTGTCGTAGAGCATCGGCGCACCGCCGGCACCGCGCACGCGTTCGATGGCTTGCAGGCAATCATTGCGCCGCGCGAAGCCTACCGGCGCGGCGGCGATCTTGGCGCCGTTCGGACCGGCCAGATACCAGCGCCATTGACCGACAACATCCTGATAAATATGAAAGACCATGATTGCCTCCTGTTTTGCGCAACGCAAACCTTTTGCCGTGCTACGTCCGCCTTGACTACTCGATCGGCGGAATCCGCAACAACTGGCCCGGATAAATCTTGTCGGGGTGAGTCAACATTGGTTTGTTGGCTTCAAAAATCACCGGATATTTGTTGGCATCGCCATAAAATTTCTTCGCGATCTTCGACAAATTGTCGCCGCTCACCACTTCGTGATACTCGGCCTCCGGCTGCGGATCTTCGACTTCCATTTTGTCGTTGACGGTCGAGACACCCGCCACGTTGCCACAGCAGAGCAGGATTTTTTCTTTCGTTTCCTGATCGGCGGCGACACCATACACATTCACCGTGGAGGAGGCGGCATCGAACATCACATCGAGCGCGTTGGCATCGAGATCCTGCGCATGGATGTAATCAACGATCGCCTTGGCGGCGTTTTGATTGAGTTCCTCGAGGCGGGCCTTGGCGGCTTCATCGTCCGGTGCAGCCTCGGCCTTTTTCTGCGCGGCCTCGGCCTCTTTGTGGCCAAACAATTTCTGGCCCGCTTCCTTCATAAAGCTCATCAAACCCATATCAATTTCCTGTTTTTAATTTAGTGCTTCCGGAAAAATCCCGGCATGGATAACAACTCGGTATCCATCAAGCTGGTGACGTTTTCCAGCACGATCGCCTCATCGGATGCTTTCACCGCCGATATTGAATCGAGGCAGGCGTCCTTGTCGCGATAGCCGTCGCCGGAATCCGCGATCATCTTTCCCTCATCGTTAGAAAGCTGCCAACGCCATTCAAGTTTTGTATCCTGGAAGATGTGAAATTGCATTCGCTTTTCCTCTTCTTGGTGGGTAAAAAAAGCTGTTTGGTTATTTCTGTACTACTTGTTGTCATCCCGGATTCATTCCGGGATCCAATTTCAGCGGCGAACATCACTTCTAAGAAATTAGGCCCCGGAATAAATCCGGGGCGACAGGTTTTGCTATTGGCAGGCCTCACATTCGTTGGAAAGCTGCCAGCGCCATTCAAGTTTTGTATCCTGGAAGATGTGAAATTGCATTCGCTTTTCCTCTTCTTGGTGGGTGAAAAAAGCTGTTTGGTCATTTCTTGTTGTCATCCCGGATTCATTCCGGGATCCAATCTCAGCGGCGAACATTACTTCGAAGAAATTGGCCCCGGAATAAATCCGGGGCGACAGGTTTTGCTATTGGCAGGCCTCACACTCCGGATTGTCGATCGAGCAAAACTTGGCACCGTCGTTCGCCAATTCGCCCATGCCCGTGTCTGCCGCCACATAGGCGCCACTCGCACCCATGGCCCCCATGCCGCCCGAGATCGGCACCGAATTTAATTCACCGCCACGCCCGGTCGATTTCTCTGCCGAGGATGCCGAGAGTGTGCGCAGGTAGTAGGTGGTCTTCAAGCCGCGCACCCAGGCGAGTTTGTAGGTGTCGTCGAGTTTCTTGCCCGAGACGCCCGCCATGTAGATATTGAGCGATTGCGCCTGATCGATCCACTTTTGCCGGCGCGATGCAGCTTCAATGATCCAGCTGGTATCGACTTCAAATGCAGTCGCATAGAGTTCGCGCAATTCGGTCGGGATGCGATCGATCTTGCCGAGGCTGCCGTCGAAATACTTGATGTCGGCGACCATCACTTCATCCCACAAGCCGCGGGATTTCAGATCACGCACCAGGTAATCGTTCACCACCGTGAATTCGCCGGAGAGGTTGGATTTCACGAACAGGTTTTGATAGGTGGGCTCGATGCACGCGGAGACACCGATGATGTTGGAGATCGTTGCTGTTGGTGCGATCGCGATGCAATTGGAGTTGCGCATGCCGAATTGCTTGATGCGGTTGCGCAGGCTGTCCCAATCCATGGTCGAGGACATATCGACTTCAACGTAGCCGCCACGCTCTTCGCGTAACAGATTCAATGAATCCTGCGGAAGAATGCCGCGATCCCAGAGTGAGCCTTTGTAGGTGGTGTATTTGCCGCGTTCCTGCGCGAGTTCGGTCGAGGCCCAGTAGGCGTAGTAGCAGACCGCTTCCATCGATGTATCGGCGAACGATACTGCCGCGCTGGACGCATACGGCACACGGATTTCATGCAGGCAATCCTGGAAGCCCATGATGCCTAAGCCCACCGGGCGATGCTTGAGGTTGGAATCGCGCGCTTTTTTCACCGCGTAGTAATTGATGTCGATGACGTTGTCGAGCATCCGCATCGCGGTGGCGATGGTGGATTTCAATTTCGTGTGATCGAGCGATCGCGAACCCTTGGCATCGACCGTCATGTGATTGACGAGATTCACTGAGCCCAGATTGCAGACCGCGATTTCGCTCTCGTTGGTGTTCAAGGTGATTTCGGTGCAGAGGTTCGAGCTATGTACGACGCCGATGTGATTTTGCGGCGAGCGGATATTGCACGGATCCTTGAACGTGATCCACGGGTGGCCGGTCTCGAACAGCATCGACAGCATCTTCCGCCAGAGCGTCAGCGCCGGCACTTTCTTGAAGAGCTTCATTTCGCCGCGCGCGGCTTTGGCTTCATAGCCGGTATAGGCTTCTTCAAAGGCCTTGCCGAATTTGTCGTGCAAATCCGGGCAATTGGAGGGCGAGAACAAGGTCCACTCGCCGGCTTCCATGACGCGGCGCATGAACAGGTCCGGAATCCAGTTGGCGGTATTCATGTCATGCGTGCGGCGGCGATCATCGCCCGTGTTCTTGCGCAACTCCAGAAATTCCTCGATATCCAGGTGCCAGGTTTCGAGATACGCGCACACCGCACCTTTGCGCTTGCCACCTTGATTCACCGCGACCGCCGTGTCGTTCACCACTTTCAGAAATGGCACCACACCTTGCGATTTGCCATTGGTGCCTTTGATGTACGAACCCAGCGCGCGTACCGGGGTCCAATCATTGCCCAATCCGCCCGCGAATTTCGACAAGAGCGCGTTTTCTTTCAGCGCTTCGTATATGCCGTCGAGGTCATCGGCCACTGTCGTGAGGTAGCAAGATGACAACTGAGAACGCCGCGTGCCGGAATTGAACAGGGTGGGCGTGGACGACATGAAATCAAACGTGGAGAGCACGTTGTAGAACTCGATCGCGCGCGCTTCGCGCTCGACTTCGTTCAACGCGAGGCCCATCGCGA
>JANPBQ010000043.1:0-20181 GCA_031430555.1 Betaproteobacteria bacterium
GCATCGCGCAAGCGCTTTGCGAGCGCCTGCATCACGAGCGTTGCAATGCGCGGAGCCTTTTCGACGGCGGTTTCGAAGGCGGTATGCGACAGCACCTTGAACGTGGAATTTTCGAGTGTCGAGACGGAAGCGGAACGCGGTTGCTTGTCGATCAAGGACATTTCGCCGAAAAAATCACCCGGACCGAGAATCTTTAGGATGATTTCGCGGCCATCTTCGTCGCCAATGAAAATTTTTACGCGCCCGGAAATGATCGCATAGAGCGAGTCCCCCGTCTCACCTTCCGTCAAAACAACATTGCCCTTGGTGACGTTCTTGTCGATGGCAAGATCATTGATGAGCGCCAAATCCTTGTCGCTCAAGTCCTTGAAAAGCGGAATAGCCCGTAACATGCGCTCCCCTTACGTGACTCTAATGGCCGTCCGTCCATCGCGTGATTGATGTTACGGCTTTGCAACAATCTCAGATGCCGACATTTTTGCAAAAGTCCGGCACCGGACTGCAACGTACTTCAGGTCATTCTCGCACAACTACGAATGTTATTGAACCTCAGGCGCTCGGATCGGCAAGTGTGAGCCACGAGAAAGGATTGACATTCATGGCTGTCGCCCCCATTTCTCAGTGATAAGACGCTGTTCGGAGTCTTGGCCGCACATTCGCTACGCTAAAATGCACACCAAATCACCCAGACAGATAGAAAGTTCGCCATGACCGCCGCCCCATCGAAACAGCATCACCGTCTGATCATTCTCGGCTCGGGCCCGGCCGGCTATTCGGCCGCCGTCTACGCTGCGCGCGCCAACCTGAATCCGGTGCTAATCACCGGTATCGCGCAGGGCGGGCAGTTGATGACGACGACCGACGTTGAAAATTGGCCGGCCGACGCGGACGGCGTGCAAGGACCGGAATTGATGGAGCGCTTCCTGAAGCACGCGGAGCGATTCAATACCCGGATTGTGTTCGATCACATTCACACCGTTGCCTTGAAGGAAAAACCCTTCACGCTGACGGGCGATTCGGGCATGTACACCTGCGACGCATTGATTATTGCGACGGGTGCCTCGGCGCAGTACCTCGGCCTGCCGTCTGAGGACGCCTTCATGGGCAAAGGTGTGTCGGGCTGCGCAACGTGCGATGGTTTTTTCTACAAAGGCGATGACGTATGCGTGGTGGGCGGCGGCAATACCGCCGTCGAGGAAGCGCTCTATCTATCGAACATCGCGCGGCATGTGACGGTGATTCATCGCCGCGACAAATTCCGCTCGGAGAAAATTTTGGCCGACCGGCTGATGGCCAAAGCCAAGGAAGGCAAAGTCACGATTCTCTGGAACCATACGTTGGACGAAGTGCTCGGCGACAAGACCGGGGTCACCGGGGTGCGGATCAAATCAACGCAGGATGGCGCGACCCGCGATCTGACCTTGAAGGGCTGCTTTATCGCCATCGGCCACAAACCGAACACCGATATTTTTGCCGGGCAGCTCGAGATGGTGAACGGCTATATCGTCACCCAATCCGGCAATCAGGGCAACGCGACCGCCACTTCGATCCCCGGCGTATTTGCGGCGGGCGATGTGCAGGATCACGTTTATCGGCAAGCGGTGACGAGTGCGGGAACCGGTTGCATGGCGGCATTGGATGCGGATAAGTATCTTGAGGCGTCGCATTGATGAAGTAGTCAAACACTAGCACTGGCGCGGCTTTTAAGACATTACGCCCCCAAACGCCGCGCCAGTGCTAGCGGATTTACCCCAACTTCTTTCATAAATTGCCAAAGTTCCCGCCGCCGCTCCTGGACGACCTGTTCCGCGCCGAAATGGCCGCAGACCAGGTCACGCCATTACGCGCACCGGAACGTGCCGATCTCGCCAAGCCGCGCCCGAAACCAATCCCAGTAAAGCGCATGGAAGACGATGCGGCGATTCCGCACGACTTGCTGAAAGACACTTCTGGATGGGACGCGGATATCGAAAATGGCGATCTCATCACCTTTCTGCGCCCGGGGTTGCCTTCCGAGATCATGCGCAAATTGCGGCGCGGGCATTGGATTGTGCAAGCCTCGCTCGATTTGCACGGCTGCACCACCGACCTTGCGCGTACCGAACTGGCCCGATTTCTGGCGCATGCCCGCCATGCGGGAATTCGCTGCGTGAGCATCATCCATGGCAAAGGCTATCGCTCGCCCAACAACACGCCGGTGATCCGCAACAAGGTGCGCCTCTCGTTGTCGCAACGCAATGAAGTCCTCGCGTTTTGCGATGCGCAGCCGGCCGACGGCGGTTCAGGTGCGGTGGTGGTGTTGCTGAAAGCGTCCTGAAATCCAGATCGGCGGCTTTCCCGGCTAAACTTGCGCCTTCCCCACTGACGGCGACGAAAAATCGTTGCTGATTCGTCTGTGCACTCACTATCGATACGCCTCAGTCGTCCCCTCGTCGCCTTGCTGGCGGTGCTGGTGTTATTCCTGTCGCTGGATGGCCTCGGCGAGCGAAAACTCGCCAATCCCGATGAAGGGCGCTACTCGGAAATTGCCCGCGAGATGGCGCTGTCGGGCGACTTTGTCACCCCGCGCCTGAACGGCCTCAAGTATTTTGAAAAACCGCCGCTGCAATACTGGGCCTCGGCGATTGCGTTCAAACTTTTCGGCGAAAGCGAATTCACCGCGCGCCTCTACACGGCGCTTTGCGGTCTCGGCTGTGTACTGCTGGTCGCCTATGCCGGCAAACGCGTGTACAACACCGAGACGGGCCTGCTGGCGGGTATGGTGATGCTCTCGGCACCCTACTTCGCGGCGCTGAGTGAAGTTGTCACGCTGGACATGGGGCTCACGTTCTGGATGGCGCTTTCGTTGTGCGCGTTTCTGATTGCACACGGCGCGCAAGCTTCCCAACGCAGCGAGTCGTCGCGTCGCATATGGCTCAACGTCGCCTGGGCGGGAATGGCTGCCGCCGTGCTGTCCAAAGGGCTCATTGGCGTCGTTTTCCCCGCTGCCGCCGTGTTTTTCTATTGCGTCGTCCATCGCAATTTTCGGCTTGTCGCCGAACTCGGCTGGTGGCCGGGACTGGCGATTTTTGCCGCGATCGTCGTGCCGTGGTTTGTGCTGGTGTCGATGCAGAATCCGGAATTTCTGAATTTCTTTTTTGTCCACGAACATTTCGAGAGATTCACGTCGGCCGCGCATCGCCGCGTGCAACCAGTCTGGTACTTTTTGCCGCTGATATTCGTCGGCTTCCTGCCGTGGATGATTGCGTTGTTGCCGGCGGTGGCGAGTGCATGGCGCAAACCCGCTGGCATGACCGGCCAGAACCGGGCCTTTTCTCCACTGAGATTGATCCTGATTTATTGCGGATTCATACTGATTTTTTTCAGCGCGTCCGGTTCCAAATTACCCGCCTATGTTTTGCCGATTTTTCCGCCGCTGTCATTGGTCATCGCCATCTATCTTCGCGATGTCGATCCGCGCCGCCTTGCATGGCTGACGTTGCCCGCCGTGCCGATCGCCCTCTGGGGTGCCTATGCCGCATGGGTAGAGCCAGCCAGACGCGGCAACGCGGAATTCAGCCGACCACTTTACGACGAAATGAGTCTGTGGGTGACTGCGGCGGCGCTGGTCATTGCCGCAGGTTTGTTGCTTGGGTTCTTATTGTTGCGGTTCCAGCGCAAGTGGCTGGGCATCATGTTCATCGCATTCGGCACGATGGTCGGCGTGGAACTGATTGAACGCGGCTATGAGAAAATTTCTCCGCTGCAATCGGCGGCCAATACCGCCCAGCCCATCAGATATCACCTTAAGGCCGACACCCGGTTGTACGCAGTCGAGACTTACGACCAATCGCTGCCGTTCTACCTGAAGCGCACCTTGACACTGGTAAATTACGTCGACGAATTCGAACTGGGTGAAACCAGCGAACCCACCGAATGGATCAAGCGTCTGGAAGATTTTCCGGCGGCGTGGAATGCCCCCGGACCGGCCATCGCTATAATTCATCCTGGCGCGATTGAACAAATGAAGGGGCTCGGTTTGACCTTCGACATCATTCACCAAGACCCACGCCGCGTCGCCATCCGGAAGATTTCCGCACCGTGAATCTCGCCAGTTTTTCGCTCATTCTGACCGGCGTTTTGTTGAACGCCGCCGCGCAACTGCTGCTTAAGGCCGGCACGACCCGCGTCGGGCACTTTGAGTTTCATATGGACAATATCATCCCGGTTGGCTGGCAATTGGCGACGCAGCCGCATATCCTCGGCGGCATGGTTTGTTATGCTTTCAGTCTGGTGGTGTGGATCATGGCATTGTCGCGCGTGCCAGTCAGCGTGGCGTACCCGATGTTGTCCATCGGCTATGTGGTCAATGCATTCGCGGCGTGGTGGCTGTTCGGTGAATCGCTCGCGGCGCAAAAACTGATCGGCATTGGTTTCATCGTCGTGGGCGTGTGGTTGGTGGCGCGCTCGTGATGGATTCGGCAGCCAAACCATTCCTGAATTTTTCGCGCCCAACGATCACAGACGCGATGGGCGACGCAATCAAGGACACACTACTTTCACTGCAAATCACCAGCGGGCCACAAGTGCAGGCGTTCGAACAAGCGCTTTCCGACTATCACGAAGGCCGTCCAACGCGTGTTTTCACCTCTGCCACCGCTGCAATGGAAGTCGCCTTCCAAGTCTGCCGGATCGGCGCGGCACATGGCGGAAAATCCACCGATGAAGTCATCACGTCTGCGATGACGTTTTTCTCGGTGGGCAACATGATCGAGAAAGCAGGAGCCAAAACGGTTTTCGTCGATTGCCGCCTCGAATCGCGGAACATCGATTGTGACCAGATCGAGCGCGCGATTACCGCCCACACGCGCGCAATCGTCCCCACACATTTTTCCGGTCTGCCGTGCGATATGGATCGGCTCTATGCCATCGCCACCAAACACAATCTGCGTGTCATCGAAGACGCGGCGCTCGCGATCGGTTCATCCTGGAAAGGCCGCAAGATCGGCGCGTTCGGCGATATCGCGACATTCAGTTTTCACCCCAACAAGAACATGACCACCATCGAAGGCGGTGCCGCGGTTTTTGCCGACGAGGCGGAAGCGAAACGCGCTGAGACGCTGCGTTTTCACGGAATTTCCAGATTGCCCGATGGCACCCGCAACGTGGATTTTCCCGGCGGAAAATTCAACATGAGCGATGTTTCCGCGCGCCTCGGCCTGGCGCAACTGCCGCTGCTCGATGGCTGGTGCGCGAAACGACGTGAATTGGTCGATGTCTACTTTGCGCAATTGTCACCCACAGCGGCGAGCGCAGGACTCTCCCTGCCAGCCAGGGCGCACAGCGGAGACAGTGAGGGACATAGCTGGAACATGTTTTGCGTGTTGCTGCCGCTGTCGAGAATGAATATCTCAAGGAAACAATTTCTCGATGCATTGCGCGCCGAGAAAATCGACGCGGGCTTATCCTATGAGGCGATGCACCTTTCCACATTGTTTCGCAGCAAGGGACACACGGAAGGCGAATTTCCTAACGCCGAGCGTATCGGCCGCGAGACGATCAACCTGCCGCTGTTTCCCGCGATGACGCTTGACGATGTCAATCGAGTTTGCAATGCGTTTGACGTCATTCTTGCGAGGCATGTCGGTCGATGAATACACCATTGATTTCCGTGGTGATCCCGGTCTACAACGAGGAAGCTGGTCTTGCGACCTTGTTTTCGCGCCTCTATCCCGCGCTGGATAGACTCGGCCAGACCTACGAAATCATCTTCATCAATGATGGTTCGACCGACCGTTCGGCTTCGTTGCTGCGCGAACAGTTTCAAGCGCGCCCCGATACCACACGCGTCATTCTATTCAACGGCAATTTCGGCCAGCACATGGCGATCATGGCGGGTTTTGAACATTGCCGGGGCGAGCGTATCGTCACGCTCGATGCCGATTTGCAGAATCCGCCGGAAGAAATCGCCAATCTGATGGCGGAAATGGACAAGGGTTTCGATTATGTCGGCAGCATCCGCAAAAAGCGCCAGGATTCGGTTTGGCGGCGCTGGGCCTCGCGGGCGATGAATCGCGTGCGCGAGAAAATCACCCACATCAAAATGACCGATCAGGGTTGCATGCTGCGCGCATACAGCCGCGACATTGTTCTGGCGATCAACCAGACCCGCGACACCAGCACCTATATTCCCGCGCTCGCATACTCGTTCGCGGGCAATCCGGTGGAAATCGAAGTCGCGCACGAAGAGCGTTTCGCGGGTGAATCGAAATACTCGCTCTACAAATTGATCCAGTTGAATTTCGATTTGATGACCGGCTTTTCCACCGCACCTTTGCAGGTCTTTTCACTCGTCGGCATCGCGATTTCCCTGCTGTCATTCGCCTTCGTGGTGTTCTTGGCAATCCGGCGGATCATGGTTGGTCCGGAAGCGGAAGGTTTGTTCACCTTGTTCGGCATCGCGTTTTTCCTGATCGGCATCACGCTATTTGGCATCGGCCTGCTGGGCGAATATATTGGCCGCATTTATGAGCAAGTGCGCGAACGCCCGCGTTACATGATTCAGGCTTTGCTGGAAAAACGTGAATGACCTCCGCAGTCGTGTTCGCGTACCACAACGTGGGCGCGCAGTGCTTGCGCGTGTTGTTGAAACTAGGCATCGACGTTCGACTTGTGGTCACGCACGCCGACAATCCGAACGAGAATATCTGGTTTGAATCGGTCGCCGATTTGGCGCGCGACCACGCGATTCCGGTCGCGATGCCTGAAGACCCGAACACCCCGGATTTCATCGCACGCATTGCGGCGTTGAAAGCGGATTTTCTGCTCTCGTTCTACTACCGCATGATGTTGGCCCCGGCGATATTGAGTACCGCATCGCGCGGCGCGTACAACATGCATGGGTCGCTCCTGCCGAAGTATCGTGGACGCGTGCCGATCAATTGGGCCATCATCAAAGGCGAAACCCGCACCGGCGCAACCCTTCACGAAATGGTGGAAAAGCCCGATGCGGGGCGCATTGTCGATCAAGAGGCCGTCGAAATCGGGCCCGATGAAACGGCTGAGGAGGTGTTCGAGAAAGTGACGCATGCCGCGGCGACAATGCTTGATCGTGCACTGCCGGCGCTGATTCGCGGAGATGCCGTCTTGCGCGCGCAAAATCTCGCCGAGGGTAGCTATTTTGGGGGACGTAAACCCGCAGACGGTGAAATCCATTGGCAGGACAGCGCGCAGAACATCCATAACCTGGTGCGCGCGGTGGCACCGCCCTACCCAGGGGCGACGACCCGGGTTCGCGGCGAGGCGGTGAAAATTACCCGCACACGGCTCGCACCGGCACACTTTCAGCATCAGAATCCCGGTATGCTGAACGTCGGCAGCGAGGCCGTGATTGCACTCTGCGGCGATGGCAGAATGCTGCGTATCATCGAAGCTGAAATTGGCGGGCAACAACACAATGAAATCATGCTCTCCGCGCGTTTCGGCGTGGGCGTCTATCCCTTGGGTGAATGAGTGACGACAAAATACTTTGCCGAAACCGGAATCGATAATTTCCATATCGGGGATCTGATGGATGCGATTGACGGCAAGGGATTTTTTCGACCGTCGAACCAGCCAGCGACTTCGCACTCAAGATCTTCGGGCACATCAACCGGCATTGG
Organism: Betaproteobacteria bacterium; assembly: GCA_031430555.1. GTDB lineage: Bacteria > Pseudomonadota > Gammaproteobacteria > Burkholderiales > Usitatibacteraceae > UKL13-2. The sequence continues at coordinate 7,641 of JANPBQ010000043.1, forward strand.
CGTGCGGCAACCCTAATTACCACCAATCGGCTACCCTGACAGTATGAAAAAAATCCTCATTCTCGGCGTCAACGGCTTCATCGGCCACCACCTCTCCAAACGCATCCTCGCGACCACCGATTGGGATGTTTATGGCATGGACATGAACACCGAGCGGGTCAAGGGATTCATGGACAATCCGCGCTTTCACTTTTTTGAAGGCGATATCACGATCAACAAGGAATGGATCGAGTACCACATCAAGAAATGCGATGTGCTGCTTCCGCTGGTGGCGATCGCCACGCCCGCCACGTATGTCAAGGATCCGCTGCGCGTATTCGAGCTCGATTTCGAGGCCAATCTGCCGTTCGTGCGCTCCTGTGTGAAATACGGCAAGCGCATTATTTTTCCTTCAACGTCCGAAGTCTATGGCATGTGTGCGGACGAGGAATTCGATCCGCATGCGTCGAATTTGGTGCTGGGGCCGATCGAGATGCAGCGCTGGATATATTCCTGCTCGAAACAATTGATGGATCGAATCATTTACGCTTATGGTTCACGCGGCGAACTCGATTTCACCTTGTTCCGACCGTTCAACTGGATCGGCTCGGGGCTCGACAGCATTCACACCGCCAAGGAAGGCTCGAGCCGCGTGATCACGCAGTTCTTTGGGCACATCGTGCGCGGCGAGTCCATCAAGCTGGTCGATGGCGGCGCGCAAAAACGCGCGTTCACCTATGTCGATGACGGCATTTCGGCGCTGATGAAAATCATCGCCAACGAACACAACGTTGCGACAGGCCAGATTTACAACGTCGGCAATCCGAAAAATAATTTCTCGGTGCGCGAGTTGGCGACGATGATGCTGGAACTCGCCAAATCCTATCCGGAATACAAAGACGCCGCCGCCAAAGTGAAGCTCGTGGAAACCACGTCGGACGTGTACTACGGCAAGGGCTATCAGGATGTGCAAAATCGCGTGCCAAAAATTGACAACACGATGATGGATCTGGATTGGGCACCGAAAGTCGATATGCGCGAGGCGCTCAAAGGCATTTTCGACGCCTACCGCCAGGAGCTCGATGAAGCCCGGCATTTGGTGGATTGAGCAATGAGCGAACCAACGGTGGGCGTAGTCGTCGGCGTGGTAATGGGTTCCCAATCCGATTGGGACGTGATGCAGCACGCCGCGCAGGTGTTGAAAGATTTCGGCATTCCGTTTGAACACAGCGTCGTTTCCGCGCACCGCACGCCGGACGCGATGTTTGAATACGCTGAAACGGCGCGCGAACGCGGATTGAAATGCATCATTGCGGGTGCCGGTGGCGCCGCGCATTTGCCGGGCATGATTGCCAGCAAGACGACACTGCCAGTGCTGGGCGTGCCGGTGCCATCGCGGCATCTTGCCGGCCAGGATTCGCTTTACTCGATCGTGCAAATGCCGAAAGGTGTACCAGTCGCGACATTCGCGATCGGCGATGCGGGTGCAGCAAACGCGGCATTGTTCGCGGTGAGCCTGCTTGCCAACACTGACGCCTCGCTCGCGCAGAAACTGGCGGAATACCGCGAACGCATGAAAGAGAGTGTTGCCGCGATGCAGTTGCCCGACATTCTGTGATCCTCCCCGGCGCCACACTCGGTCTCGTCGGCGGCGGCCAGCTTGGCCGCATGTTCACCATGGCTGCGCGCAATCTCGATTACCGCGTGACGGTGCTCGATCCGGATCCCTTGTCGCCCGCAGCGGAATTCGCGACCGGGCATCTCAATACCGCCTACACGCATCCCATTTCGCTCGAAGACATGGCGAAAACCTGTGCCGCTATCACGACGGAGTTTGAAAATGCGCCGGCCGAGGCGTTGATTGAGCTTGCCCGACATACCACCGTGCGCCCAAGCGGTCATTCCGTCGCCATCGCGCAGGATCGTAACGCGGAAAAGAGTTTTTTCAAATCGAACGGCTTTCCTGTTGGACCATTTGCGGTCATCCGCTCGCCGGCCGATATTGACCCTGCCCTGCGCGACGTGAAATTGCCCGGCGTGCTCAAGACCGTGCGCTTTGGCTACGACGGCAAAGGTCAGGCGCGGATCTCTTCGCGTGCTGAACTCGACGCCACACTCAATGCATGGAACGGCGCGCTATGCATACTCGAAGAATTCCTGCCGCTGAAGCAGGAACTCTCGGTGGTGCTGGCGCGTGCGGCCGATGGCAAGACTGCACTATTTCCGGTCGCTGAAAACCAGCACATCAGTGGCATTTTGGATATCACGATCGCGCCGGCCAGGGTATCGCCGGCGTTGGCAGCGGATGCGTGTGCCATTGCAACGCGGCTTGCCGAGAAACTCGAATACGTCGGCGTGATGGCGGTGGAATTTTTTGTTGTTGACGGACAAGGATCGGATCGACTGCTCATCAATGAAATCGCGCCGCGCCCACACAATAGCGGGCATTTCACGATCGACGCCTGCCGCACCTCACAGTTCGAACAGCAGGTGCGGGTGTTGTGCGAACTTCCGCTGGGCGATACCTCGCAACATACACCGGCCGTCATGCTGAATCTGCTCGGCAATGTCTGGCGCGGCACCGACGGGCAAAGCGCACCGGATTGGCAGGCGGTGTTGAAACATCCCACCGCCCACCTGCATCTTTACGGCAAGCGTGAGGCGCGCCCTGGACGGAAAATGGGGCATGTCACGGTTTGCGACATGAGTCTGGATCGCGCATTGGATACCGCGCTGCAAATCAAGCGCGAACTCACCCCGGCGTAAATCCAAACGCGACGTTCGCGGCATCAAACAGCCGAAGTCCAACCAATTCGGAGTTTGCCCATGAATCGCCGTACCTACATTGCAAAACTGTTCAACACCACCGCATTGCTCGGGTTGATTGCTTTTTCACCCTCCTCATTCGCCTGGGATTGGAATTGGGGTTGGGGTGCCAATACCGTCAAAGGCTCAGGCATCGTGAAAACCGAGAGTCGCAACGTCACCGGTTTCAACAGTCTTGCGGTGTCGATTCCCGCCAACGTAACCATAGTGCAGGGCGACGCAGAAGGCGTGGTGCTGGAGGCCGACGACAACATCCTGCCCTTGATCGAGACCATGATCGAAGACCGCGCACTCCTGATCCGCTTCAGGGAAAAGAACCAGTCGGTCAAAACCAGCACATTGAAACTCACCATAAACGCCAAGTCCGTCGAAGGCATCACGGTGGCGGGCTCCGGCGATGTGCATGCCGCGCTCCTGCGATCACCAACACTGAAGGCGCGCATTTCTGGTTCGGGCGATATGAATATCGGCAATCTCGAGGCAGACAGTTTGATCGTCTCTGTCGCCGGCAGCGGAAATTTCACTGCCAGCGGCAAGGCAAAAAATGTCGAGGTGCGGATCGCAGGGTCAGGCGACCTGAAGATAGGCAAATTGGAAGCCAACACAGTAAAAGTTTCCGTCGCCGGCTCCGGCGACGCAACAGTTTGGGCCAAGGAAACGCTTAACGTGAGCGTGGCGGGGTCGGGCGATGTGAAGTATTACGGGGATGCAAAAGTTTCACAATCGGTTGCCGGCTCGGGTAGCGTGAAGCGACTGGGGGCCGCGCCATAACGAGAAGGACAGAGTGCTTCCTTGACATCGGACTACTTGCATTCGCCGACGCCGCGCCGCGTGCGCTAATTCAAATTAGCCCAGCATTGGCGCGCCTTTCCGGGCGTTTTACTCTGGAAATCCGCGCCAGATCGCGTTCTACGTTTTCAATTTCGACGTAAAATTTTTGCGGAATTTGCTCAATTTTGGCGACACCACCGCCATGCAATAGCCCTGATGCGGGTTGCGTTTGAAAAACTCCTGGTGATATTCTTCGGCGGGATAGAACTCGACGGCGGGCACGACTTCAGTAACGATCGGATCGTCCCACACCTTGCCGCCGCCAACGGATTTGATGACTTGTTCGGCAATGTGTTGTTGCTCGGGCGTATGGTAAAAAATGGCGGAGCGATATTGCGTGCCGCTGTCGTTGCCTTGCCGATTGAGCGTGGTCGGATTGTGAACGGCGAAGAACACTTCAAGTATTTCGCGAAACGAAATGATCGCCGGATCGAATTTCACCTGAATGACTTCCGCGTGTCCGGTTCTGCCCGTACAGATTGCTTCGTAGCTCGGGTTGGCACCCTGCCCGCCCATGTAGCCTGAGACCACGTCGTCGACACCTTTCAGGTCGTCAAACACCGCATCAACACACCAAAAGCAGCCGCCACCGAGCGTGATCGTTTCAAGTTGTTTCATGAGTTTTCCGTCTGGTTTTCACGTGGAATGAGTCGATGTCAATCGAATATCCTGACGCAGTCGATGCATGTTCGGAGTCATACAACGGAAAACGCCGGAAGGTTTCGCTTCCGGCGTCATTCGTAAAGGCCGATTCAGGAATTGCGATCGAATCAAAGCCCGCCGTTTTGCTGCGCCACCATGCAAAACAACATCGGGATGGAGAGCATCGTGTTCAGTCGCGAAGTCAGCATCGCGGTGCGCGCGGCCTTCGCTTTTACATCCGCCTCGACCGGCACCATGCCGAGCGCTTTTTGCTGATTGGGCCAGATGATGAACCAGACATTGAACGCCATCACCAGTGCGAGCCACATACCGATGCCAATCGCAAGTACTGGACGTTGAAACGAGAGTGCCTGGACGATGTAGCCATTCATCGACGCCAAAGCAACACCGGTGATCACGGTCCACAGCGCCGCATGACGAAACCACATCAACGCCGTGGGCGCGATCACTTTGCTGATGGCGGGCTTTTGCTCGTCGGGAATTTTCGGCATCGACGGCATTTGCACAAAATTAAAATACCACAACAGTCCAATCCACATGACGCCAAACATCACATGAAACCAGCGCATGACAAACGCGATCCACGCGTGCTCCATGCGGATATTCGAACCTGACACCAACGTCACCGCGCCGGCGATAACGATTAGCAGGACAAATCCGGCGATGACGGTTTTATGCAACGACTGAAGAATGGCACCCATATTTTCCCCTGAAAGTTGTTCAGATATTGATGAGGGGTATTATCCTAGAAAAGGTGTGACTCGCGTAGGCATTGCGGTTTTTTCGGCGGGATTTTCCCTTGCCAAACAAAAAAGTTCCCGACGACTTGTGGGGTTTCTTGCGATGCGGCTTAACTGCGCGCGGGTGCCACGGTAGGTTTCAACGCGTTCGAATCACCGCGCAGGCGATGCGCGGCCCGGCATTTCCGGTTGGCTGGGTCTTGAAATCATCGGGATCGCGATGCACGATCAGGCCGCGCCCGATCACGCTCGTGCTGCCGGCGTCGACTGAAATGACGTCCAGCGTCGCGTTCAAGCTCGCATTGCCAGCGGCATCGGCGCGCAAAGCCGGTAAGTCTCCCGCGTGACGATCCATGCTTTCATGTTGGCCATGTGCTTTGCCCAGCGGATTGAAATGTCCGCCGGTGCTCATACCATCACCTGAGCTGCAATCGCCTTTTTCATGGATGTGAAAGCCATGGTCCGCATTCGGCTTTAGGCCGCTGATGCGAGCCTCAACCCGTACCTTGTCGCGGATTTGCGTGAAAGTGACTGTTCCCGAGGTGTTGTTGCCCTTGGTTGGCTCCAAACTTGCGACGGCAGCCGGGCCGCTGGTGGCTCCAATATACGCGCAACTTGCCAACATCAAGGCCATCGCGGCAGCGGTCATTCCAAACTTTTTCGTGTTCAATTTGTCCCTATCCGGTGAATATTATCGGCCAAGCAGAACTCTATTTCTTGGCGGGTTTGGCATCTTTGGCCGGTGCCGCAGTCGCCTTGGCGGGCGCAGCGGCGGGTGGTGGCGCTGCCGCCACCACGATAGGTGTCGGTTTGGGAATCGGTTTGCCCGCCTTTTTCATCACTGCCTGAAAACTTTTGACTGCCTTGTCTTCGGCGGCCGCTTGCTGCACCTTGGTTTTCTCCGCAGCAGCCTTGTCCTTTTCTGCCTTTGCGGCGGCAGCAACAGGGTCAACCGGTGGTGGAGGCGGCAATTTCGCAATCGAATTCGTGCCGAACATTACCAAACTCAACGTCAACGTAATCTGAGCAATTTTCATATCGCCTCCGTTCAATCGTCGCCGGCCGCAGGCTGCGCGGTGCCGACAATTTTTTCGCCCCGCTTGCCGGCTTTGACTTCGTCGTACCAAAGCGAATGGTGTTCCTTTGCCCAGGTTTCATCGACGTAGCCTTCACGCATCGCCTGATATGCGCCATCCGTGCCGATGGTGCCGAGGTAAATATGCGCGAACGCCAACGTTGCAAACAAAATAGCGCTGCCAGCATGCAACAGATTCGCCTGCGCCATCAATTCGCGCGCCGAATCCCAGTTGGGAAACAGCATGATCAAGCCTGACGCGCCGCTGACCAAACCCAGTATCACAACGCCAATCCAGAACCAGGCCTTTTCGCCACCGTTGAAACGACCGGCGGGCGTATGGTTGCCAGAAAGCAGGCCACCCATTTTTGCCAGCCAGGTGAAATCTTCGCCGGAAAAGAAATTGTCTTTCACGAACATGAAGAACATCACGATCAGTGAAAAGATGAACAATGGGCCGACAAAATTGTGAATATTCTTGCCAATCAACGAAATGGTTGAAAACACGGTCGCCCCCAGTATCGGCAGCAATACATATTTTCCAAACAGAATGACAATGCCGGTTATTGCGAGCAATACAAACGAAATCGCTACTGTCCAATGCGTCATGCGCTCGGCACTGTTGAATCGCTCGACCAATCGACCGGTCGGCGAATCATTCAGTTTGAATGGCCCCTTGATGAAGAAGAACAGCAGAAGCAACGTTGGCACAATCAACAGCAGGATGCCACCGTAAAACGTCACCGGCCCATTGCGCATCGCGCGCCACGCTTGGCCGTTGTCTTCGACGAGCACATTCATTTCACGGCCAGGTACCGACGCGTACTGCGCCTTTTGCTCGACATCCGACCACTTGGGCGGATTGTTCCAGCCCACGCCCGCAGTGCTGCCTGGCGGCAGCGCGGGTGCGGCTTTGGGTGCCGGTGCTTCAATTGGCGCTGCGGTCGCAGCAACCGGTGCGACGGTCGTCGCCGCCGGCTTGGCAGCCTCTTTCGCCGGTGCAGGTGTTTGCGCGAACGCGTTTGCGGACAATATTATCAGCACGGCAAAATAGCCGATGGCTTGCTTTCCGAGATTCTTGATCATCGCCCTTTTCTCCTATTTTTTAACGTCGGTGCGAAGGTACTCGTTCTGGGTATTGCTGCGCTGCGCAAGCGCGGCTTCCCACTTTTTCTTGTCGCCTCCAAACGCGGCACCATCGGCCGCGCGCGTATCTTTCTTGCCGGCATAGACTTTTTCGGTCTTGGCGGTTTGATCGATTTCGCCGCACGCACTCAATGCGACGGCAAATGCGGCCATCGACGCCACGCCCATTGCGCGACGCGGCATCATGTTTTTGCTCCGGGCGCGCCCAAGCCACCGATGTTCGCATCTTCTTTGTATGCCATCGCCCAGCCCCACACTTCGTTTCCTTTTTTGCGGGTAAGCACGCGTTGCCGATAAATGCTGGCAATCACGTTGCCATCGCCGGCCAGCAATGCCTTGGTCGAGCACATTTCCGCGCACGCCGGCAACTTGCCTTCGGCGAGCCGATTGCGACCGTATTTTTTGAATTCGACCTCGGTATTGTTTTCTTCCGGACCACCCGCGCAGTAGGTGCACTTGTCCATTTTTCCGCGCAAACCAAATGCGCCTGCCTGCGGAAATTGCGGCGCGCCGAACGGGCAGGCGTAGAAGCAATAGCCGCAACCGATACACAGATCCTTGTCGTGCAACACCACGCCCTCGTCGGTCTTGTAAAAACAATCGACCGGACACACCGCCATGCACGGTGCGTCGGTGCAATGCATGCACGCCACAGAAATCGAGCGCTCGCCGGGCTTGCCGTCGTTCACCGTTACCAGCCGGCGGCGGTTCACGCCCCACGGCACTTCATGTTCGTTTTTACATGCGGTCACGCAGCCGTTACACTCGATGCAGCGTTCGGCGTCACAGATAAATTTCATTCTTGCCATGATGATCTCTCCTGTTATCTGTGAGGGTTAGGCCGATGCGACCTGGCACAGCGTGGTCTTGGATTCCTGCATCATCGTCACGCTGTCATAGCCGTAGGTGGTGGCGGTGTTGACGGCTTCGCCACGCACGATGGGTGCGGTACCCGCCGGATATTTATCCAACATATCTTTGCCTTGCCACCAGCCTGAAAAGTGGAAAGGAATGAAGGTGGTTCCGGATGCGACGCGTTCGGTCAGCAGCGATTTCACTTTGAGCTTGGCCTTGGTCGGTGTGGTCACCCAGACGAACTGATTGTTCTTGATCCCGCGCGCTTCCGCGTCCTTGGGATTGATCTCGATGAAATTTTCCTGCTGCAATTCCGCGAGCCAAGGATTCGAGCGTGTTTCCTCGCCGCCGCCCTCGTATTCGACCAAGCGGCCGGAGGTCAGAATCAGAGGGTAATCCTTGCCGATGTCCTTGTTCTTGTCCTGCACCGCCTTGTACAGCGTCGGCAAGCGCCAGAAGGCACCCTTCTTATCGTCGTGGGTGGGGTACTTGGCCACCATATCCGCGCGCGGGCTATAAAGCGGCTCGCGATGTTGCGGAATGCCATCGGGGAAATTCCATACGACTGCACGCGCCTTCGCGTTACCGAAGGGATGACAACCGTGATTTTTCATGCAGACGCGGATGATGCCGCCGGAAAGATCAGTCTTCCAGTTCTTGCCTTCGGCCGCCTTTTGTTCATCCTCGGTCAGTTCCGCCCACCAGCCGAGTTTCTTAAGCAGTACATGGTCGAATTCCGGATAGCCGGTAGTGATATCGGCACCGAGCGAATGCGAACCATCTTCGGCAAGCAAATTCACGCCTTCGCGCTCGACGCCGAAATTGGCGCGGAAATTTCCGCCGCCATCCATCACGTGTTTGCTGGTGTCGTACAAGTTCGGTGAGCCGGGATGTTTCAACGCGGGGTTGCCGTAACACGGCCACGGCAGGCCAAAATAATCGCCGTTCATGTTGTAGCCGGTTTCCTTGTCGATCACATCTTTCGTGCAACGCAAGGTCTTCACGTCGAAAGCGTCCATGTTGCGCATATGCGCTTTGAGGCGTTCCGGCGATTGGCCCGAGTAGCCGATGGTCCAAGTGCCGCGATTGATTTCGCGCAGGATGTCTTCAACATTCGGCTCATCGCCCTTCAACGCGATGTTCTGTTTGCCGTTGGCTTTGCCGAGCAGTTGATCGCCAAAACCGAATTTCTTGGCGAGCAAATACATGATGGTGTGATCAGGCTTCGATTCAAACAAGGGCTCGATCACTTTTTCGCGCCACTGGATCGAGCGGTTCGATGCTGTCACGGAGCCGACTGTCTCGAACTGGGTCGCGGCCGGCAGCAGATAGATTCCATCCTGGCGATCCGGCATCGCGGCGGAAGCAGTGGGATAGGGATCGATGATGACCATCAATTCCAGCTTCTCCATCGCGGTTTTCATTTCCAGGCCGCGAGTCTGAGAATTGGGCGCGTGACCCCAATAAATCATCGCCTTCAGGTTACTGTCCTGATCGATCAAGTCATTTTTTTCCATGACGCCATCGATCCAGCGCGAGACCGTCATCCCCGGCTTTTCCATCATCGCCTGCGAGGCGAACTGCACCTTGATCCAGTCGTAATCCACATTCCAGACTTTGGCCCAATGCTTCCAGGCACCCGTCGCCAAGGCATAGTAGCCAGGCAAGGAATCCGGATTCGGGCCGACGTCAGTCGCGCCCTGAACGTTATCGTGACCGCGGAAAATATTTGCGCCGCCGCCCGAGGTGCCGATGTTGCCGAGCGCCAATTGCAGAATGCAGCTTGCACGCACCATCGCGTTGCCGATGGTGTGCTGGGTTTGCCCCATGCACCAGACGATGGTGGCGGGTTTGTTTTTTGCCATCGCCTCCGCAGCCGCATAAACTTCCGCTTCCGGCACGCCGCAGGCTTCCTCAACCGCTTTTGGATTCCATTTCTTGAGAATGTCTTCCTTGACCTTGTCCATGCCATAGACGCGGTCGTTGATGTATTGCTTGTCTTCCCAGCCATTACTGAAGATGTGATAAAGCATGCCGAACAGGAACGGAATATCGGTGCCGGAACGAATACGGATGTATTGATCGGCCTTCGCCGCTGTGCGCGTGAAGCGTGGATCGACGACGATCAGGCGCGAGCCGTGTTCTTTAGCATTCAGCATATGCAACATCGAGACCGGATGTGCTTCGGCCGCGTTCGAGCCGATGTACATGGCGCACTTGGTGTTCGACAAGTCGTTGTACGAATTGGTCATCGCCCCATAGCCCCAGGTGTTCGCGACGCCGGCCACCGTGGTGGAATGGCAAATGCGTGCCTGGTGGTCGCAATTATTGGTGCCGAACAGCGAGACAAATTTGCGCATCAAATACGCCTGCTCGTTGTTGTGCTTGGAAGAGCCGACCCAATAAACGGAATCCGGGCCGCTTTCCTTCTTGAGCTTCAAGAGTTTGTCGCCGATCTCGTTGATCGCCGTGTCCCAACTAATGCGCGTGTATTTTCCGTTGACCAGTTTCATCGGATATTTCAGCCGATGTTCACCGTGGCCGTGTTCGCGGATCGCCGCACCTTTGGCGCAGTGCGCACCCAAATTGATCGGCGAATCGAATACCGGTTCCTGACGCACCCAGACGCCGTTTTCGACCACGGCATCGATTGCGCAACCGACCGAGCAATGCGTGCAAATCGTGCGTTTGATTTCCGCTTTACCCGACGTACCCGCTGCTGCGGCGGCCTCGGCTTTGCGGACCATCGAAAAGGGCAATTGCGACGCGAACGCGCCGGCACCCGCCACCATGCCGGATCGCCGCAGAAACGCGCGGCGATCCATGGTGCCGAGCGCGCCGTTCAATCGTTGCGCAAGTCCGGATGCTGCGCCCGGCGAGGGTTTGCTGGATTTTCTGGTCAGTAACATGGTCGTCTCCTCGCTCAGATTAAATGCGTGTGGTTTCGTAGTATTGGCGAATGTGATCGGTCTCGTGGTAACCCTTGACCTTGGCTTTTACCTTGGGCACTGCTGCGGCGACATTGAGCGCCTCGCCTGCACCACTCCCCGTCAACACAGCGGCCACCGCGCCGGCACTACCGAGTGTGGCACCCAACAGGAAAGTTCTGCGCTGTTTTGCGGCTTGCTCGGGGGATTTCTGTTCGGGCTTCATGTCATACCTCCATGCGAATGGTGACAAAGGGTGATTCGAAACGACGGGATTAATGTAGTGACTCGATCACATTGCAAAAGCTTGAATCTCGATCTCAAAAAAGGCATCGGCAAACGCCGCAACCCTTCTATAGTAATTCGATTTCTCATTTTGCGTTATTGCGGCGCAGCATTGGCGCACCCACGGTCGCAGGTGTTTTGCAAAAAAGTGTCGCTGTTGTTCAACCGATGCAGGCGGATTCGCCACATCGCCCAAAATCATGGCACGCATCACATCGCAAAGTGCGGCCAGATGATCTTCGGGTTCGGTAATCGAAGGATCGCGCGCAAACCCGCGCGCGCGCAAATCGCCGCGCAATTCCGCGAGCGGCTTTTCATTCATGAAACCCGCAATGTAGAAAGAGCCAAACAACATCAATGGCGGTCGGCCCACACCGACGAATATGGTTTGATATTCCTCGTCGACCGCATCGTGGCTCACCACACCCGATGCGGCGGCAAGGGCTGCCCACGCTTTCGCCAGCGCGTCGGCTTCTTCGCCTTCAGGCTCCGCCGATAGCATCATCGCCCGCAACATGTTTTCATCCGGCGCACGATAAAACAGCGAGGCGAGCAAGGCGTAAAAATCCGCGCGAACCTGATCTTCGGGCTCAATGGCGCGCGGATGTTCAAACTTGACAGCGGCAACCGGCGCGTTCATTCCATCGGCCTTCCGGTGAGGATCGACGTTTCATGCGGGTTCGACATCATGTCCACGACACGGCAATCGGCGCACATGCGCAAACGCTGCAAACTGCCTTCGGCCTGAAACATCGAATGCGCCGCGAGTTTGCCGAGCATGTTGTCGATCATCACTTTTGTGCCAAGCGCCTTGCCGCAGGAGACGCAATTGAACGGCTCGGATTCATTCAACACCACCGTCAGTTTGCGCGCCTCCGTCAACAGCAAACGCGGCACCAACGTGATCGCATTTTCCGGACAGGTGTTTTCGCACAGCCCGCATTGCACGCAGTTGCGCTCGATGAAGTTGAGGCGCGGCACGTCCGCGCCATCCATTAACGCCGATTCCGGGCACGCGCCCGCGCAGGCGAGACAAAAGGTGCATTTTTTCGTGTCCACTTTGATTGCGCCGAACAGACTGCCCTTCGGCAAGGCAATCTCGTCTTTTTTTACCGGCGCATGTCGCAGCAAATGATCGACCGCGAATTCAATGGTGCCGCGCTTGTCATTGGAGAGGTTGAAGCCCGCCGGAATCGGCACGGTTTGACCGGCAA